>NZ_JBFAQJ010000026.1:0-104243 GCF_040677225.1 Saccharopolyspora sp. NPDC049357 | reverse complement strand
ACGACATCTACTCGATCGAGGACCTGGCGCAGCTGATCCACGATCTCAAGAACGCCAACGAGCAGGCCCGCGTGCACGTCAAGCTGGTCAGCGAGGTCGGCGTCGGCACGGTCGCGGCGGGCGTGTCGAAGGCGCACGCCGACGTGGTGCTGATCTCCGGTCACGACGGCGGCACCGGTGCCGCGCCGCTGACCTCGCTCAAGCACGCGGGCACGCCGTGGGAGGTCGGGCTGGCCGAGACGCAGCAGACGCTGCTGCTCAACGGCCTGCGCGACCGGATCACGGTGCAGTGCGACGGCGGTTTCAAGACCGGCCGCGACGTCGTGGTGGCCGCCCTGCTGGGCGCCGAGGAGTACGGCTTCGCCACCGCACCGCTGGTGGTCGAGGGCTGCATCATGATGCGCGTCTGCCACCTCGACACCTGCCCGGTCGGTGTCGCGACCCAGAACCCGGACCTGCGCAAGAGGTTCACCGGCCAGGTCGAGCACGTGGTGAACTTCTTCGAGTTCGTCGCCCAGGAAGTGCGGGAGCACCTGGCGCAGCTGGGGTTCCGGACGCTGGACGAGGCCATCGGCCAGGTCTCGGCGCTGCGGCGCGACAACGCCGTGCAGCACTGGAAGTCCCGGGGCCTGGACCTGGAGCCGGTCTTCGCCGAGCCGAGGACCCCGTACTCGCCGGTGCGCCGGAAGGTGCGCGAGCAGGACCACGGCCTCGACCAGGCGCTGGACCGCACGCTGATCCAGCTCGCCGAGGCGGCGTTGGAGGACGCCCGCCCGGTCCGGTTGCAGCTGCCGGTGCGCAACGTCAACCGCACCGTCGGGACCCTGCTGGGCGCGGAGGTGTCCCGCCGCTTCGGCGGCGACGGCCTGCCGGAGGACACCATCCACGTCGAGCTGGAGGGTTCGGCCGGCCAGTCGCTGGGCGCGTTCCTGCCCTCCGGCGTCACGCTGGACATGGTCGGAGACGCCAACGACTACGTCGGCAAGGGCCTCTCCGGTGGCCGGATCGTGGTCCGCCCCGATCCGAAGTCGGCGTTCCGCGCCGAGGACCAGGTCATCGCGGGCAACGTGATCGGCTACGGCGCGACCAGCGGTGAGATCTTCCTGCGCGGCCAGGTCGGCGAGCGCTTCGGCGTCCGCAACTCCGGTGCGCAGCTGGTCTGCGAGGGCGTCGGTGACCACGCCTTCGAGTACATGACCGGCGGCCGGGCGATCGTGCTCGGTGGCACCGGCCGCAACGTCGGTGCCGGCATGTCCGGTGGCATCGCCTACGTGCTGGACCTGGATCCGGTGCGGGTGAACACCGCGATGGTCGACCTCAAGCCGTTGAGCACCAAGGAGCTCAAGTGGCTGCACGAGGTCGTGCGGCAGCACCACGAGCTGACCGGTTCGGCGGTGGCCGCGTCGCTGCTGGGCGACTGGCCGCGGCGTTCGGCGGCGTTCACCAAGGTGATGCCGCGCGATTTCCAGCGGGTCCTGGACGCCATGCGGATGGCCAAGATCGAGGGCCGGGACGTCAACGAGGTGATCATGGAGGCTTCCCGTGGCTGACCCCAAGGGTTTTCTGAAGCACTCGCGGGCCGACGCGCCGAAGCGTCCCACCGATGAGCGGCTGGGCGACTGGCACGAGGTCTACGCCGCGCTGTCCACCGAGGACCGCAACGCGCAGGTCGCCACCCAGGCCGCCCGCTGCATGGACTGCGGAATCCCGTTCTGCCACTCGGGTTCGGCGGGTTGCCCGCTGGGCAACCTGATCCCGGAGTGGAACAACATGGTCCGCCGCGGCCAGTGGGAGATGGCCAGCGACAGGCTGCACGCGACCAACAACTTCCCCGAGTTCACCGGCAAGTTGTGCCCGGCGCCGTGCGAAGCCGGCTGCGTGCTGGCGATTTCTCCCGATGCCGGGGGAGCGGTGGCGATCAAGCGGGTCGAGGAGACCATCGCCGAGGTCGCCTGGGAGAACTCCTACGTCTCCCCGCGCATCAGCGAGGAGCACACCGGAAAGCGGGTCGCCGTGGTCGGTTCCGGCCCCGCGGGTTTGGCCGCCGCGCAGCAGCTGACCCGCGCGGGCCACGAGGTGACCGTCTACGAGCGCGACGACCGCATCGGCGGGCTGATGCGCTACGGGATTCCCGAGTTCAAGATGGAGAAGTCCGCCCTCGACCGGCGTCTGGCGCAGATGCGCGACGAGGGCACGAAGTTCGTGACCGGCTGCGAGGTCGGCGTGGACCTGACCGTGGCGGACCTGCGCGCCGGTCACGACGCCGTGGTGCTCGCGGTGGGCGCGCTGCGCGGCCGCGACGACACCACCATCCCGGGCCGCGAGCTGGACGGCGTGCACCTGGCGATGGAGCACCTGGTCCCGGCCAACAAGGAGGTCGAAGGTGACGGCCCCACGCCGATCTCGGCCGAGGGCAAGCACGTCATCATCCTCGGCGGCGGCGACACCGGCGCCGACTGCTACGGCACCGCGACCCGCCAGGGCGCGTTGTCGGTGACGCAGCTGGACAACTACCCGCAGCCGCCCACCGAGCGCGATGACGAGCTCTCGCCGTGGCCGGTCTGGCCGTACGTGCTGCGCACCTACCCGGCGCACGAGGAGGCCGGTGAGCGGAAGTTCGCGGTCGCCATCGAGTCCTTCGCGGGCGATGCCGAGGGCCGGGTCCGCGCGGTGCGGTTGCGGCACGTCGAGGTCAGCCGCGACGAGAACGGGCGCCGCCAGGTGGTCCCGGTCTCCGACGAGGTCGAGGAGTTGCCCTGCGACCTCGCCCTGCTGGCGATCGGTTTCGAGGGCGTCGAGCGCATGCCGCTGCTCGACGGGCTGGGAATCGAGCTCACCAAGCGCGGCACGATCGGCTCCGGGTCGAACTGGGAGACCACCGCTCCGGACGTGTTCGTCTGCGGTGACGCCCATCGCGGCGCGTCGCTGGTCGTCTGGGCCATCGCGGAGGGCCGCTCGGTCGCGCACGCGGTGGACAGCCAGCTGATGGGAACCTCCGAGCTCCCGTCCCCGGTACACCCCACGGCCCTGCCGCTGGCGGTGTGAGGCCCGGTTCCGCGAGGAACTGCCGTCCTACCAGGGCAGGCGATTCCTCGCGGGACCTCACATCCCGGCCTCGATGCGTCGCCGCTCGGCTGGGCGGATTCGAATTTCGCGCGAAATTCGAAGGCTGAGCCGGGCCCTCGAATTTCGCGCGAAATTCGAATCGAGTCACGCGGCCGGGCCGCGCAGCCAAGCCTCGCGGCGGTTCACGCGAAGGAACGCGCCAGGGTGGGCGGCAGGTCGTCGGAGTGGACGATGCCGAGGCGCTGCGTGGCCCGGGTCAGGGCGACGTAGAGGTCGTTGATGCCGCGGTCCGACGCCTCGACGACGGCCTCCGGTTCCACCAGCAGCACCGCGTCGAACTCCAGCCCCTTGGCCTCGTCGACGGTCAGCAGCACCGCCGGGGATTCGAGGTCATCGGGACGGGTGCCGATGACCGCCTCGGGCAGCGATTCGGCCAGCTCCGGCCCGATCTCGGCGAGCAGGTTCGGCGGCATCAGCACCGCCAGCCGCCCGTCGGTCACCTCGGCCAGCTCGGCCGAAACCACCTGGGGCAGCTCGGCGAGCAGGTCCTCGCGCCGGATGTGCTGCGCCCACGGCAGGTTCCCGGTGGTGCGGACCGAGTGAGGTGGCTCCAGATCCGTGTCCAGTTCGGAGAGGACTTCGGCGGCGACGTCCATGATCTCCGCCGGGGTCCGGTAGTTCACCGTCAGCTCCGCCAGCTTCCACCGGTCCTGCACGTACGGCGAGAGCACCTCGTCCCAGGACTGGGCCCCGCCCAGCGCACCGGTCTGCGCCACGTCACCGACCAGCGTCATCGACCGGCTCGGGCAGCGGCGCATCAGCACCCGCCAGGCCATCTCCGAGAGCTCTTGCGCCTCGTCGACGATGACGTGCCCGAAGGTCCAGGTGCGGTCCTCGGCGGCGCGTTCGGCGGCGGTCAGGTCGCTGCGGGTGCGGAACCGCTCGGCCAGCAGCTCCGCGTCGAGCACGTCGGAGACCCGCAGCCGCTCCTCGTCGGCGATCTCCTCGTCCTGCTCCATGATGTGCAGAACGCCTTGCGCGTAGGCGAGTTCCTCGCGCTCCGCGCGTTCGCGGTCGGCGCGCTCCTGCGCGTCGTCCTCGCCGAGCAGCTCGGCGATCTCGTCGAGCAGCGGGACGTCGGCCGGGGTCCACGGCGTGCCCGCCGGGCGCGACAGGACGTCGCGCTCCTCGTCGTCGAGCACCTTCGCGGTGGCGGTGGCCAGGCGTTCGGGTGAGCTCAGCAGCTCGTCGAGCAGCAGCTGCGGGGTCAGCTCCGGCCACAGCTCGTCGAGCGCGCGGGCCACCTCGGGATCGGCGCGCAGCTCCACGTTGATCTCGTCGAGGTCGCGCCGGTCCAGCAGCTCCCGGCCGAGCCGGTCGGCGACCTGCATCGTCAGCGCGCGGAACATCTCGTCGCGGAACACCCTGCGCGCCAGGTTGTGCGGACGGCGGGTGCGCCGGGCGCGGGTGCGCGCGGCGATGGCGTCCTTGCGAAGCAGGTGGAGCGGTTCGCGGTCGAAGGTGACCTCGACGTGGTCGCGCGGCACCTGCTGCCGGTCGCGGACCGCCGCGTTGAGCACGTCGGTCATGCTCAGCCGGCCCTTGATCTCGGCGACCTGCGCGGATTCGGTTCCGGTGGCCGTGATCCCGGGGTACAGACCGCCCACAGTGGACAGCAGCACGCCGGTCTCGCCCAGCGAGGGCAGCACCTGGCCGATGTAGCGCAGGAACGTCGGGTTCGGCCCGACGACCAGCACGCCGCGCTTGGACAGCTGCTCGCGGAACGTGTACAGCAGGTAGGCCGCGCGGTGCAGCGCGACGGCGGTCTTGCCGGTGCCCGGCCCGCCCTGCACGACCAGCACGCCGTTCATGCCCGCGCGGATGACGCGGTCCTGCTCGGCCTGGATCGTGGAAACGATGTCCTGCATCTGACCGGTGCGCCGGGCGTCCAGCCGCGCCAGCAGCGTCGCCTCGCCCGCCAGGCCCAGATCGCTGCCCTGCTCGGCGGCGTCGAGGTCGAGGATCTCGTCCTCGTAGTCGAGCACCTTGCGCCAGCTCGTCTTGAGGTGCCGTCGGCGCCGCACGCCGTCCCGCGCCGCTGCGGTGGCCAGGTAGAACGGGCGGGCGGCCGGTGCGCGCCAGTCCAGCAGCAGCGGCTCGTACTCGTTGTCCTCGTCGAACAGGCCGATCCTGCCGACGTGGAAGGTCTCGCCGTCGTCGAGATCCAGGCGCCCGAAGCACATCCCGTGCTCCACCGCGCTGAGCTGGGTGAGCTTGTCGGTGTACATGCGGGTGGAGATGTCGCGCTCCGTGCGGGCCTGCGGCGGACCGCCGCTGTCGCGCAGCGTGTCCTTGAGCCGCTGGGTCGTCTCCGCTCTGAGGTCGTCGAGCTTGCCGTACAGCACGTTCAGGTAGCGCTGTTCGGCCGCGATCTCCTCGCTGCGGACGGTTTCCCGATCAACTCGGGCGTCGGACAATTCGCCACCTCATGCCAGGCGCGGACAAGACAACCGGACCCCAAGGCCCGACCAGCCAATATACCGCGTCTCCCAACCCAGGGTGCCAAGTCGCGCGCCGACCCCGCGGTGCCGGTCCCGTGCGGGATTTCAGTGGAAATCAGGAACCGGAATTCCACTGAAATCGGGTTCCTGATTTCCACTGAAATCCGGTCACCCAGGCCGGGGAGGACGCGGGTGACCGGTTGATGGGGGGTGGGGACGGAAAGAACCCCTGGAGTCCCGGTGGGGATTCCAGGGGTTCTTCGCGGGGTTTCGGGTGTCCCTAGACGACGGCGGAGATGCCGAGGATGACGACGAAGGAGACGACCGACAGGAGGGTTTCCATGGCCGACCACGTCTTGAGGGTCTGACCGACGGTCATGCCGAAGTACTCCTTGACCAGCCAGAACCCGGCGTCGTTGACGTGCGAGAGGAACAGCGAGCCGGAGCCGATGGCCAGCGCGACCAGCGCGCCCTGCGCGGGCGGCAGTCCGATGACCAGCGGTGCGACCATGCCCGCGGCCGAGATCGTGGCGACCGTCGCCGAACCGGTCGCGACGCGGATGCCGACAGCGATCAGCCAGCCCAGCACCAGCGGCGACAGGTTCGCCCCGGCGGCCAGGTCGGTGATGGTGTTGTTCACGCCGGAGTCGACCAGCGTCTGCTTGAATCCACCACCGGCACCGACGATCAGGATGATCCCGGCGATGGCGGGCAGCGAACCGCCGACCACGTCGGCCAGCTGGGAGCGGGAGAACCGGGCGCCGCGGCCCAGCACCACGATGGCGATCAGGACGGTCAGCATCATCGCCACGACCGGCGTGCCGATGGTGTCCAGGATCGTGTAGCCGAGCGTGTCCTCGGCCAGCGCCAGGTCGGCGACCGACTTGCACAGCATCAGCACGACCGGCAGCAGCAGCATCGCCACGGCGGCGAAGAAGCTCGGCCGGTGCGGGTGCTCCTCCTGCTCGGGGGCCTTGCCCAGCAGCTGGGTGGCCGGAGGCAGGTCGACGCGCTTGGCGATGTAGGAGCCGAACAGCGGGCCGGCGACGATCGCGGTCGGGATGGCGACGACGATGCCCAGCGCCAGCGTCAGACCGAGGTCGACGTGCAGCGCATCGACGGCGGCGAGCGGACCGGGGTGCGGCGGGACGAGACCGTGCAGGATCGACAGACCGGCCAGCGCCGGGATGCCGATCCGCAGCATCGGCTGCTCGGTCCGGGCGGCGACCATGACCACGACCGGGACCAGCAGCACGACGCCGACCTCGAAGAACATCGGCAGGCCGAGCAGCGCGGCGATGAACACCATCGCCCACGGCAGCGTCTTGCTGGTGGTGCGGCGCATGACCGTCTCGACGACCTGATCGGCGCCACCGCTGTCGGTGAGAAGCTTGCCGAGCATGGCGCCGAGCGCGACGAGCAGGCCGACGTCGCCGACGGTCTTGCCGAGGCCCTCGGTGAAGGTGTCGACGAGGTCCTCGAAGGGCATCCCGGCCACCACGCCGAGCGTGGTCGCGCCGAGCGCCAGGGAGAGGAAGGGGTGGAGCTTCGCCCAGCTGATCAGCAGCACGATCACCGCGATGCCGGCGACCGCGGCGCTCAGCAGACGGGTGTCGTGCGCCGTCCAGGACGCTGCCTGGGCGAGCGGGGCGGAAAGGCTGGAAAACATGGAGGGGCTCCTCGTTGAGCAGCTGGTGCGCGCCACAGCCTAAGCAATAAGTATGACTTTTGGCCCTTCATGACCGATTAAGTATTACTGTTACGCCCGTCACCCGGGATTGCCGCCTACTCTCGGGCACTGGTCGAACGCGTTTTTCACCGGCGAAGGGGCGTGGCGGATGAGCGGCGGGCTGCACGGCAAGGTGCTGGAAGTGCTCGGCGGGGAGATCGCCGCGGGCGTCCACGCTCCCGGCAGCGTGCTGCGCATCGAGCAGCTGGAGGAGCGCTTCGGCATCTCCCGCAGCGTCGCCCGCGAGGTCGTGCGCACCCTCGCCTCCATCCGGCTGGTCCTGGGCCGCAAGCGGGTCGGCATCGTGGTGCGACCGCGCGAGGAGTGGAACAGCTTCGACCCGATGCTCATCCGCTGGCGGCTGGCCGCCGACCGCTCGGCGGAGCTCAAGACCCTCGCCGAGCTGCGCACCGCCGTCGAACCCGTCGCCGCCGCGGCGGCCGCCGACCGCGCGAAGGACGACCACGCGGCCCGGCTGGTCGCCCTCGCCGAGCGGATGGTGGCCACCTCGCGGGCCGGTGACCTGGCGGCGTTCATGGACGCCGACGTCGAGTTCCACCGGCTGATCCTCACCGCCTCCGGCAACGAGATGTTCGCCCAGCTCCACGAGGTCGTCGAGGAGCTGCTGCGGTGGCGCGCGGGCCACGGCCTGATGCCGGTGCACCCGCGTCCGGTCGCGGTCCGGCTGCACTGCGAGATCGCCGAGTGCATCCGGGCGGGCGACCGGGTCCGCGCCGAGTGGGCCATGCGCGAGCTGGTGGCCGAAGCCCTCGAAGGAACCCTCGAAGGCCTGGAGTCCTGAGCGCGGCGAGGGTCGGTTCGGACCGGAACCGCCCCCGGACGCACGAATCCCTCGCGACCTCGGGGGAGTGGTCGCGAGGGATTCGGCCCGGGATCAGTAACCCTGGTAGCTGCCGCCGGAACGCAGGCCCGACACGCCGGGAACGTCGGCGACGGAACCGTAGCGGTCGATCGAGTAGCGGGTGGCGGCGATGATGTTGTCGACGGGGTCGTAGATGTTCTGGTGGCCGGGCAGCGCGAACGACTCGAAGGTCGGCGCGATGGTCTGCATCAGACCGATCGACGGGGTGCCGGCCGCGGCGTTGGAGTCCCAGTTGTTCGTGGCGCTCGGGTTGCCGTTGGACTCGTGCATGATGATCGTCCGGATGGCCTCGGCATCGATCTGGTCGCGCGGGATGCCGCTCTTCTCCATGACCTGGATGGCCTCCTGGATCCAGGCGTCGATCTGGTCCTTGGGCTTCGGGGCTTCCTCGGGAGCCGGTGCCGCCTCGGGAGCCGGTGCCGCCTCGGGTGCGGGCTGGGCGGCCGGAGCGTGCTGCGCGACGGGGGCGGGCGCGGCCTGGGGCTGGACGACCGGAGCCGGGGCGGGCAGCTGCGGCGCGGGGGCGGCCAGCGGGGCGACCTCGGCCGCCTGGTGCACCGGAGCGGACTCGGTGCGGGTCTCGGCGTTGTCGCCGCCCGCGGCGGCGGTGAACACGCCGAGCACGCCGAAGGCCGCGACTGCGGCTCCGACCTGCAGCGACCGCATCTTGGGGGCGACGCGGTGGGCGCGGTCGGCGGGTTCGCCGAGGAAGGCCGCGCGCAGTCGGCTGCCGAAGGGCGCCGTCCTCTCCCAACGGTGCCGGCCGGTCGTGCGATCCTGCGGGGTGTCGGGGGTGATCTGGTCGGGGTTCTTCGTCTCGTCGGGGGTCACGAGGAACCAGACTCCGGAACGGAGAGTCACCCTGCATGGTGGTTTCTACGGGGTCGACTACCTAGATTGAGCCATTCGGGCCATTTGGTGAACGTTTTTGGCTACCCGTTGTGATAGTGCGCAAAAACGTTACCGAGCCTCGGTGTCGGCTGCGTCACCCGTTCGCTGCCCCGCGACCCATCCCGCGATCTGCGCGCGGGAGGTGAAGTCGAGCTTGGTCAGGATGTTCTGCACGTGTCCTTCGACCGTGCGCTGGGCGATCACCAGGTTCTCCGCGATGTCCTTGTTCGTGCGCCCCTGCGCGACCAGGTCGGCGATCTGCCGCTCCCGGCGGGTCAGCGGCATCGGATGCACGTTGTCCTCGGCCTCCGAGCTCGACGACGCCCGCCTGGCGGTGCGCTTGAGCTCCAGCGCGTAGTCCACGGCGTGCGTCAGCGACATCTCCCGCCCGCGCTCGTACTGCTCGTCGAACGCCTCCGGCCCCAGCGCCGTCCGGATCTGCATCAGGTGCTCGTCGTGGTCGCCCGCGAACCGCGCCCAGAACCCCGGCGCCGCGCGCACCGCGTCCCACAGCGCGGAGGAGGTGCCCAGCAGCCGGGCCGCGCGTTCGAAGCGCTGCTGCCGGTGCGCGATCCAGGCGAGCGTGTCCATGCTGAAGGCGATGCCCAGCCGGTTGTCGAGCTTGCGCTGCAACCGCAGCGCCTCCTTCACCGAGTTCTCCGCCCGGTCGGCGCGGTCCCGGCGCATCTGCACCTGGGCGGTCGCCCACTGCGCGTAGGAGCGCCAGTACAGCTCGCTGTGCTCGGTGGACAGCTGGATGCACTCGGCGAGCATCCGCAGCCCGGCGTCGGGGTCGTCGCCCATGCCCTTGATCAGGCCCAGCGCGTGCAGCGACCACAGCTCACCGGCCAGCTCCCGGTGCTTGCGGAACTGCTGCAGCGACCCCTCGGCCAGTTCGGTGCCGCGCTGCTGGTCGTTCTTGAAGAACGCGACCAGCCCGTGCAGCAGCGCCAGGTAGGCGCGCTCGATCTCGTCACCGCGCTGGGTGGCCAGCACGGTGGCGCGTTCGAGGGTCGGCTGCACCCGGTCGAGATCGCCCTGCAGCAGCGCGAACCAGGCGCTGACCCGCAGCGCCTTGGCGCGTTCGGGCAGGTCGCGCGGGGTGTTGTCGAGGACCTCGTCCAGCCAGTGGCGCGCTTCGGCGTTCAGGCCGCGGATCCCCCAGTAGGGCCACAGGTCGGTGACCAGCCGCAGCGCGGTCCCGCCGGTCTCGGAGCCCTCGGCGGCGTGCCGCAGCGCCATGCGCAGGTTGTCCTGCTCGTTCCGGAGGCGCTGCACCCACGCGGCCTGGTCGGGGCCGATCCACTCGGCGGCGAACCGCGCGCTGAGCTCGGCGAAGAAGGTGCAGTGCCGGTCGCGCACGAGGTTCGTCTCGCCGTACTCGCCGAGCTTGTCCAGGCCGTACTCGCGCAGCGTGTGCGGCAGCCGGTAGCGGACCTCGCCGCCGTCCTCCTCGCGCATCAGCACGGACTTGTCGACCAGCGAGTGCACCGCGGTGAGGATGTCGACGCCCTTGCCGTCGCCTGCGACGTGCTCGGCGGCGGAGAGGTCGAAGCTGCCGGAGAACGCCGACATCCGCGCCCACGCCCGCCGGTCGCGCTCGTCGAGGAGCTCGTAGCTCCAGTCGATCAGCGCGCGCAGCGTCTGCTGGCGCGGAGGCGCACCGCGGCGGCCCTCGGTGAGCAGGTCGTAGCGGTCGGCGAGGCGCTCTTCGAGCTGTTGCAGCGACAGCGACCGGAGCCGGACCGCCGCCAGCTCTATGGCCAGCGGGTTTCCGTCGAGGTGGTGGCACAGGCGCATCAGCGCCTCGGCGTTGTCGGCGGTGACCTCGAACTCCGGGACCGCGGCCTTGGCGCGGTCGACGAACAGCCGGACCGAGGAGAACTGCTCGTAGGCCTCGGCCGGCGGCAGGTGGCCGGGATCGGGCACCTGCATCGGCGGGACGACGACGGTGGACTCACCGGCCACGCCGAGCGACTGCCTGCTGGTGGCCAGCACGCGCACACCCGGGCACCAGCGCATGATCGCGTCGACGAGCATGGCGACGTCTTCGATCACGTGCTCGCAGTTGTCCAGGACCAGCAGCATCTCGCGGTTCTTGAGCTGGTCGACGATCGTCTCCAGGCCCGCGGCCGAGGACGGACCGCCGAGGCCGAGCTGCTCGATGACGGCGTCGAGCACCAGCGCGCCGTCGTCGAGGTTCTCCAGCTCGACGAACCACGCCTTGTCGCGGAAGGAGCGGCGCATGTTGGAGGCCACGCGCACGGCCAGCCGCGTCTTGCCGACGCCGCCCGGGCCGGTGAGGGTGACCACGCGGGCCTCGGAGAAGAGGCGTTTGGTCATGGTGATCTCACGACGACGGCCGACGAAGCTCGTCACGTCGGCCGGGAGGTTGCCCGCTGATTCGCGCATGCGGGCGTTGGCAGTGGAGACCACCATTCGAGCTTAGCTCGCGAATCGGCCGCTGACCTGGGATCTTGATCCGCCCGGCCGCTGTAATCCCTTCGAGGGGACTTCGGAGATCAGCCGACCTTCAGTAGTCGTGGAATCCACCCGGCCGGGGGTTTCGCGGCTCTCTCCGCCACCTCTTCCGCCGGGACATCAGCCACCGGATCGGCCTCACCTGATCGCCCCTCTAGGGTCGAGGCGTGAGGTTCGAGGGTTTCGGTGACGGTGTGGTGGAGTTCTACGAAGGGCTCCTGGCGGACAACTCGAAGGCCTACTGGGCGGACAACCAGCGGCTCTACACCGAGCACGTGCGGGCGCCGATGGAGGCGCTGCTGGCCGAGCTGGAACCCGAGTTCGCTCCCGGGTTCGGCAAGGGCAAGGTGTTCCGGCCCTTCCGCGACGTGCGGTTCAGCCGCGACAAGTCGCCGTACAAGACCCACTGCGGAGCCGTCATCGAGCAGGGGCGTGGTGGCGGCGCCTACTACGTCGAGGTCGGTCCGGAGGGAATGGTGGTGGCGGGCGGCTGCTACCACACCGAATCCGATCAGCTGGCACGATTCCGGGCGGCCGTGGACACCGAGATCCACGGCGAGGAGCTGCGGCGGCTGCTCGACGCGCTCGCCGAGCAGGGCTGGGAGATCGCCGGGACCACGCTGCAGACGCGCCCGCGCGGTTTCGCCCCCGACCACCCGAGGCTGGACCTGCTGCGGCACAAGACGCTCTACGCGGCGCGCACCTGGGAACCCGACGACGTGCTGCACGAGCGCGATTGCCTCCAGCGCGTGCGCGAGTCGTGGGAGGCGGTGCGCGACCTCAACCAGTGGTGCGCCGACCACATCGGCGTCACCGAGAAGAAGCGGCGCTAGGAGACGCGGCTCCGCCGCATGCTTCCACGGACCTTGGACCGCAGGGCGAACACCGCCCAGCCGATCAGCGCGCCCGCGACGTCCACGACGCCGTCGACGAAGTCGCAGCTGCGCCCCAGCGGCAGCGCGCCCTGCAGCAGCTCGGAGAGCGCGGCGTAGGCGACGAGCGTCGGCAGCAGCGACGGGGTGCGCCATCCGGCGATGCGACCGGTGATCGCCAGCGCGGCGAAAAGGGTGAAATGCACCACTTTGTCGGTCCCGGGCGGGGCCGTGGGCACCCCCGATTCCGGGGTGAACAGCACGATCACGCTGACCAGGAGCGCGATCAAGAGCGGAAGCCGCCTGAGCTGGTTTCTGTAATGATCCAGCAACGAAATCACCGATCAGCTTCTTGGGGCGTGGCTGAGTGCTGCACCCGGGCGGCGAGAGACTACGCTGACGTGATGTGAGTCGACGAGCCAAGATCGTTTGTACCATGGGCCCCGCCACCGCCAATCCGGAGAAGGTGGCCGAGCTCGTCAGCAGCGGAATGGACGTCGCCCGGCTGAACTTCAGCCACGGCAGCCACGCCGACCACCAGCAGGTCTACGACATGGTCCGGGCCGCGGCGAAGGAATCCGGCCGCGCCGTGGGCATCCTAGGAGACCTGCAGGGACCGAAGATCCGGCTCGGGAAGTTCGCAGCCGGACCGGTCGAGTGGCGAACCGGCGACGTCGTGCGCATCACGGTCGATGACGTGCAGGGCACGCATGACCGGGTGTCCACCACCTACAAGGGCCTGGCCGAGGACGCCAAGAAGGGCGACCGGCTCCTGGTCGACGACGGCAAGGTCGCGATGGTCGTGACCACCGTCGAGGACAACGATGTCGTGTGCGAGGTGACCGAGGGCGGTCCCGTCTCCGACAACAAGGGAATCTCCCTGCCGGGCATGGACGTCTCCGTGCCGGCCCTGTCCGAGAAGGACATCGAGGACCTGGAATTCGCGCTCGAACTGGGTGTGGACTTCATCGCGCTGTCGTTCGTGCGCAGCCCCGCCGACATCGACCTGGTCCACCAGGTCATGGACCGCGTCGGCCGCCGCGCACCGGTCATCGCGAAGCTGGAGAAGCCGGAAGCGGTGGACAACCTCGAAGCCATCGTGCTGGCCTTCGACGGCGTCATGGTTGCCCGCGGTGACCTCGGCGTGGAGCTCCCGCTCGAACACGTCCCGCTGGTCCAGAAGAAGGCGATCCGCATCGCGCGGGAGAACGCCAAGCCGGTCATCGTGGCCACCCAGATGCTGGACTCGATGATCCAGAACTCGCGCCCGACCCGGGCCGAGACCTCCGACGTCGCCAACGCGGTCCTCGACGGCGCCGACGCGGTGATGCTGTCCGGTGAGACCAGCGTCGGCCGCTACCCGATCGAGACCGTGCAGACCATGGCCCGCATCGTCGAGGCCGTGGAATCCGGTTCGCCCACGCCGCCGCCGCTGAGCCACGTCCCGCGCACCAAGCGCGGCGTGATCTCCTACGCGGCGCGCGACATCGGCGAGCGCCTCAACGCCAAGGCTCTGGTGGCCTTCACGCAGTCCGGCGACACCGTGCGCCGGCTCGCGCGACTGCACACCCGCCTGCCGCTGCTGGCGTTCACCCCCGAGGAGTCCGTGCGGAGTCAGCTCGCTCTCACTTGGGGGACGGAAACGTTCTTGGTGCCTAAGGTGGACACAACGGACCAGATGGTGCGGCAGGTCGACCAGGCGATGTTGTCCCTGGGCCGGTCGCAGCGCGGCGACATGGTCGTGGTCGTCGCCGGTTCGCCGCCGGGCACGGTCGGTTCGACCAACCTCATCCGCGTGCACCGTCTGGGAGAAGAAGACCACGTCTGATCGGCCTCGGACGGGAGCACCAGCTCCCGTCCGGCCGGTCGGGCGCACTACCCGAGGAGCACGCAGTGACCGAAGCGGCCAGGGCCGCAGCAGCCGACCCGACCGGGACCCACCTGCAGGGCGAGGTTCCGGTGGACGTCAACGGCGTGCCGCACGGCCAACCCGTGCTGGACAGCCTGGTGGCGCTGCTGGACCTGGAGCGCATCGAGGAGAACATCTTCCGCGGTGTGAGCCCCGCTTCCTCGACCATTCGCGTCTTCGGCGGTCAAGTCGCCGGGCAGGCGCTGGTCGCCGCCGGTCGCACGGTGCCGGAGGAGCGACGGGTGCACTCGTTGCACGCGTACTTCATCCGGCCCGGCGACCCGAGCATCCCGATCGTCTACGAGGTCGATCGCACCCGTGATGGTCGTTCGTTCACCACGCGCCGCGTGGTCGCGCTGCAGCGCGGCAAGACGATCTTCTCGCTGTCGGCGTCGTTCCAGGTCGACGAGGGCGGCATCGACCACGCCGAGCCGATGCCCGAGGTCCCCGACCCCGAATCGCTGCCGACGTTCGGCGAGCGGCTCGGCGAGTCGCTGTCGAAGTTCGGCCCGCCGCAGCCCCGCCCGATCGACGTCCGCTACGTCACCGAGCCGCCGTGGGTGAGCCGCGAGAACGGCCCGCGCGAGGCCCGCAACCAGGTGTGGATGCGCGCCGACGGCGTGCTGGCCGTGCCGGACGACCACCTGCTGCACGTCTGCATCGCCGCCTTCGCCTCCGACATGACGCTGCTGGACGCGCCCCTCGCGCGGCACGGCGTCTACTGGGGCTTGGACAACGTCGTCGGCGCGAGCCTGGATCACGCCATGTGGTTCCACCGCCGCTTCCGCGCTGACGAGTGGTTCCTCTACGACTGCGCCTCGCCGAGCGCCTCCGGCGGTCGCGGTCTGGCCACCGGCCGCTTCTTCTCCCAGGACGGCCAGCTAGTCGCCACGGTCGTCCAAGAAGGCCTCCTCCGAGTCAACGACTGATCTGCCGTTTCCCGGCTCATTGTGCCCACTCCTGACCAGACCCCGATTTCAGTGGAAATCAGGTCCCGGAGTTCCACTGAAATCTGGGTGGTCACGTGCGGGGTGCCGGGTTGTGGTGGGGTTGGGTGAGTCGGACGTCTGTGGCGGTGGTTGCCGCGGAGCTGGGTTCAGGTTCGCCTGCGGCGTTTGGGGCGCAGGTGCTTGGGGGCCGTGAGGGCTCTGGTGCGGAGCTGTTCCAGGACGATCGAGCTGGTGAAGTTGCGGACCTCGGTTCGCGACGCGAGCTTGTCGACGAGGAATTCCTGCAGGTGCCTGGTGTCGGCCACCGCGACGTGCAGCAGGAAGTCGGCTTGGCCGCTCACGTGCAGGAGTGAGCGGGTCTCCGGCTGGGCCATGACGAACTCGCGGAACTGATCCACGATCTGACGGGTGTGCGGGCGGACGTTGACCGCCACCACCGCCTCCAGCGCCAGTCCCGTCGCGGCCGGGTCGACGTCGATGTGCGACCCGGTGATCACTCCCTGTTCTCGCAGCCTGCGGACGCGTTGCAGGCAGCTGGACGGCGCCAGCCCGATCCGTTCGGCGAGGGTGCGGTTCGGCAGGGTCGCGTCGTTCTGCAACTCCTCCAGAATCCACCAGTCAACCGAATCCAGTTCGACTGATTCACTCATAACCGAACATCCTACGCAGCTGGTCGAAACCAGGCGAACCATCGACGGAGAATCTGCGCATCTGCTTCCCCGAAATTCTTCGAAGGAGTTCGTCGTGCACATCGCCTGGGGGTCGTTCCTGCTGGCGTTGCTGGTGATCGTGCTGGTCCCCGGCCCCGACTTCGTCCTGGTGACCCGCAACGCGGCCAGCGGTCGAAGGTACGGATGGCTGGCCGCGGCGGGCGTGAACTGCGGACTGCTGCTGCACGCCACCGCCGCCACCCTCGGCCTGTCGGCGCTGGTCGCGGCCGTGCCGGCGGCGCTGTTCGTGGTCAAGGGGCTGGGCGTGGCCTACCTGGCGTGGATGGCGTTGCAGATGCTGCGCCACGCCGGTTCCAGCCCGGCCGAGGCCGTCGTCGAGCAGCCGCGTTCCGGTCGCGCGGTGTTCCTGCGCGGACTGCTCACCGACGTGCTCAACCCGAAGGTGATGCTGACGTTCCTGACCCTGCTGCCGCAGGCGATGGACCCGAGCGCGGCGCCGATGCCGCAGGCCGCACTGCTCAGCGGGGTCGCGGTGATGGCCTTCGCCGCGTGGTGGCTGGTCGTGGTCCCGTCCGTCGGCCGGCTGGCCGCGCTGCTGGCGAGCCCCAAGCGCCGCGCGGTCTTCGAACGCTGCTGCGGCGGCGCCCTCCTCGCCATGGCCACCTCAATCGCGGTCGGCTGACCCCACCTCACGACCCATACCCGGAATACCGCAGTATTCAGGTCCCGGATTACTGCGGTATTCCGTTGCCTGATTACCGGGGTATTCCGGGTGCGGAGTGTGGGGTGATCCGGGTTCGAGTGGGGATGGGTTTGTTGTTTGCGGCTTTTGGGTTGGGTTCGTTGACCTTTCACAGGTGGGCTGCCTAGTGTCCGTGATCTCGGAGAGGAGCGGGCATCATGCGCAGACGGTGGGCGTTCGTGGTCGGGTTGGTGGTGGCGTTCCCGCTGGTGGCGGTGCCGTCGACGGGTGCGGCGCCGACCGGGGTGGACGCGTTGAAGGTCGACCTCGACGACATCCTGGCCGACCCCAGGCTCGGCGGCGCGCAGGCCGGGGTCGTGGTGCGCGATCCGGCCACCGACGAGGTCCTCTACAGCAGGCAGGCCACTGACCGCGCCACGCCGGCCTCCAACGCGAAGCTGTTCACCGCGGCGGCGGCGCTGGAATCCCTCGGGCCCGACTACCGGTTCCGCACCCAGGTGCTCAGCGACGCCGCGCAGCAGGGCCCGGCGCTGCTGGGCGATCTCCACCTGCGCGGAACGGGCGATCCGACGATGCTGGCCGCCGACTACGACCGGCTGGCCGCCCAGATCGCCGAGCAGGGCGTTCGCGAGGTGCGCGGCCGGCTGCTCGCCGACGACACCTGGTTCGACGACGTTCCGCTGGGCTCGGGCTGGGCCTGGGACGACGAGCCCTACTACTACTCGGCGCCGGTCTCGGCGCTGAGCGCGGCGCCGGACACCGACTTCGACGCCGGGAGCGCGATCGTGCGGGTCACGCCCACCGCTCCGGGCCAGGCGCCGGAGGTCGCGCTCGACCCGGGAACCGGTGTGCTGAGCATCGACAATCGCGCCACCACCGCTGCCGAAGGCGAACCGAACATCACCGTCACCCGCGACCACCACAGCGACCGGGTCGTGGTGACAGGGACCGTCCCGGCCGGTGCCGAGCCGGTCGAGGAGTGGGTGGCCGTGCCCGACGCGACCGCCTACGCCACCGACGTCTTCGCCCGCGCCCTGGCCGCGCACGGCATCACCGTCACCGGGACCGGGAAGGCCGCCGCACCGCAGGGCGCTCGCGAACTGGCCGCGCGCGAGTCGATGCCGCTGCGGGAGCTGCTGGTGCCGTTCCTCAAGCTCAGCAACAACGGCCACGCCGAGGTCCTGGTCAAGGCGATGGGACGCGAGCAGGCCGGGGAGGGGAGCTGGGCGGCCGGGACGCGTGTGCTCGCCGAGCAGCTGCGGGGGCTCGGCGTGGACGCCGAGGCGCTGCGCCTGGTGGACGGATCAGGGCTGTCCCGGATGGACGGCGTCACCCCGGATCAGCTCGCCCTGCTGCTGGACAACGCCTCGCAACGCCCGTGGGCTCAGACCTTCTACGACGCTCTGCCGGTCGCCGGGGCACCGGACAGGCTGGTCGGCGGCACCCTGCGCAATCGGATGGCCGGCACCGCCGCGGCCGACAACGTGCACGCCAAAACCGGTTCGCTGACCGGTGTCACGTCGCTGTCGGGCTACGTCACCGCCGCCGACGGCCGCAGGCTGGTGTTCTCGGTGGTGTTCAACGACTTCCTCTCCGACACCCCGCAGGACCTGGAGGACGCGATCGCGGTCCGGCTCGCCGAGCACAACGGCGCCGCCGACCAGCCGCGCGGGCGCCCGCGGGTGCCGCAGCCGCGCACGGTGCCCGACGACCCGAGCACTCCGCGCGACGAGAGCGCCCTGGAGTGCGCCTGGACCAAGTCCTGCTGAGTCCGTTCCCCCCTAGGGGCAACGGTTTCGGGTTCGGTTGGCGTTTCGGTGCCATACCTGAGAACAGCTCATGTGCTCCCCGGTAGCGTGACCGCCGTCAGAGCTGCCGCAGCCGAGGAGCCCGTTCCCGTGACGTTCATCAGCGACGCCCTGGCCATGATCGCCGGTCTGCCCCGACCGCTGCTCGTGCTGGCCACCGGAGCTCTGGTGCTTGGCGAGTGCACCATCGGCCTGGGGTTCCTGGTCCCCGGCGAAGCGGGTCTGCTGGTGGCCTCGGCCGCGGTGAACGACCTCGGCTTCTTCCTGACGCTGGCCGGAACCGTGGCGGTGTGCGCGGCGGTCGGCGACAACATCGGCTTCTGGCTGGGCCGCCGGTACCGGCTGAAGATGCGCGAGACGAAGGTGGTGCGCAAGCTCGGCCAGCACCACTGGGATCGCGCGGGCACGCTGCTGCGGCGCTGGGGGATCGGTGCGGTGCTGGTGGGCAGGTTCCTGCCGGTGGTGCGGACGCTGCTGCCCGCCGCTGCGGGCGCCAGCGGCATGTCCTACCCGCGGTTCTTCCTCTCGTCGGTGATCGGCGCCGTGGCCTGGTCGGCCACGCACGTCGGCATCGGCTGGGTGGCGGGAGCGTCGGCGAAGTACGTCGAGTCGATGCTCGGCCGGGCGAGTTGGGTGCTGGCGATCGCCGTCGTGCTGGTCGGTGCGGGTGTCTGGGCTTGGAAGCGCCGTCGCCCGCGCAGCCAGGTCGTGACCGAGACCCAGGCAGAGGACGTCGAAACCGCGGCCTAGTGAGCCGAGTGGTGCAGCGAGATGCGGACGCCGCGGCCGGGGGTCGACGGGGTGACGCGGACGTGAGTCTCATTCATGTGCCTGGACTCTAATGCATGCTTCAGCGCGAAACCAGTGGTGAAAGCGCTGGCGGCCGATGGAAGGCGCGCGCGTCCACCCGTTGAGCGGAGTGCGGTGAGTCGCACGGGTGGGACTAGACTCGAACTCATGGCACACGCTGGCGCGAGCGACGTGACCGCGGGGGACAGCGACTTCGTTGAATACCTCGAACGGCACCTGGCTGAACGCGGGTGGACCGTTCACGACTTCTGCGAGCACAGCGGACTGAGACCGAGCGTGGTCTTCCGCTGGCGCAAGGGCTACCGGCCCGACATCGGCAACGCGCGGATCATGGCCCGCGCCCTCGGCGTCCCGCTGCTGGAAGTGCTGGTCAAAGCCGGTCGGCTGAGCGCGGACGAGGCCGGAGCCGAGGTCCGCATCGTTCCCGAGCTCGACTCGGTGCCCACCCAGGTCCTGCTGCGCGAGGTCAGCGCGCGCGTGGAGAAGCTGGAACGCTCCGCCGCCGACCACGCGGAAGCCGGCGTGTAGGTGCCGGGCCCTGGTGAGATTCGGAAGCGGTCGGCCCTCCGCGATGACATCCGGTCGAAAGCGGAGTGGACTGCCTGAGAACGGATGAGAGGTGACAGCATGAGCCACACCGGCACCGCGAGCGCTCCGGCCACAGCGGCCGCCATCCCGGCCCCTCGCACGGGCGAGCGGCTGCACGTGGCCGTCGAGACCTCGGTCGGGGAGACCTACCTGATCGCGTTCGTCGACAGCGCTCGCGACGGCGGCTGCGAGCCCTGCGAGCTGTCCCCGGACGAGGCCCGCGAACTGGCCGCAGCGGTGCTCGGCCTGCTCGACGCCAAAGCCGGGCAGGTCGCCTTCGACCTGTCGCGCACCGGCCAGCGGCTCAACCTCGCGGTCGAGGCCGACGGCGCGGGGACCTACCTGGTCACCTGGCTCGGGCGCACCGCCTGCGAGGCCGGCTACGAGCCCAGCGAGCTCAGCCGCTCCGAAGCCCGCCAGCTCGCCCGAGCCCTCCAAGACCTCGCCGACACCGCCGAAGGCGCATGAGAACGGGCCCCGGTCGATGACCGGGGCCCGTTCTCCGCGAGGCGGGGTTGGTCAGACCCGGGCGGGTTGCTTCTTGCGGCTCGCCAGGTGGCCGACGACGATCGCGATCGCCAGAACCGGCGTGATGTAGAGGGCGATGCGGGTTTCGGCGTCGAAGGCCAGCAGCACCACGACGAACGCCAGGAACGCCAGCACCACGTAGTTCGAGTACGGCGCCAGCGGCATCCGGAACCGGCCCTCGGGCAGCTCGCCGCGCGAGACCTTGCGGCGGTAGCCCAGGTGCGCGATGAGGATCATCCCCCAGGTGAAGATGGCGCCGGCCGTGCTCGCACTGGTGATGTAGGTGAACGCCTCCTCGGGCGCCAGGTAGTTCAGCGCCACGCCGACCAGCATCGCGCAGAACGTCACGCCGATCGCCCGCGCGGGAACCGCCCGGCCGGACAGCTGCCCGAGCCTGCGCGGCGCCTGCCCGTCCTCGGAGAGCGTGCGCAGCATGCGGCCGGTGGAGTAGATGCCGCTGTTGCACGACGACAGCGCGGCCGTGGTGACCACGAAGTTGACGACCCCGGCAGCGGCGGGGATGCCGATCAGCGTGAACGCGTGCACGAACGGGCTGCCGTCGGCCGGGAACTGGTGCCACGGCACCAGCGCGGTCAGCGCCACCAGGGCGCCCACGTAGAAGATCAGGATCCGCAGCATCACCGAGTTGATCGCGCGCGGCAGCACCTTCTGCGGGTCGGCGCTCTCGCTGGCGGTTTGGCCGACCATCTCCACGCCCACGAACGCGAACATGACGATCTGGAAGGCCAGCAGCGAGGACGCGGTGCCGTTGGGGAACCACCCGCCCTGCGACCAGATGTTGCTCAGCGAGGCGGTGTCACCGACGTCGGAGAAGCCGAACACCAGGATCAGCGCGGCCAGCACGATCAGGCCGACGATCGCCAGCACCTTGATCAGCGCGAACCAGAACTCGAACTCGCCGAAGAGCTTCACCGCGATCAGGTTCACCCCGCTGAGCACGATCAGCGCGCCCAGAGCCGGGATCCACTGCGGCACTTCGGGGAACCAGAACTGGAAGTACTCGCCGACCGCGGTGATCTCGGCCATCCCGGTCACGATCCACACCAGCCAGTAGCCCCAGCCGGTCGCGAACCGAGCCCACGGGCCCACGAACTCACCCGCGTACTCCGCGAACGAACCGCTGACCGGGCGGTACATCAGCAGTTCGCCGAGCGCCCGCATCACGAAGAAGATCATCACGCCGGCGATCGCGTAGATCAGGATCAGGCCGGGGCCCACCTGGTGGAGCGCTTTGCCGGAGCCGAGGAACAACCCGACACCGATCGCGCCGCCGATGGCGATCATGTTGATGTGCCGGGTGCTGAGCTCTCGCTTGTACTCGGTCACTGGCTGGCTCATGGGAGTTTTGCTCCTTTGTGGACGAATGCCGGAAATTCCCGGGCGTTCCCACCGGTGGTTTCGCCGAGATGATCCACCCGTCGACGACCTGCGGCAAGAGTTCAGGAGATACCGAAAGGGCATCCTCGCGCGACGCGTTCGGTCCACATCGGAGCGTGAACGAAAAAACGCCGCGTTCCGGACATCGCGACCGGAACGCGGCGTTTTCGCTCAGACGATCAGAGGTTCGGGTAGAGCGGGTGCTTGGCGGCCAGGGCCTCCACGCGGGTGCGCAGCTCCGCGCTGATCGACTCGTCGAAGTTCGGCTTGAGGGCCTGCGCGATCACCTCGGCGACCTCGGTGAACTCCTCCTTGCCGAAACCGCGGGTGGCCAGCGCGGGCGTGCCGATCCGCAGACCCGAGGTGACCATCGGCGGGCGGGGGTCGTTCGGGACGGCGTTGCGGTTGACCGTGATGCCGATCTCGTGGAGCCGGTCCTCGGCCTGCTTGCCGTCCAGCTCGGAGTTGCGCAGGTCCACCAGCACCAGGTGCACGTCGGTGCCGCCGGAGACCAGCGAGACACCGGCCTCGGTGGTGTCGGAGGCCAGCAGGCGCTCGGCCAGGATCCGGGCGCCCTCGACCGTGCGGCGCTGGCGGTCCTTGAACTCCTCGCCGGCGGCGATCTTGAAGGCCACCGCCTTGCCCGCGATCACGTGCTCCAGCGGGCCGCCCTGCTGACCGGGGAAGACCGCGGAGTTGAACTTCTTGGTGAACTCCTCGTCGTTGGACAGGATCACACCACCGCGCGGGCCGCCCAGCGTCTTGTGCGTGGTCGTGGTGACCACGTGCGCGTGCGGCAGCGGCGACGGGTGCAGGCCCGCGGCCACCAGACCGGCGAAGTGCGCCATGTCGACCATCAGGTAGGCGCCGACCTCGTCGGCGATCTCCCGGAACCGCTTGAAGTCCAGCTGACGCGGGTAGGCCGACCAGCCCGCGACGATCAGCTGCGGCTTGTTCTCCCGCGCCAGGCGCGCGACCTCGTCCATGTCGACCCGGTGGTCGGACTCGGCGACGTGGTACGGCACGACGTTGTAGAGCTTGCCGGAGAAGTTGATCCGCATGCCGTGGGTGAGGTGACCACCGTGGGCCAGGTCCAGGCCCATGATGGTGTCGCCCGGCTTGAGCAGCGCGAACATCGCCGCGGCGTTGGCCTGCGCGCCCGAGTGCGGCTGCACGTTGGCGTAGCTGGCGCCGAAGAGGTCCTTGATGCGGTCGATGGCCAGCTGCTCGACGACGTCGACGTGCTCGCAGCCGCCGTAGTAGCGCTTGCCCGGGTAGCCCTCGGCGTACTTGTTGGTCAGCACCGAGCCCTGCGCCTGCAGCACGGCCTGCGGCGCGAAGTTCTCCGAGGCGATCATCTCCAGGGTGTTCTGCTGGCGACCCAGCTCGGCGCCGACCGCCGCTGCCACCTCCGGGTCAACCGTTGCCAGGGCATCGTTGAACAGATCCGGGTTCGACATCAGTGTGTGCCTCCTGTTTCTTTCTGGAGTCAGGCGTTGCGGCGGTAGAACGGCAGCTCGACGACCCGCACCGCGACGTTGCGGCCTCGGATGTCGACTTGCAGGGCCGTGCCGGGTTCGCTGTGCTCCCGGTCGACGTAGGCCATCCCGATCGGGTGCCCGAGGGTCGGGGACGGTGCGCCGCTGGTGACCTCGCCGATCTCGGCGCCGTCGGCGTCGAGGACGCGGTAACCGTGGCGCGGCGCCCGCCGCTGGTCGGTGGTCAGTCCCACCAGGGTGCGCTCGGTGGGCTTCTCGGCAACCGCGGCCAGCGCGGACTTGCCGACGAAGTCGGCGTCCTTGTCCAGCTTGACCACTCGGCCGAGGTTCGCGTGGAAGGGCGTCAGCTCCGCGGACAGCTCGTTGCCGTACAGCGGCATGCCCGCTTCCAGGCGCAGCGTGTCGCGGCAGGACAGCCCTGCCGGCTGCAGGCCGTGCTCGGCGCCGGAGGAGGTCAGCGCCTGCCAGACGGCCTCGGCGTCGCCGGGGGCGGTGAACAGCTCGAATCCGTCCTCGCCGGTGTAGCCGGTGCGCGCCAGCAGCACGTCCTTGCCCGCGACCGTCGAGGGGTAGCCCGCGTAGTACTTGACGGTGCTCAGGTCGGTGTCGGTCAGCGGCGCCAGGATCGCCACCGCGTTCGGGCCCTGCACCGCGATCAGCGCGTAGTCGTCGGAGGCGTCGGAGTGCGCGGCGTCGAAACCGGAGACCCGCTCGGCCAGCTCGGCGGAGACCACGGCGGCGTTCGCGGCGTTGGCCACGACCAGGAACTCCTGCTCGGCGAGCCGGTAGACGATCAGGTCGTCGAGCACACCGCCGGAGTCGTTGCAGATCATGGTGTAGCGGGCGCGACCGGGGGTGATGGCGGAGGCGTTGGCGACCAGCGCGTAGTCCAGCGCCTCGGCGGCCTGCGGGCCGCTGATCAGGATCTCGCCCATGTGCGTGAGGTCGAACAGGCCGGCGCCCGTGCGCACCGCGTTGTGCTCGGCGGTGTCGCTGCTGTAGCGAACCGGCATCTGCCAGCCGGCGAACTCGGTGAAGGTGGCGCCGAGGGATTCGTGCACCGCGTGCAGCGGTGTCCGGCGGGGCGATGACATGGTGAAACTCCTCCTGGGTGGGCGTGCCGGTCGGCAGTCGAGGGCCGGTCAGCTCACGCGCCCAACCTTATCCGGGGCGCCTCGACCCCCGACCGTCGCGGTCTGCGCTGGTCGGGCGGGGTCTCCCCGGAGTCATTGGCCTGAGAGTTTCACCACCCGGCGGG
This sequence comes from Saccharopolyspora sp. NPDC049357, assembly GCF_040677225.1. Lineage (NCBI taxonomy): Bacteria > Bacillati > Actinomycetota > Actinomycetes > Pseudonocardiales > Pseudonocardiaceae > Saccharopolyspora > Saccharopolyspora sp. NPDC049357. Next base: position 79,698 of record NZ_JBFAQJ010000026.1, on the reverse strand, counting down.
GTGGTTTGCACCGTGGGCGAGAAGCGCGATGCTCCTGCTTTTCTCCGTGATTCGCCTGGTGTCCTGCGGTAACGGTGCCTGAGAGTTTACTGGGGAGTATTGCTCCTTCGGCGCCTCGTCCGGCGAGGACGAGGTCTCTCCCGCGAGACGTCATCGGCGCGGTATTCGGTTGTACCGCTCACAGACGCTACGAACCGCCCCACCCCCAGTCAACAGGAAGACCGAGTGATCTCAACCCTTGCGCAGCGGCTTTCCGGATGGTTGCGGGGCTGCGCGCGAGAGGCGCGGTTCACCAAGGGGCGAAAAGGCCGAGCACCCGTCTCAGGGCCTGGTTCGCCTGATGGTGGCATGCGTGGTTCATCCGGTGAGGTCTTCGAGTTGGGTCTTGAGGCCGTCGATGAGGGCTGAGAGGGCGAGTTCGAAGCTGGCGGCGTCTATTTCCGCCGCCTTCTGGTGGAGCAGGTGGGCCCTGCTGAGGTGCGGGAAGCGGTTGGCGTAGACCGTGGCGTCGGCTGGGAAGCCGTGGCTGAACGAGCCCATGGCCGAGCCGATGACCAGGTACTTCGTCGAGGCGCCGATCATCGTGGCGTAGCGCTGCGGCCAGCCGGCCCGGGTGAGGCCGCCGTGGACGGCGTCGGCGGCGCGCAGGGCCGAATCGCGCCGGGCCGGGCCGTAGGCGATGAACGGGACCAGGTTCGGGTGGTCGACCAGGGCGGCGCGGTAGGAGCGGGCCCAGGTGCGCAGGCCGGCGGCCCAGTCCCGGTCGAAGTCGGAGACGTCGACCGCGCTCATCACCTCGTCGGCGATCTCGTGCAGCAGGTCTTCCTTGGTGGCCACGTGGTTGTACAGCGACGCGGCGCGCACGTCGAGGCGCTCGGCCAGCCTGCGCATCGAGAGCGCCTCCAGGCCCTCGGTGTCGATGATCTCCAGCCCGGACCTTCGGATGAGTTCCGGGGAGAGTCGGGGTGTGCTGGGTCTGGGCAACGTCTGTCTCCTCACCGGAACCCTTGCGGCGTGCGCCGGGACGGTTCTAGGCTGCCATAAAACTAACGGTGTTAGTTACCGGCCTGCACGGAAAGGAACCACGCGATGGTCGACTTCTCGCTCTCCGACACCGAGCGCGACATCCGCGACTGGGTGCGCAACTTCGTCCAGCGGGAGCTCATGCCGCTGGAGCCGGAGGTGCTGCGCAGGGAGCGGGCGGGTCAGCGCGGTCTCACCAAGGACGAGCTGCTCGAACTCCAGGACAAGGCCAAGGAGGCCGGGTTCTGGGGCGTCCAGACGCCGGAGGAGTACGGCGGCATGGACCTCTCGGCCGTCATGACGGCGCTGATCGAGGTCGAGCTCGGCCGCACCTACGTGCCGTTCCGCTTCGGCGGCTACGCCGACAACATCCTCTACTACGCCAACGAGGAGCAGAAGCAGCGCTACCTGCTGCCGACCATCGAGGGCACCCGCAAGTCCTGCTTCGCCATCACCGAGCCCGGCGCGGGTTCGGACGCCAAGAACCTGCGCACCACCGCCGTTCGCGACGGCGACGACTGGGTCATCAACGGCGAGAAGACCTTCATCACCGGCGGCATCGACGCCGACTTCGTGATGGTCTTCGCCGTCACCGACCGGGAGAAGGGCGCCAACGGCGGCGTGACCTGCTTCCTGGTCGACCGCGACATGGGCTGGAAGTCCGAGCCGATCGACATCATGGGCCCCGACGAGCGCCAGCCGGCCGCGCTGGTGTTCGACAACGTCCGCGTGCCCGACGAGAACGTGCTCGGCGAGGTCGGCAACGGCTTCGGGCTGGCCATGCAGTGGATCGGCCGGGGCCGCTACCTGCTGCCCGCCCGCGCGCTGGGCGCGTGCGAGCGCCTGGTGGAGATGGGCTCGGAATACGCCCAGAACCGCGAGACCTTCGGCGCTCCGATCGCCGACCGGCAGGCCATCCAGTGGATGATCGCCGACTCGGCGGTGGAGATCGAGGCGCTGCGCTGGCTGATCCTGCAGGCCGCCTGGCAGGTCGACCAGGGCATGGACTCCCGGCACGCGCAGTCCATCGCCAAGCTGTTCGGCGCCACGCACGCCAACCAGATCGTCGACCGGGTCCTGCAGATCCACGGAGGCATGGGCTACACGAAGGAGCTCCCGGTCGAGCGCTGGTACCGCGACCTGCGGCTGCTCCGGATCTTCGAGGGCACCGACGAGATCCAGCGCCGCACCATCGCCCGCAACGTGCTCAAGGGCCACGCCAGCGTCAGCGGCGTCCTCGGCTGATCGCCTTTCGCGGTCGCTCTGCTTGGCGGTGCGGGGGCCGGAACCGGAACGTCACCGGAACGTCGCCACTCCGTTCGACGTGGTGAGGCGTGAGTCGCGGGTGATTTGTCGGTAGTCTGATGGACAACGGCCTCGATGCATCGGGAGTGATGATGTCGCTGTTCAAGAAGGTCACCGACTTCGCCAAGAGCCCGCAGGGCAAGAAGGTGGTCGACCAGGCCAAGAAGTACGCCTCCGACCCGAAGAACAAGGAAAAGATCGACCAGGTCAAGAACAAGTTCATGGGCAAGGGCGGATCCGGCTCCCAGGGTGGTTCCCAGGGCGGACACCACTGAGCGAAAGTCCCAGGAGACGACCTCCGGCGTGCAGCCGGAGGTCGTTTTTCTGTTGCTCGCCGGGCGATCGACAGTAGAGTCCGATCCCGGGTCGTTCTCCACGGCGAGCAGCACGGAGGTCTCGATGGGCAGCGCGTACGTCGCTGGAACGTTCGACACCAAGGGCGATGAGCTGGATTACGTCGCCGAGCTCATCGCCCACGGGCATCCCGTCGTCACCGTCGACCTGTCGACCACCGGCGAAGGTTCGTCCCGCGCCGTCGTCCAGGCGGCCGAGGTCGCCGCGCACCACCCGGACGGCGCGGATGCGGTGTTCACCGGCGACCGGGGCACGGCCGTGACCGCGATGGCCACCGCGTTCGCGCACTTCCTGCGGGAACGCGACGTCGACGGCGTCATCGGGCTCGGCGGTTCCGGCGGAACCGCGCTGATCACCCCCGCGATGCGGGAGCTGCCGGTGGGCCTGCCGAAGGTGATGGTGTCCACTGTGGCCTCCGGTGACGTGTCCGGTTACGTCGACGCCACCGACATCGCGATGTTCCCCTCGGTCACCGACGTCGCCGGGCTGAACCGGATCTCCCGCCGCATCCTCGCCAACGCCGCGCACGCGCTGCTCGGCGCGATCAGCCACCCGATGCCGCAGGTCGAGGACAAGCCCGCGGTGGCGCTGTCGATGTTCGGCGTCACCACCCCCTGCGCGACCGCCACCGCCGACGCGCTCACCGCCGAGTTCGACCCGCTGATCTTCCACGCGACCGGGACGGGCGGCCGGGCCATGGAGAAGCTCGTCGACGACGGCCTGGTGCGCGCGGTCCTGGACATCACCACCACCGAGGTCTGCGACCTCGTCGCGGGTGGCGTGATGAGCGCGGGCGAGCAGCGGCTCGACGCCATCGCGCGCACCCGGGTTCCCTACGTCGGCTCGTGCGGTGCGCTGGACATGGTGAACTTCGGTGCGCTGGAATCGGTTCCGCAGCGCTACCGCGACCGCAACCTCTACGTGCACAACCCGCAGGTCACCCTGATGCGCACCACTCCGCAGGAGTGCCGGGAGATCGGCTCGTTCATCGCGCGCAAGCTCAACGCCTGCCACGGCCCGGTCCGCTTCCTGCTGCCGACCGGCGGAGTGTCCATGTTGGACGCGCCGGGCCAGCCGTTCCACGACCCCGAAGCCGACGCTGCGCTGTTCGACACCATCGAGCGCGAGGTCGAGCAGACCGAGAACCGCCGAGTGCTGCGGGTCGGCCACAACGTCAACGACGAGGAATTCGTCACGGCGCTGCTGACCTCGTTCCGTGAAATCCTGGAGGAGCAGGGAAACCCCGGGACCCGAGAGGTGTCCCGGCACTGACACTGGAGGGGCGATGAACGGATTCGACCGCGCGGACCTGCTCCGCGAGTTCCACGCAAAGGCCCAGCGCGGCGAACCGATCGTCGGCGGCGGTGCCGGCACCGGGCTGTCCGCCAAGTGCGAGGAAGCCGGCGGCATCGACCTGATCGTCATCTACAACTCCGGTCGCTACCGGATGGCCGGACGCGGTTCGCTGGCCGGACTTCTGGCCTACGGCAACGCCAACGACATCGTGGTCGAGATGGCCCGCGAGGTGCTGCCGGTCGTGCAGCGCACGCCCGTGCTGGCCGGGGTCAACGGAACCGACCCGTTCATGCTGCGCGAGCACTTCCTGCGCGAACTGCGCGAGCTCGGTTTCGCGGGCATCCAGAACTTCCCGACCGTGGGACTCATCGACGGCACCTTCCGGGCGAACCTGGAGGAGACCGGGATGGGCTACGGACTGGAGGTCGAGCTCGTCGCCGCCGCCCGCGAGGCCGACCTGCTCACCACGCCCTACGTGTTCTCCGCCGACGACGCGCGGGTGATGACCGAGGCCGGCGCCGACATCATCGTCTGCCACATGGGACTGACCACCGGGGGCGCGATCGGCGCGGAGACCGCCAAGAACCTCGACGACTGCGTGCGGCTCATCGACGAGTGGTCGCAGGCCGCCGCCGAGGTCCGCGAGGACGTGCTGGTGCTGTGCCACGGCGGGCCGATCGCGACGCCCTCGGATGCCTCCTACGTGCTGTCGAAAACCCAGCGCTGCCACGGCTTCTACGGTGCCAGCAGCATGGAACGACTCCCCACCGAAGAAGCCCTGACCGAGCAGACCAAGGCGTTCACCAACATCAAGTTCTAGAAGGTGCGCATCTCGCTTGGCGGTGAGGGTGGGGAAACCCCGGCGGTGCCGGCTGCGGGGGTGCTCACCGAAGGAGGAAGTGGCTCCGCCACTTCGACACCGAACCCAGGAGGAACCATGCGCAGTTTCGCGAGCTCGGTCATCGAAGCCCCCGTCGAGAAGGTGTGGGAGGCGGTGCGCGACTTCGACGCCCTGCCGGTGTGGCACCCGGCGATCGCCTCCAGCGAGATCGAGGACGGCCGCGACTCCGCGAGCGTCGGCTGCGTGCGCCGGCTGAAGCTCGGGGACGGGGGTGAGGTGCGCGAGCGCCTGGTGGCCCTCGACGACGTCGCTCGCAGCTACACCTACGAGTTCGTGACGAGCCCGTTCCCGGTCCGCAGCTACCGCTCCACGATCCACGTCCTGCCGGTCACGGCGTCCGGGCACAGCTTCGTCGAGTGGTTCGCCGACTTCGACTCCGACGCCGACGTCGAAGCCGAGATGGACAAGACCTTCGCCCAGGGCGTCTACGCCACCGGCTTGAAGGGCCTCGCGGCGCACGTCGCGAGCTGAGCGCCGCGTGGTGGCGGTTCCCGCCGGAAACCGCCACCACCCCAGCGGGTAGCGAAAGTTTCACCTCTTGGGAGGTTGACACTTTTGGTCCTGGGGCGATGGCAAAACCGAAGGGCTCGGGGATGGTGATCCGGCGCTCCGGTTAGAGTCGGGCGCGTGCCAAGCCCTACCCCCGCAGACATCGCCCACTCCGACCGGGTCGTGGTGACCGGAGGCTCCGGCTTCGTCGGCCGGGCCGTCGTCCGAGCGTTCATCGAGCGCGGCACCCCGGTCACCATCGTCGATCTCCAGGCCCCGCCCGAGTCCCTGCGGGACCCGCTGGTGAGCTTCGTGGAGGGCGACCTGCGTGACGCCGACGTGCGTGATCGCGCCGTCGCGCCCGGCAGCGCCGGCATCGTCCACCTGGCCGCGATCACCTCGGTGCTCAAGTCGGTCGAGCAGCCCGCCGCCACCTACGCCAACAACGTGGAGGTCACCCAGCACCTGCTGGAGCTGGCCCGCGAGCGCGAGGTCGGGCAGTTCATCCTCGCCTCCACCAACGCGGTGGTCGGCGACATCGGGCACGGCACCATCTCCGAGGCGCTGCCGGTCCGCCCGCTCACGCCCTACGGCGCCACCAAGGCCGCCTGCGAGATGCTGCTCTCCGGGTACGCGGGCGCCTACGGGATGTCGACCTGCGCGCTGCGGTTCACCAACATCTACGGCCCCGGCATGGGCCACAAGGACAGCTTCGTGCCGCGCCTGATGCGCGCCGCGCTGGCCGGTGCGGGCGTCGAGGTCTACGGCGACGGCGCGCAGCAGCGCGACTTCGTGCACCTCGACGACGTGGTGCAGGGCGTGCTGGCCGCGTGGGACAAGCAGTACACCGGCACGGCGGTGATCGGCTCCGGCGAGTCGATCACGGTCCTGGAGCTCATCGACGCCGTCCGCGCCGCCACCGAGATCGACGTCCCGGTCACCCACGTGCCCGCCAAGAACGGCGAGATGCCCGCGGTGATCGTCGACGTCTCCAAGGCGCAGCGCGAGCTCGGCTACCAGCCGGGGGTGGAGCTGACCGACGGTCTGCGCACCGTCTGGGCGGACTTCACCAGCGGAGCGCGGTGACGGCCGCGCTCACGCGCGCACTGCGTCGGCACTGGTTGCTGGCGCTGCTGGTGCTGGCCGGACTGGTGCTGCGGATCATCACGCAGCTCGCCTACCGGCCCGCACTGCTCTACATCGACTCGTTCCGCTACCTCGACGACGTCGGCGTGTTCCACCCCGGCGGCATCAACCCGGTCGGCTACGAGTGGTTCCTCTGGCCGCTGCTGGGCGTCGGCGGCCTGACCGGGGTCGCGGTCGTGCAGCACCTGCTCGGCATCGGCCTGGGCATCGGCGTCTACGTGCTGCTGCGCCGCTTCGGCGTCCGCGAGTGGTTGTCCGCGCTGGCCGCGGCCCCGGTGCTGCTGGATGCCTACCAGCTGCAGATCGAGCAGCTGATCATGTCCGACCTGCTGTTCCAGGTGCTGCTGCTGGTCGCCGTCTACCTGCTGTGCTGGTGGGGTCCGCCGACGCCGAAGGTCGCCGCTGTGGCCGGTGCCGTGCTGGCGCTGTCGGTGATGGTGCGCTCGGTGGGCTTGACGGTGGTGCTGCCCGCGGCCGTGTTCGTGCTGCTGGCCGCCGGTCTGCGCCCGCGCGGGGGCTGGCGGCCCCGGCTGATCGCCACCGGTGCGCTCGTCGCCGGCTTCGGCGGGCTCGTGCTGGTCTACGCGCTCTACGGCGCGGTGGTCGGGGGGAAGTTCGGCGTCGGCGGTTCCGGCGGCGGGGGAGTGCTGTTCGGGCGCGCGGCGGTCGTGGCGAACTGCGACGAGCTGGACCTGACGCGCGAAGAGCAGCTGCTGTGCCCCGACGAGCCGCGCGAGCGCCGCGAGAAGATCGGCATCGACTTCTACCTGCACCTCTGGGACGTCCAGGCCAACGTCGACAACCTGCTGCCCGAGGGCATGGACGTCAACGCGGCACAGCGGTCGCTGACCCGGAAGGTCGTGTTCAACCAGCCGCTCGACATCGCAGCGGGCGTCGTCGGCGACTTCCTCAAGGGCTTCGCCCCCACCCGCACCCAAGCGGTCGGCGACGTGCCGCTGGACCGCTGGCAGTTCCAGCTCGACCACCCGACGTACGCGCCGGACTGGTACGCGCAGGAGTGGGCCGAGCTCTACGACGGCGTCGGGCTGCGCGCGGATCCGGAACTCACCTCGTTCCTGCGCGGCTACCAGCTGGGCGGCGGCTACACCCCGGGCCTGCTCCTCGGCTGCGCGCTGCTGCTCGCGAGCGCGGCGGTGCTGGGCGCGGGACGGGCCAGGCGCAGCGGGCTGCGCGCGGTGACGCTGCTGCCCGCCGGTCTGGTGACCACCTCGTTGCTGACCGCTTCGGTCATGGAATTCTCCTGGCGCTACCAGTTGCCAGGACTCGTGCTCTTCCCGCTCGCAGGCGCCCTGGGCGCCACCGCGATCTTCGGCCGAGAGGCCATCCGTTCCACACCCCGATCGACGCCCTCCGAGGAGTGCCAGATGTTGACGACCTTCCCCGACGCGGTGGACCGGGACGCGCTGGAGGAGTACGCGTCCCGCTACGGCGAGCACCGGTTCGCGCCGGTGGTCGTGCTGATCGCCGCCTACAACGAGGAGGAGTCGATCGGCGAGGTGCTCGACGCCATCCCGGCCCGCAGCTGCGATCTGGACGTCGACACCCTCGTGGTCGTCGACGGCGCCAAGGACCGCACCGCCGAGGTGTCGCTGAAGCACGGCGCCCACACCTGCGTGGCGCCGAACAACCGGGGCCAGGGCGCGGCGCTGCGGCTGGGCTACCGGTTGGCCGCGCAGCGCGGCGCGCGCTACGTGATCACCACCGACGCCGACGGCCAGTACGACATCTCCGAGCTGCCGAAGCTGCTGGAACCGCTGATCGAGGGCCGCGCGGACTTCGTCAGCGGCTCGCGGCGCCTGGGCAGCAACGAGCGCCCGGCGCTGATCCGCCGCATCGGCACCTACGTGTTCGCGTGGGTGGTCAGCGCCCTGACCCGGCAGCGGATCACCGACACCTCGTTCGGCTTCCGCGGCATGCGGGTGGAGGTGCCGAACTCGGTGACCCTGCGGCAGCCGCAGTACCAGTCCTCCGAGCTGCTGGTGGGCCTGCTCAGCCACGGTTACCGGGCGGTGGAGCAGCCGATGCGGATGCTGCAGCGCACGGCGGGGGAGAGCAAGAAGGGCTCCAGCCTCAGCTACGGCTACCGCTACGCAAAGGTGGTGCTCGGCACGTGGTGGCGCGAGCGCCGCAGCACCGGTCGCGCGGCGGGCGCCCCGGCGGTGGAGCGGGTCAGCGAGCGTCCTGCCGCGGTCGGCGATTGAACACGAGCTTGTCGATCAGCACGAACTTGACCACGAACATCACCGCGTAGGTCCCGACGAAGGCGCCCCACACCACGGCCACCTGAGCGGGCCGGGTGTGGGGGAACGCCGAGGTCGCCGCGATCTCGGCGAGGTGGGTGGCGCCCGCGGCCAGCAGCGCCGTCCCGACCGAGATCGCGCCGTAGCGCAGGAGCTCACCGCGCAGCGCATCTCGCCCGCCGCCGCCCCAGGTGCGACGGTTGAGGGTGAAGTTCGGGATCGCGCCGGCCAGCCACGCCAGCACGGTCGAGACGACCGGTGTGGCCCCGAGCGAGTAGGACAGCAGGAACACGAGCTGGCTGATGCCGGTGGCCACGACCGATGCCGCCGCGAATCGACTGATCAACCGCCAGTAGCGAGCACGGCCGGTGATCATCGGCTGCGCCACATGTCCTCCAGAGAAATTCATTCGCAAGTGTGCTGGACGGAACGATACTGATCGCTGTGCGTGGTGTTCTTGGACTGTTGAAGAGATGAGAGCATGCGTGATGTTCATGCTGCACTACCGGCTGGAAAGAGGGAGACAGGCGTGCGAATCCTCGTCCTCGGAGGGGACGGCTATCTCGGTTGGCCGACCGCTCTGCACTTGTCCGACCGCGGTCACGAAGTCGCCGTGGCGGACAACTACGCCCGTCGGGGCTACGACCACGAGATGGGCGTCGAGAGCCTCGTGCCGATCGAGCCGATGCAGGTCCGCCTGGACGCCTGGCGCGAGGTCTCCGGGAAGACCATCAAGCACTACTACGGCGACCTCGTCGACGGTGACTTCACGACCGAGATGATCGCCGACTTCCGGCCGGACACCATCGTGCACTTCGCCGAGCAGCGTGCGGCGCCGTACTCGATGATCGACCGCAAGCACGCGGTCTACACCCAGCAGAACAACGTGGTCGGCAACCTCAACGTGCTGTTCGCGATCCAGGAGGTCGACCCGGAGATCCACCTGGTCAAGCTGGGCACGATGGGCGAGTACGGGACGCCCAACATCGACATCGAGGAAGGCTGGCTGGAGGTCACCCACAACGGGCGGACCGACCGGATGCTCTACCCGAAGAAGCCGGGCTCCTTCTACCACCTGAGCAAGGTGCACGACAGCCACAACATCGAGTTCGCCTGCCGCATCTGGGGTTTGCGGGCCACCGACCTCAACCAGGGCGTGGTCTACGGGCAGGAGACGCCGCAGACGGTGCGGGACCCGAGGCTGGCGACCCGGTTCGACTACGACGCCATCTTCGGCACGGTCCTCAACCGGTTCGTCATCCAGGCGGTGCTGGGGCACCCGCTGACGGTGTACACGCCGGGCGGGCAGACCCGGGGCATGATCGACATCCGGGACACCGTGGAGTGCATCCGGCTGGCGGCCGAGAACCCGGCCGACCGCGGCGAGTTCCGGGTGTTCAACCAGATCACCGAGAGCTACTCGGTCGGTGAGATCGCCAAGACCATCGCCAACAACTTCGACGGCCAGGTCGAGATCGAGCACGTCGACAACCCGCGGGTCGAGCAGGGCGAGCACTACTACAACGTCAAGCACACCGGTCTGGTGGAGCTGGGCCTGGAGCCGCACCTGCTGTCGAACACGCTCATCGAGTCGCTGTTCGAGGTGGCGGACAAGCACAAGCACCGGGTCGACCTCGCGGCGATGCGGCCGACGGTGAACTGGCGCAAGGCCAGCAACCCGATGCGCGACGAGAAGTAGCGGATCCAGAAGGGTGCCCCGGGCTGTTCGGCCCGGGGCTCCTTACCGCGTGTCGGGGGGCTTCCACGCGGCAGCTTCGAACATTAGCCCTCGCGGATGATCTCTGCGATACGGCACGTGGGTAAATCTCGAACCTGCTGTGAACGTTGGTTAACGGCCATCACCTCGCGCCCGGAACCGGCAAACGGACGGTTTCCCTCCCAAACCCGACGGGCTCTCGCGTCCCGCGCGAGGGTCGGATCCGGGGTGGAAACCGTCCTGTGCCTGCTCAGCTGTGGGCCGTGGCCGGAACCTCTTCCTCGAGGTCTTCGATCTCGCGACGCTCGCTGACGATCACACGAATGGTGTAAGCCAATGCGGCCACCCAGGCCACGACGATCGCTCCGTAGATCACCGCGGGGGTCGGGGCGGGCAGGTCGAACGCCTTGATCAGCGTGCGCGCGTTGGTCAGCACGATCAGGCCGCCGGCGCCGACGCCGATCAGCCGCATCGGCACGATCCGGACCAGGTAGGCGGCCAGCGGTGCGGCGAGGACGCCGCCCAGCAGCAGTGCGCCCACGGTCATCCAGGACAGCTTCTGGTCGGCCAGCGAGAACAGGAAGCCCAGGCTCGCCGCCACCGCGATCAGGAACTCACTGGTGTCGACAGAGCCGATGACCTTGCGCGGCTCGACCTTGCCGGTGCTCAGCAGCGTGGGCGTCGAGACCGGACCCCAGCCGCCACCGCCGGTGGCGTCGACGAACCCCGCGACCAGGCCCAGCGGAGCCAGCAGCTTGGGGCTGACGCCGGTGAGCTGGCGGCGGCGCAGCGGCCGGATGGCGAAGCGCAGCAGCACGTAGACGCCCAGCGCGAGCAGGATGGTCGACATCCAGGGCTCGGCGGCTTCGGTGGAGACGTTGCTCAGCGCGGTCGCGCCGAGGAAGGCGCCGATCGCGCCCGGCACGCCCAGGGTGAGCACGATCTTCCAGTCGACGTTGCCGAACCTCCAGTGCGAGAGGCCGGAGGCGACCGACGTTCCGATCTCGGCGAGGTGCACCGAGGCGGAAGCCAGCGCCGGGGTGAGTCCGGCGGTCAGCAGGATGGTCGTCGAGGTGACGCCGTAGGCCATGCCTAGCGAGCCGTCGACCAGCTGCGCGATGAAACCGCCGATCGCGAAGATCAGGAATGCTTGCACGATGTCTCCGAGGAGTCGAGGCGCGACGAGTTCGCGGGCGCGAGGGCTCGTGGCGGGATGGTGCTGCGGACAGGTGGGCGCGACTAGGGGCTAGTGCGAGCGCCGACACCGTGCGGAGGTGACGCGGCGCAGGTCGACGTGGAGGCGCTGCGACAGCAGCCGCCACTGATCACCGGGCGTCATGGGGAACAGTGAAACAGATCCCGCGTTCGAGTGGCAGCGTCTCCCAGAGTGCGGGAAGGTTTTTTAGGCCGTTCGAGGGCGTCTTGTGTCGAAGGACACCATCCGGCCGAATTGATCTCGCTTCGGCCCGGCCCGTTTATGTCCACTGTGGACGATCTACCTGCGGATAGTTGATCTGACAGCCGTTGCGCGCCTTGGCGATCTACCTTTGATCATCCGTGTGACCTGCGCGAACTGTTCGAATCAAGGGGCTGCCGGTGGTGTGGACCGGTTGCCGAAAACGGCTCCTCCGCAGGTTGGTCCGGGTGTTGATGTTATCGAACGGCGATCTCAGTCAGTCACTGAAAGTCACGGTTTGTATGGCGCAGCCGGGTGAACCATCTGCTGGGTGAGCCATCAGTTGCGGCTTGCTGTGACTGTCAGCTACGTTCTGATCTGCACGTCACGGTTCGATCACGACAAGGTCTCTTTCCCCGAAGAGCTCTTGCCCGCACCCCCCGACGCGGGAGTGGCCGGACCGACCCCCGACGGAAGGCAGTGATGGGCAAGCATCGCAAGGAAGACCGGCTCCCCCCGACAGCCGGCCTTCCGCTCCGCAACAAAGTTGTGGCTGCGGTGGTGGCCGGAGGCGCGTTCGCGGCAGTGGGTCAGCCCCTCGCCGCGAACGCGGGCTCCGACCAGCAGCGCGACATCCGGCCCCTGGCCGGGACCAAGAAGCTGAGCACCGCGATCACCGGCACTCAGAACAGCCCCGCAGCCGTCCGGCTGCTCAAGGAACAAGTACCCGAACAGCAGCCCGAAGCACAGGAGCTGGCCAAGGCCAAGACCATCGAGGCCGAGCGCATCGTCCGCCAGGAGGCCGCCCGCCAAGCGGCGGCCCAGGCCGCTCAAGCCGCGGCCGAGGCGCAGCGGGCCGCTGAGGAGAAGGCGCGCAAGGCCGCCGGCTTCCACAGCCCCGCCGAAGGCCGGTACACCTCCGGTTTCGGCTCCCGCTGGGGCAGCAGTCACATGGGCATCGACATCGCCAACAGCATCGGCACGCCGATCTACTCGGTGGCGCCCGGCGAGGTCATCGAAGCCGGCCCGGCCAGCGGGTTCGGCATGTGGGTCCGGGTGCAGCACGACGACGGCACGATCACCGTCTACGGCCACGTCAACACGATCGTGGCTGACGAAGGGCAGCGGGTCGGCGCCGGCGAGCAGATCGCCACCATGGGCAACCGCGGCCAGTCGACCGGTCCTCACCTGCACTTCGAGGTCCACGAAGACGGGACGAAGATCAACCCGCTGCCCTGGCTGCAAGAGCGAGGCATCGACGTCACCTGAGCAATTTGCTCAGTTGCTTGGCGGTGCGAGCTGAGTCCCACACCTGAAGCAGCGGCTACCGCCGCTCTGAACAGCGCCTGAGGGCGCACCCGAGAACGGCCGCCCGGGGTCCGCCTCCCCCGACAGACCCCGGGCGGTTCACCAAGTTCAGGACGCTGTCGTCCTGGTCGTGGATTCGGGCCTGCGCCGCGGGAGGCGCGGTAGGGCCATCAGGCGGCGCCTGGCCTCCGGTTCGTCGGTCGATCGGTCCGGGTGATCCGTGGTTCCCGCGAGCCTTGCCAGGTCGATCCGCACACCCATGTGTCCTCCCTCGGCTGCTCTGCCTCGATCAAGAACAACGCTAGCCGACCGGACCGGGCGGGAACTCCGCTCTTCTACTCAATTGCTCACGGCTCCGTGGGCTGCGGAGTCGGCGCGTCGTCCTCCAGGCGCTGGCGCAGCCACACCAGGGTTCGCGACAGCAGGCGCGAGACGTGCATCTGCGAGATGCCGACCTGGTCGGCGATCTGCGTCTGCGTCATGCCGCGGAAGAAGCGCATCACCAGGATGCGGCGCTCCCGCTCGGGCAGCTCCTCCAGCAGCGGCCGGACCATCTCGCGGTTCTCCACCTCGGCCAGCTCGGCGTCGTCCGACCCGATCGCATCACCGAGCGGGATCTCGTCGGTGTCGGTGAGCAGCTCGTCCAGCGAGGCGCTGCGGTAGGCGTTGCCCGCCTCCAGCCCGTGGTAGACGTCGTTGACGCTGATGCCGAGGTCCTTCGCCAGCTCGCTGGGGGTCGGGGCGCGCCCCAGCTCCTGCGAGAGCCGCGCGATCGCGGCCGAGACCGACAGGTGGAGCTCCTGCAGGCGGCGCGGCATCCGCACCGCCCAGCCGGTGTCGCGGAAGTGCCTGCGGACCTCGCCCATGATCGTCGGGACCGCGTAGGACAGGAAGTCGACCCCGCGCTCGGGGTCGAAGCGGTCGACCGCGTTGATCAGGCCCAGCACCGCGACCTGCGTCAGGTCCTCCTGGGACTCGCCGCGGTGGCTGAAGCGCCGGGCGATGTGCTCGGCGACCGGCAGGTGCTCGGTGACCAGCCGGTCGCGGAGCTCGGAACGTCGTGGATCCTTCTCGCCCAGCTTCGCGAGCTCGCCGAACAGCGGCGCCAGCCTGTCGTAGCGCTCGTTGCGTGACTGAGTGGAATCCGCTCGTCTCACACCTGAGCCGTCCGTCCCTTGGTCAACTCGATCCGCACCAGGTGGCTGCCGTTGGCAGCGGGATCCGACTCGACCGAGGTTGACACAGCGTCGGCCAACGCGCTGAGCACGCGCCAGCTGAAAGTGTCCTTGCGGGGCCCGAAATCGTTCTTGCTGAGCACTTCTGCGGTGATCGACAGCTGCTCACCGGACAGCCGGAACCGGCAGACGAGGATCGCCTCCGGTGCGGCCAGTCGGACCAGCGATGAGCACGCCTCGTCGACGGCCAGCCGCAGATCCGCGATCGAGTCGACGTCGTGGTCGGCGCGCATGGCCAGGTCGGCCACGACGGCCCGCATCACCGACAGCTGGTCGGGCTCGGCCCGGACCCGCACCTCGACCTGATTCGGAGCGGAAGTCGCAGGCTCGACCTGCGCGACCTCGCGTTCCACGCTCATTTCGACGACCACCTCGTCTCGGAGCGGCGTTCACTCACGGTGACCTGCCCTTGCGGCTTCCTGGTACCCGTGACCCCGGTCGTGCAAACTCCACGCCCGATCAGCGACCGGTCCAGTAATCCCAGAAGCGTTGCAAGATCAGAGCCACGATCACGACGTACCACACTACGACCACGAGGCTGTGAAACCGGCTCAACGCCACGCCGAGGGACCGGCCGCCGCCCAAGTGGCCCTCGCGCAGGTTGTGCAAGGTCGTGTACCAGAACAGCGGGATCGTGACGACCCAGACGACCATGCAGTACGGGCACAGCGCGCCGATGGAGTACAGGCTCTGCACGATCAGCCAGTGGATGAACACCACGGCCAGCGTGGTCCCCACCTGCATGCCCAGCCAGAACCAGCGCGGCGGGCGGTACCCGGTCAGCACCGCGACGCCCGCGGTGACCACGACCGGGAACGCCGCGACGCCGATCAGCGGGTTCGGGAAGCCCAGCAGCGCCGCCTGGGAGCTGTCCATCACCGAACCGCAGGACACGATCGGATTGAGGCTGCACGAGGGCACGTAGCCCGGATTCGACAGCTTGGCGAGCTTCTCGACGATCAGCGCGAACGAGGCGACGAACCCGATCGCGCCGCCCACGACGTAGAGCCAGGCCAGGCCGCGCGGACCGGCGGCGGGCCGCTGCGCGCCGGGTGCGGCGTGTTCGACGGCGTGGGCGGTGGTCACTTCGCCAGCTCCTGGTCCAGCTGCTTGCGGAACGCCTGGTCGACCTCGGCCATGCTCTGCGCGCTGCCCTGGTCGAACTTCTGGCCGTTGATGAAGATCGTCGGGGTGCCCGAGACCCCGGCGGTCTCGCCGTCGGCCACGTCGCGGTCGATCTTGGCCTGGACGCTGGGCGAAACCATGTCCTGCTGGAAGCGGTTGACGTCCAAACCGATCTGCTGCGCGTACTTCTCGAACTCCGCCTTGGCCTTGGCCTCGTCGCTGTTGAGCTCGTCCGCGCTCACGGTCGCCCAGGCGGCCCAGTTGTCGAACAGGGCGTGGTACATCTCCTTGTACTTGCCCTGCAGCGCGGCGGCCTCGGCGGCGCGCGCGGCGGGCTGCCCCAGCGGGTGCATCTGCAGCGGGTAGTTGCGCGTGACGAACGTGATCCGGCCCGCGTAGTCGTTCTCGATCTTCTTGGTCATCTGCGAGTAGTACCCGTAGCACGACGAGCACTGGTAATCGAGGAACTCGGTGACGGTGACCTTGGCGTTGGGCGCCTCGGTGAGCACGTTGCTGTCGGGCTTGCGCAGCACCTCGGCCGCAACCGGGGGCTGTCCGCTGCCGGCGCCGCCACCGCTGTCGCCGGAGCGGTTGAACAGCAGCACACCACCGATCACCAGCACTGCGACGACCACCACCACGACGGTGAGGATGACGTTGGTGGAGAGCCCGCTCTTCTGGGTCACCGGGTTCTGGTTCTTCGACATCGTGCGCATTCACCTTCGGCGGTTGTGAGGGGAACCGACCAAAACAGTCTCGCGCATTCACCCGGTCGGGAAATTCTGCGGGGGTGCTCTCACAGCACCTTCACAGCGAGCTCTCAGCTTGTCGGTGATCCGAGGAGGGGTGATGCTGACGCGCATGACCGATCTGGCGGGCCTGCTCGACGACGAATCGCGCGCTGCGCTGCGGGCCTGGCCAGGCGGGACGTGGTACCCGCCCGCGCTGGCCACCCTCACCCGGCACGAGTTCTCCGACGAGAAGTGGATCTACGAGCGCAAGCTCGACGGGGTCCGGTTGATCGCCGGGTCCGACGGCGGCGAGCCGCAGCTGTGGTCGCGCAACCGCAAGCGGGTCGACCCCTCCTACCCGGAGATCGCCGAGGCGCTCGCGGCCCAGAGCGCGTCGAACTTCGTCGTGGACGGGGAAGTCGTGGCCTTCGAAGGCGACCAGACGAGCTTCGCCCGGCTGCAGAAGCGGATGCACCTCACCGACGCCGCGACCGCTCGGCGCACCGGCGTCGCGATCCACTACTACGTCTTCGACCTGATCGCCTTCGGCGGCGTGGACCTGACCCGGCTGCAGCTGCGAACCCGCAAGCGGCTGCTGCGCGAGTGCTTCGAGTTCACCGGTCCGCTGCGGTTCAGCCAACACCGCAGCGGCGACGGAGAGGCGTTCTTCGCGCAGGCGTGCGCGCGCGGCTGGGAAGGACTGATCGCCAAGCGGGCCGATCAGCCCTACCGGTCCGGGCGCGGCCGGGACTGGCTGAAGTTCAAGTGCGTCTCCGGCCAGGAGTTCGTGATCGGCGGATACACCGATCCCAAGGGCTCCCGGTCCGGTTTCGGCGCGCTGCTGGTCGGCTACTACGACGCCGACGGCCTGCGCTACGCGGGCAAGGTCGGCACCGGGTACGACGAGCGGACGCTGCGCGAGCTGTCCGCGAAGCTGGACGAGCTCGCCCGCGCTGACTCACCGTTCCACGACCCGATCCGGGAACGGGGGGCGCACTGGGTGGAGCCGGAGCTGGTCGCCGAGGTCGGCTTCAGCGAGTGGACCGGCGACGGGAAGCTCCGGCACCCCAGGTTTTCGGGCCTGCGCAACGACAAACCGGCCGGCGACGTGCGCCGCGAGTGACGCGCCTCAGCGCTCGGAGACGATCGGGGCCTGGTTGGCGGCCTGCTCGATCTGTTGGCCCGTATGGGTCGGAGGACTGAACACCGCGAGCAGAACGGTCATGACGACCATCGAAACCGTCGCTACAACCGACACGATCGTGCGGCTGTTGATCTGCATCGCGCTGCTCTCCCTGAGAAAATGTCGTGCGGAGTGGTGGAGGTTGGGGGCTCCCGGCGAGTGCCGGAGAACTCGTCCCACACCAGGTGTCGGCGGGAGAGGCGGCAACGTTAACGCCCCCGTCACAACTTTCTGGTGTGATGCGGAACATTCTGGCGGCGGCCGGATCCCGGGTTCATCGGAGCCGAATCCCGCTCGCTCCAAGTGATGGATCAGTGACCCTGAGGTGTGGTGCCGACGGAGGTGGGATCGGCGTTCTCGGCCTCGCCGCATCGCTGTGACCGGTATCGTCGCAGGGCGTGGTAGCCGATCCTGCCGATCTCCCGAAAGTGACCCGCGCGCTGGCCAAAGCCGGACTGGACGACGTCCCGGCCTTGACCGAGCGGCTGATGTCCGCGATCTTCACCGACAACCCCGAGTGGACCGACTACCGGCCGGTGCCCAAGGAAGACCTGTGGGAGGGCTGTCGGCAGTACCTGGAGCGGATCCTGCAGATCCTCAGCGGTGAGGTCGACATCTCCGATCGGGACGACGACGTCGCCGCCGCCATCGGCCGCCGCCGCGCCGAGCAGGGCGTGCCGCTGGAGGTCATGCTGCGGACGTTCCGGCTGGGCGGGCGCGTGGTGTGGGAAGCGCTCGTCGACCAGGCGCACCGCGACGGGGCCGATCCGGACGCGGTGCTGGGCGTGGCCACGTCGATCTGGCGGGTCATCGACGGCCTGTCCTCGACGCTGTCGACCTTCTACCGCAACACCGAGCTGGAGCGGCTGCGCCGCGACGACCAGCGCAGGCACGCGCTGGTGGAGGACCTGCTGGCCGGTCGCGCCCGCGACGTCGCCTTCGCCCAGCGCACCGCCAAGGAGCTCGACCTGCCCACCGGCGGCGCGTACCTGGTGGTGGTCGCCGAGATGACCGACGACGGTGGTTTCGCGCTGCGCGGGCACTCCGAGGCGCTGGCCGCGCTGCACTTCCGCTCCGTCTGGCAGGTCCGCGCCGACTCCCTCGTCGGCCTGGTCGCCCTGGAGCAGCACCCGGCGGCGCTGGCCCTCGACGCGCTGCGACCGCTGGCCCGCGCCCGCGTCGCGGTCTCGCCGAAGGTGCAGGGCCTCGCCGAGATCGGCCTCGCCCACCAGCTGGCCCTGACCACGCTGGGCACCTCGGCGCACGGAGCCACCGAGCTGGTCACCCTGGAGGAACGCTTCCCCGAAGCCCTGCTGGTGCAGTCACCGGACCTGGCGCAACGCCTGCTGGAAACCCAGCTCGGTCCCGTCCTGGAACTGCCGCCCAAGGAGCGCGACATGCTCCTGGACACCCTCACCGCCTGGCTGGAGGAGAACTGCTCCACCGCCAACGCCGCGGTCCGCCTCCACTGCCACCGCAACACGGTCCTCAACCGCCTCCACCGCATCACGACGCTGATCGGCCAACCCCTCCACGGCCGCACGGCCTACGTCTCCCTCTCCCTGGCCCTGTCCACCCTCAACCTCCGCGACGACCGGCAGCGCTGATGCCTGCTCGGACTCCGGGTCGCGTGCTGCCGGTCTCGGCCGCCCGAGCGGATTCCGCACCGGCTGCCTGACGTGGCCAGGGAGCGGGTCATGGGCAGTGCGGTTCGGAACTGCCCATGACCACGTTCGTCGCCGACGACGTCGCTCACCGGGGGCTCGGGCGGTGCGGTCTGGGCTAGTTGGGGGTTCGGAGGGCTTCGACTTCGATTTCGATCTTCATCCGGGGGTCGATGAGGTCGCAGATGAGGATCGTTCCTGCTGGCCGGGTTTCGCCGAAGTAGCGGCGGAGGACCGGCCAGCAGGGCGGGAAGTCGTCGCGGTCGGGGAGGAAGTAGCGGACCCGGACCACGTCGGCGAAGGTGCAGCGGGCCTCGGTCAGCACCGCTTCGATGTTGCGCAGGCACTGCTCGGTCTGCTCCACCACGTCGTCCGAGATCGTCATGTCGGTGTAGTCGAAACCGGTCGTGCCTGCCACGTGGACCCGGTCGCCGTCGATCACGGCGCGCGCGTATCCGATCTGGTCCTCGAAGGTCGAGCCGCTGGAGATCGTGCGTCGTTCCGTCATGCGCCAAAGGCTAGGTGGCGCCGATTGTGCAGTGGGCATAGTTGGAAAATTTTGGGTTCTTTTCGCAGGTAGCGGGCGTAACCGCAGGTGCTGCGGTTTTGTGCCTGACGACGTTCCGTTTGTGACGGGGATCGCGGCTGCTTTCTGTAATCGCGATGCCACATGTTGTGCCCGTCACGGCATGGGCTGTGCGATGTGCACAGTTGGTCGTCCTAAAGTCTGGGCGGCTGGGCATAGCGCGGAAGTGGTCGTGCTCACGACACTCTGGGTGAGGATGGCCCGCTCACGAAAGCGGGTCGTCGGTAACCGGCGCGTGCGTTCAAAGGAGCACAGCGAAGTGCAGGAGTTCGACCTTCTGGTGGTGGGCGGCGGCCCCGGTGGCTACGTCGCCGCGATCCGGGCCGCGCAGCGCGGCCTCTCGGTGGCCGTGGTGGAGAAGGAGCGGCCCGGGGGTGTGTGCCTGAACTGGGGCTGCATCCCGACCAAGGCCATGCTGCGGTCCGCCGAGGTCTACGAAACCGTGCTGCACGCAGCTGATTTCGGCGTCAACGTCGAGGGCGTCAGCGTCGACTACGACGCGATCACCCGCCGCAAGGCCAGCGTCGTCAAGGGCCTGACCGACGGCGTCGCGGGCCTGCTCAAGGGCAACGGCGTCACCGTCATCAACGGTCACGCCCGCTTCACCGGCCCGACCTCGGTGGACGTCTACGCCACCGGTGAGTCCCCGCTGGGCGCCGACGGTCCCCGCTACGCCGCAGAACCGGCGGGCGCGAAGCCGATCGAGCAGGTCAAGGCCACCGACGTCATCATCGCCACCGGCTCGGTCCCCGTGCAGCTGCCGCTGCCCGGCGCGGACCTGCCCGGCGTGATCACCTCCGACGGCGCCTTCGGACTCACCGAGGTGCCCAACCGCATCGCCATCATCGGCGGCAGCGCGGTCGGCGCCGAGTGGGCGACGCTGTTCTCCACCCTGGGCAGCGAGGTCAGCATCATCGAGATGCAGAAGACCCTCGTCCCGGCCGAGGACGCCGAGGTCGGCAAGGCGCTGGGCCGCTCCTTCACCAAGCGCGGCATCAAGGTCCTCACCGAGGCCACCGTCTCCCGCGTCGACCAGGCCGACGGCGGTCTGAAGGTCTCCGTGGACGGCGCCAAGCCGCAGCAGATCGACGCCGACATCGTCCTGGTGGGCGTGGGCCGCAAGCCCAACACCGCCAGCCTCGACCTCGACAAGACCGGGATCGCCACCAGCGAGCGCGGTTTCATCACCGTCGACGACAAGCTGCGCACCAACGTCGAGCACGTCTACGCCATCGGTGACGTGACCGGCAAGGCGCTGCTCGCGCACGTCGCCTCGCACCAGGGCGTCGTCGCCGCCGAGACCGTCGCCGGGCACCACGCCGCGATCGACTACAACGTCATCCCGGCCGCCACCTTCACCCACCCGGAGGTCGCCTCCGTCGGTCTGACCGAGGCGCAGGCCAAGGACGCGGGGCACGACGTCATCGCCGCGAAGTTCCCCTTCGCCGCGCTCGGCCGCGCGCAGAGCTACGGCGACACCGAGGGCTTCATGAAGATCGTCGCCGGCAAGAAGTACGGCGAGGTCCTGGGCGTGCACATCATCGGCCACGCCGCCAGCGACCTGATCACCGAAGGCGCGCTGGCCATGGCGTTGGAGGCCACCCTCGACGAGCTCGCCGAGACCATCCACGCGCACCCGACCCTCGGCGAGGTCGGCATGGAGGCCGCGATGAACGCCCTCGGCCTGCCGGTCCACGTAGCACCGCCCAAGAAGCGCTAGAGGCAAGAGACAAGGGGATCCGCGATGGCACAGACCGCCACCCGCAGCAAGCCGTCCACGCGCACCGGCGCGACCAAGACGCGGCGCTCCACCTCGGCGCGGGCCGCTGAGCGTGGCCGCTTCACGGGAGAGTCGCCCGAGCTGCTGCGCGACTACTTCTACGAGATGACCCTGATCCGCCGCTTCGAGGAGCGCGCCGCGCAGGGCTACACGCAGGCCAAGATCGGCGGCTACTGCCACCTCAACCTCGGTGAGGAGGCCTCGGTCGTCGGCCTGATGCGCTCGCTGCGCAAGACCGACCTGCTGTTCACCAACTACCGCGAGCACGGCTACGCCATCGCCAAGGGCATCGAGCCCGGCCGCGTGATGGCCGAGCTCTACGGCCGCACCACCGGCACCTCCAAGGGCTGGGGCGGCTCGATGCACATGTTCGACGTCGAAGCCGGTCTGCTCGGCGGGTACGGCATCGTCGGCGGCCAGATCCCGCTGGCCACCGGTGCCGCGCTGGCCATCGACTACCGCTCCGGCGACCAGGTCGTCATGTGCCAGATGGGCGACGGCACCACCAACATCGGCGCCTTCCACGAGGCGCTGAACATCGCCGCGCTGTGGAACCTGCCGGTGATCTTCGTGGTGATCAACAACCAGCTCGGCATGGGCACCACCGTGGAGAAGTCCTCGGCGGAGTCGGAGCTGTACAAGCGCGCTTCCGCCTACCGGATGCACGGCGAGCGGGTGGACGGCAACGACGTCCTCGCGGTCCGCGACGCGGCTTCCCGGCTGGTCGAGCAGGCCCGCGAGACCGGCCGTCCGGCGCTGCTGGAGCTGGTCAGCGAGCGGCTCAAGGGCCACTCCGTGGTCGACCCGGGCAAGTACCGCGACGAGGAGTCGGTGGAGAAGGCCAAGCAGGCCGACCCCGTCGCGAACTTCCGCGCGGAGCTGATCCAGGCCGGTGTCCTCGACGAGGACGCGGCGGTCGAGATCGAGACCAAGGCGCAGGCCGAGGCAGACGCCGCCGTGGCCTTCGCCGACGACAGCCCGCACCCCGACGTCGAGACGCTGTTCGACTACACCTACGCCACGCCGGTCGCCAACGACTCGCGTCGGCTGCCCGCCGACCCGCTGTTCGTGCACAACTGACGGGTCGAATCCTCAAGTCCCCTTGCGGTTTTTGCGACACCCCGCCACACGTATCGCAACCCGGTGACCGGGGTTTCTCGACGCCATACGGGAAACCCCGGTCCTCGGGCCGCTCTTGACCGCTGTCCAGGAGAAATCCCTTGGCCCTCATGACCTATCGCCAAGCGCTGCACGACACCCTCCAGGAGGAGATGCGGCGCGACGAGGACGTGCTCCTCATCGGCGAAGAGATCGGAGTCTTCGAAGGCTCCTACAAGATCACCGCCGGCCTGCTCAAGGAGTTCGGCGAGAAGCGCGTCCGCGACACCCCGATCGCCGAAGAGGGCTTCGTCGGTGCGGCCGTCGGCGCCGCGATGCTGGGCCTGCGCCCGGTGGTCGAGCTGATGACGATCAACTTCTCGCTGGTCGCGCTCGACCAGATCGTCAACCACGCCGCCAAGATCTACGGCATGTTCGGCGGCCAGACCAGCGTCCCGATGGTGCTGCGCACCCCCGGTGGCGGCGGTCAGCAGCTGGGCGCCACCCACTCGCAGAACATCGAGCTGTACTACGCGTTCGTGCCGGGCCTGAAGGTCGTCGCGCCGAGCACGCCCGCCGACGCCAAGGCGCTGCTGCTGGCCTCGAT
Source organism: Saccharopolyspora sp. NPDC049357 (assembly GCF_040677225.1). NCBI lineage: Bacteria > Bacillati > Actinomycetota > Actinomycetes > Pseudonocardiales > Pseudonocardiaceae > Saccharopolyspora > Saccharopolyspora sp. NPDC049357. Next base: position 56,493 of record NZ_JBFAQJ010000026.1, on the reverse strand, counting down.
CCGCGATGACGACCCGGTGCTGTTCCTGGAGAACCTCGCGCTCTACAACACCAAGGGCGAGGTCCCGGACGTGGTGGAGCCCGCCGAGATCGGCAAGGCGAAGGTGACCCGCGAGGGCACCGACATCACGATCATCGGCTACTCGCGGATGGCAGTGGTCGCCCAGCAGGTCGCCGAGAAGCTGCACGACGAGCAGGGCATCAACGCCGAGGTCATCGACCTGCGCAGCCTGCGCCCGCTGGACCGCGACACCGTGGTGCAGTCCGTGCGCAAGACCGGGTGCGCCGTGGTCGCCGAGGACGACTGGCTGACCTACGGCATCGGCGCGGAGATCGCGGCCTCGATCTCCGACGGTGCCTTCGACTACCTCGACGCCCCGGTGCGGCGGGTCGCGGCGGCCGAGGTGCCGCTGCCCTACGCCAAGCCGCTGGAACGTGCCGCCCTGCCGTCCGCGGAGTCGCTGACCACCGCCGTTCACCAGACCCTGGACGCGGTGGGCCGCCGCCGCTGAGTCCCGTGCTCACCCGAGGAAGACGATGACTGACATTCAGATGCCGAGGCTCTCCGACACCATGGAGGAGGGCGTGATCGCGAACTGGCACAAGCAGGTCGGTGACAAGGTCGCGCGCGGCGAAGTGGTGGCCGAGATCGAGACCGACAAGGCCCTCATGGAGCTGGAGGCCTACGACGACGGGGTGCTGGAGAAGATCCTGGTCGAGGCCGGCACGACCGTTCCGATCGGGGAGCCGATCGCGGTGCTCGGCGACGGTTCCGGTTCCGCCGCCGAGGCGGCTCCGGCGCCCGCCACCCCCGCTCCGGCCGCCGCCGAACCCGCTGCCGAGGAAGCGCCCGCAGCTCCGGCCCCGGCTCCGGTCGAGACCGCGGCCCCGGCCGAGCCCGGGAGCAAGCCGAAGGCTTCGCCGCTGGCCAAGGCCGTGGCCAAGGAGAAGGGCGTGGACCTGAGCACCGTGCGGGGTTCCGGTCCCGGTGGGCGCATCATCCGCGCCGACATCGAGACCGCCGCCTCGGCGGCTCCGGTCGAGCCCACCCCGGCTCCGGTCGCGCAGGCCAGTGCTCCGGCCGTCGTCAGCGACGACGTCGAGGAGATCCCGCTGTCCAACATCCGGAAGGTGACCGCCAAGCGCCTGACGGAGAGCAAGCAGAACGCGCCGCACTTCTACCTGACCAGCGCCATCGACGTCACCGAACTGCTGGAGTTCCGGGCGAGCCTCAACGAGCGCCTGCAGTCGGCCGGTGGCCCGAAGATCAGCGTCAACGACCTGATCGTCAAGGCCGTGGCGACTTCGCTGCGCGCCAACCCGGCGGTCAACGTCTCCTTCGCGGGCGACAAGATGCTGCAGCACAAGCGCATCAACCTCGGCGTCGCGGTGGCGATCGAGGGCGGTCTGGTGGTGCCGGTGGTCAAGGACGCCGACCGCAAGAGCGTCTCGGAGATCGCCGCCGAGAGCCGCGAGCTGGCGGGCCGGGCGCGTGAGGGCAAGCTGAAGCTCGACGAGATGTCCGGTGGCACCTTCTCGATCTCCAACCTGGGCATGTTCGGCATCGAGCAGTTCAGCGCGGTGATCAACCCGCCGGAGGCGGCGATCCTGGCGGTCGGCGCGGCCCGCGACGAGGTCCAGGTCCGCGACGGCGAGTTCGTGGCGCGCAAGATCCTGCGCGTGACGCTCTCGGCGGACCACCGCGCCGTCGACGGCGCGGTCGGTGCCGCGTTCCTGCAGCAGTTCACCTCGCTGCTGGAGGACCCGATCCGCATCATCGCCTGATCCTCTTCTCCGCAACCGAAACGGCCGTTGCCGACCTTCTCCGGGGTCGGCAACGGCCGTTTTCGCATTCCGAAATAGCATGTCGTGCAAGTAGAAATACTCATTCCGCGCCCGAATAACAATCGCTCTCGGAATGGGGATACCGCCGATCGGGTTGCGTTGCTGGCCATTCATCGCCAATGCCTCGGCTGATTCAGTGATCTACCTATCGTTTTCACGGAAATGGCCCTGGAGAACATCACCCGCTTGGAAGACTCCCGCCCCGGATTCCGGCCGACCGCTCGGCCGATGCGTGACAAGGGGAGGACAGGTCCGCGAAGTGCTGAAAATCAGGGGGAAGCGCCTGGGGGCGTTGATCGCCGCGACCGCGGCGGTGACGGTGTCCTGCGGCCAGCAAGCGCCGCAGGCGCAGCAACCACCGGCGGTGGTGACGGTGACCCAACCCGCGCCGCAGGAGAGCGCCGAATCGCAGGAGAGCTCGAGCGAGCAGGAGGCCGGGGAGACCAAGGCTTCGCATCCGGAGGAGATCCCGACGCAGAAGCCCTGCAAGGCATCGGAGCTGCGTGCCCGGTTCTACCCGGCGAACATGGTGCAGCTGAACGATGACCCGAATCAGCCGAGTGACGGGTCGCGAGTGAAACTGCGCTTGGCCAACGTAGGGGCCAAGGCCTGCACCATCGAAGGCGACCCGAGGCTCGAATTCATCGATCTGAACGGCGTGGTGAGGCCGGCGACCACTCAGGTTGTCGCCGGCGCGGCGCCGTTCAGCGCGATGAGCATCGGAACTCGTGAGGGCGTGTCCCAGGACATCTGGTGGAAGTACCCGGCAGGCAACTGCGTCGACGATCCGCCCAAGATCAACATTTACCCCGACGGCAGCAACGAGCCGATCACCGTGGAATGGACCTTCGGTCCGGTCTGCGGCGACCTCCAGCTTCAGACAACACACCTCCACTCGGACTGACGCCAGGTCTTAAGGGACTGGAAGAACGGAGACGCAATGACCCCGAGGCGGGCGGGAAGCCTGGAAACGCTGAGAGAACAGTTCAATCGAGCTTTTCCTCAACGCAACACGGCAAGCGACGGTTGGATCGGTGACCAGTCGCATCAAAGTCGGGGGAGCGATCACAACCCCGATGCGAACGGTGTCGTGCACGCCATCGACGTCACGCACGACCCGGCAAACGGCGTGGACATCAACAGGATCACCGACGAACTCGCGGCGAGTCGTGACCCGCGGATCAAGTACATCATCGCCAACGGGCTCATCCTCGATTCCCGCCCTGGGAACAACCCGTGGCAGTGGACGCCGTACAACGGGAGCAACCCGCACACGAAGCACTTCCACATCTCTGTTCTCCCCGGCGCTCCTGCTGATGACCGGCGTCCGTGGAATCTCCCGATTTTCGGAGGAGCAGCGGTGCCGCCGCCTCCGCCGCCGCAGCAGCCGCCGCCTCCCCAGCAGCCGCGCCCGCCGCAGCCTCCTCAGGGGCAGCCTCCGGCGCCGCACCCGCTTCCGCCTGCGCCGCCCGGGCCTCCGCCGCGCATGGGTAAGCCGGGGCCTCCGGATCCAGAGGTCATGAAGACCATCTATTTGGTGGCCAAGGAAATGGGGGTCAGCGAAAGGCTTCTGCTCGCAGCGTTCGAGACCGGGCTGGTCGAATCTCGGATGTCGAACATCGACGGTGCTCGAGACCATGATTCGTTGGGGGTGTTCCAGCAGCGCCCATCGCAGGGGTGGGGAACACCCGCCCAGGTATTGAACGTCAACCACGCGGCGCACAGGTTCTTGGCCGAGGCGGTAAAGGAGGAGCAGAAGAACGGAAACCGCTCGGCTGGCCAGATCGCCGCTGCTGTTCAGAAGCCCGACCCGAGGTACCGCGATCGCTACGACCAGCACGAGGCCGAGGCGCGGCAGCTGATCCAGGACACCGAGCGGGCGTTGAACGTGGCACCGCCACCTGGGCCGCAACCGCCGCCCGGTCCGCAGCCGCCGCACGGCCAGCCGCCGGTGCCGCCACCGCCTGGCCCTCCGCAGCCGCCGAACCAGGGCCAGCCGCCGGGGCCGCCGCAGCCTGGCCAGCCCCCGCAGGGGCGGCCGCCGCAGCCGCCGCAGCCGCCGCCGGCGCCGCCTGCTCCGCAGCCGCCTCCGCCGCCGCAGCCGGTGGTGCCGACCGTGTTCGGGTCCGGGATCCTGCCGGGCCCGGATGGTGCGCTGTCGGCGTTCGCGACGTCGACGTCCGGTGAGGTCGTCACCGCGTGGCAGGTCTCGCCCGGTGGCGACTGGGTCGGTTGGCTGGGCATCGGTGGCGAGCCCGAGGGACGTCCGGTCGTGGTGCGCGAACCTTCGGGCGGCATGGTCGTTTTCGTGCGCGACCGCCACGGCGAGGTGATCACGGCGTCGTGCCCGCAGCAGGGTGCGAAGTGGAGTCCGTGGATCGGTCTGCGCGGTCAGATCGAGGAGGACCCGGTGGCGGTGCTGCGGCCGGACGGCGCGCTCGCGCTGTTCGCGGTCGGCAAGGACGGCAAGCTGCACAGCGCCGCGCAGGCCGGTCGGGGCGGGCACTGGACCGACTGGGACGACCACGGCGGTGACCTCATCGGCCGTCCCGCCATCGCGCTCGGTGCGAACGGCGCCGTGTCGGTGTTCGCCCGGAACTCGCAGCGCGAGGTCGTGATGTCCACGCAGGGCACCGCGGGCGCGGGCTGGTCGGAGTGGAAGGGCCTCGGCGGCAGCATGGCCGGCGACCCCGTGGTGGTGAGCCTCGCCGACGGCGTGGTCGTGCTGCTCGCGGTCGGCGACGACCAGCAGCTGTACAGCATGGAACGGCCCGGCGAAGGTGGGAACTGGTCCGACCTGGGCGGTGACTTCGTCGGCACCCCGGCGATCGGTCTCAACCCCAACGGCCGCTTGGAGGTGTTCGTCCGCGACACCGCGGGTGCGATCCACACCGCCGAGCAGCAGTCCGCCCACGGCGGCTGGTCGGCGTGGACGGACCTGGGCGGCGAGCTCGAAGGCGATCCGGTCGCCATCAGCCGCCCGGACGGCGCCTGCACGCTGTTCGCGATCGGCCGGGACGGCGACATGGTCACCGCTCACCAGCCCGAACCGGACTCCCCGTGGGAGCCCTGGACGGACCTGGTCGACTCGCTCAAGGCGTAGGCCCGAGAGTTCGAATTTCGCGCGAAATTTGAACGCCAAAGTCCTGCCTCGAACTTCGCGCGAAATTCGAATCCCGGCCGCCGGTCAGGACAGGGCTTCGAGGAGCTTCGGGGTGAGGTGGTCGAGGGCGTAGGGGATGCTGGAGAGCGTTGCCGAGCCCAGGGCCATGGTGAGGTCGTAGTCGTCGAGCAGGACCAGGGAACCCCGCTTGGCAGCCGGGAGGTTGTTCAGCAGCGCGTCCTTGCGGACCGCTTCGACGTCGGTGGCCTTGGCCGTGGTGACGATGACGACGTCGGCGTCGAGCAGCGAGACCTGCTCCTTGCTGACCTTGACGTTGAACTTGCCGCCGCTGTCCATGCCCTCGATCGCCGGGGACAGGCGCAGCCCGAGCTGCTCCAGCAGCGCGGTGCGGGCGTCCTGCTTGGTGTAGGCCGCGTAGGTGCCCGCCGCGTCGGTGCGGACCACGACGTGCGTCTTGCCCTCGAGAACCGGGTTGGCCTTGCGGGTTTCATCGATGCGGGCCTGGGTCTTGCCGAGGAGGTCGGCGACCTCGGCCTGCTTGCCGAGGGCCTGTCCGATGGCCTCGGCCTGCACCCGCCAGTTGATGCCGTAGTCGATGGAGTTCGGCGGCTGCGCCACGACCGGGGCGAAGCTGCTCAGCCGGTTGTACTGCTCCTGGGTCAGCGCGCTCTGCAGCGCGATGGTCGCCTCGGGTGCCAGGGCGATGACGCCTTCGACGTCGACCTCGCTGCCGAAGACCTTCGGGCGCCGGCCGCCCAGCATGGGCTCCACCCACGGGCCGACGCCGCTCTCCCACGGGCCCCACTTGGTCAGGCCGGCGGGGATCACGCCCAGCGGCAGCAGCACGTCGTGGTCGGTGATGCCCAGGGTGACCACGCGCTGCGGGGCCGCCTGGATGTCGGCCGCGCCGTAGCGGTTGGGAATGCGGACCGGGAATCCGGGGCCGGAAGGCGCGTTCTCGCTCGGGTTCGCGCCGCCGCCGCTGCCGCACGCGGCCAGGCCCGCCGCAACGAGTCCGGTCGCGCCCATCAGGAATCCCCGACGGCCGATCACGCTGGGGGGAGGAGTCATAACCGAGTCCCTGTTCGTTCGGTTCCGGGCTCACCGCCCGGAGCAGTAATGTAAGAGAGGCTAACCTAACTCAAGCGTCGATCTGTCTGCGGTCGATCGGTGAATCTGCTCACCGGGCACGCAGTACGGTGGTTCGAGATCGCCGATCACGGGAGTTTCGAATGAGTTCGTTCGCCGCCGGAATCCGCGCGCTGGGATCCGGAACGGGCATCATCCTGCGCAGTCCGAAACTGCTGCTGCTCGGCGCGATCCCCGCCCTGATCAGCGCGCTGTTGCTGCTGGGGAGCCTGGGTGCGCTGATCTACTTCAGCGGTGACCTGACCAGCTGGATGACCCCGTTCGCCGACGGCTGGGCCGACTTCGCCCGCAAGGGGCTGCGCGTCCTGCTCGGCGCCGCCCTGGTGGGCGCGGCGGCCGTGCTGGGGTCGATCTCGTTCATCGCGCTCACGCTGCTCATCGGTGGACCGTTCTACGAGCACATCGCCGAGCAGGCGGAGAAGCAGCTCGGGCTGGACACCTCCGACGACGGCGCCGGATTCGCCCGCCAGCTCGGCAGGGGAGTCCGGGACTCGCTCAAGCTCGTCCTGGTCGCGCTCCTCGGGGCCGTGGTGCTGCTGGTGATCGGGTTCGTCCCGGTCGCCGGGCAGATCGCGGGCGTGGTGCTGGGCGCGCTGTTCGGCGCGTGGGTGATCAGCCTGGAGATGGTGGGCCTGGTGTTCCAGCGGCGCGGCCTCGCCTTCGGCGAGCGCCACCGCAGCCTGCGCGAGCACAAGGCGATGACGCTCGGCTTCGGCCTGCCCGCCTACCTGCTGTGCCTGGTGCCGGTCCTGCAGCTGCTGATCATCCCGGCCGCCGTGGTCGGCGGCACGCTCCTGGCCCATCGCGTTCTCGACCAGCGGAGCGTCGTTGCTCCCGAGTGATGCGCCCGGCGGCTTAGAGTCGGTGCTGTGACACAGCCGGTTCAGCCTGACGAGTCCTACCTGCGCGCCGTCGCCGCAGCCACTGAGAAGGCCGTGGCCTCTGCCGAGCCATTGCGGTCCGCGCACGCCGGTGCCGATGAGGCGCTGCTCGACGAGGTCGAGCGGTGGGTCACCGAGCACGGCGGTGACCTGCTCGGGCTGAGCCACGACCTGCACGCCGATCCGGAGGAGGCCTACGCCGAGCACCGGTCGGTCGCGCGGGCCGCCGAGCTGCTGCGGCGCTTCGGCCACGACGTCGAGGTCGGCGTGGGCGGGCTGGACACCGCGCTGCGCACCGGCGTCGGGACGGACGGGCCGCACGTGGCGGTGCTCGCCGAGTACGACGCGCTGCCCGGCATCGGGCACGGCTGCGGGCACAACATCATCTGCTCGGCCGGTGTCGGCGGGTTCCTCGCCGCGGCCACCGCCGTGCGGCGAACCGGCGGCCGGATCAGCCTGTTCGGCACGCCCGCCGAAGAAGGTGGCGGCGGCAAGGAGCACCTGGCCAGGGCCGGGGTCTTCGACGACGTCGACGCCGTGGTGATGCTGCACCCGTTCTCGCACGACATCGCCACCCACCCGTTCCTCGGGCGCAGGCAGGTCGAGGTCGTCTTCCACGGCGTGGCCGCGCACGCCTCCGCGCAGCCGTTCATGGGCCGCAACGCGCTGGACGCGGTGGTGGCGACCTACCAGGGCGTGGCGGCGATGCGTCAGCACATGCCCTCCACCGATCGCATCCACGGCGTGATCACCGACGGCGGCAAGCGCCCCAACGTCGTTCCCGACCGGGCCGCGGCGCTGTTCTACGTGCGCTCCGCCGAACCGGGCTCGCTGCAGGACCTGGCGCAGCGGGTGGAGTCGATCGCGCACGGCGCCGCGGCGATGACCGGCTGCGGCGTCGAGCTGAACTGGGACCACAACCCGGCCTACCTGCCGATCCGGCACAACGACGCGCTCGCCGCCCGATGGGCGCAGCACCAGGCCAGGCGCGGTCGCACCTCGTTGCCTCGCGGCATCGTCCCGGACTACCTGACCGGTTCCACCGACCTGGGCAACCTCAGCTTCCGGATGCCCGCCATCCACCCGATGATCGGTCTGGGTGATGCGAACCTGTCGCTGCACACCGAAGGTTTCGCCGCCGCAGCCGGTTCCGCCGCCGGCGACGCCGCGGTGATCGACGGCGCCATCGGGCTCGCGCTGACCACAGTGGACTACCTCACCGACGGTGCGCTGCGGGACGCGGTCCGTGACGAGTTCGACGCCGCCGGTGGACCGCTGGACGTGCCGAACTACTTCAGCTGACCCGTTAGGGTTCCGCCGTGGACGAAATAGTGCGGAACGCGACCGCGCGGCTCCTCGATTCCGGGAACGTCGCCGCGCTCATCGCCGGGGTGATCGCACTCTCCCTGGTGCTCAACCGCGGAACCTGGCTGCCGCTGCGCAACGTGGTGACCATCGCCCACGAGGGCGGGCACGCGGTGGTCGCGCTGCTCAGCGGCCGCAAGCTCAACGGCATCCGGCTGCACTCCGACACCTCCGGGCTGACCGTCTCGACCGGCCGAGCCCACGGGCCCGGCATGGTGTTCACCCTCCTCGCGGGCTACCCGGCGGTGTCGCTGCTGGGCCTGGGCGGTGCGTGGCTGGTCACCTCCGACCGGGCGCGGTGGATGCTGTGGGGCTGCATCGCGCTGCTGGTGCTGGTGCTGCTGGCCGTGCGCAACGCCTACGGCGTGCTGTCGGTGGTGGTCACCGGAGGTGCGCTCGGAGCGGTGTCGTGGCTGGCGAGCCCGCCGTGGCAGGCGCTGTGCGCGGCGTTGCTGTGCTGGTTCCTGCTCATCGGCGGGCTGCGGCCGCTCAGCGAGCTGGGGCGGAAGCGGCGACGCGGGCGCGCCGGGGATTCCGACGCCGACCAGCTGGCGCGGCTTACCGGGCTCGGCGGCGGGGCCTGGATGTTCCTGTGGTTCCTCATCGGACTGGCATCGCTGCTGGTCGGAGGCTTCTGGCTGCTGCTGATGCCGCAGGTGTGACGGCTCGTCCGGAGGGACGGCCCCACGTGTGCGTCGGCACGAACTTGTTGCCGAGGCGCGGGTTATCCAGCAGCATCGCAGCGTGACGATTGCGAATGCTTTGGGTGGCGAGTTCGAGCTGGGCGGCGGCCTGGCGGTCAACCGCGTCGGGTTCGGCGCGATGCAGCTGGCGGGGCCGGGCGTGTTCGGCCCGCCGAAGGACCGGGACGCGGCGATCGCGGTCCTGCGGCGCGCCGTCGAGCTCGGCATCGACCACATCGACACCAGCGACTTCTACGGGCCGTGGGTGGTCAACGAGCTGATCGCCGAGGCTCTGCACCCCTACGCCTCGAACCTGGTGCTGGCCACCAAGATCGGCGCCTACCGGGACGACAAGGCGAACTGGCTGCCGCTGAACCACCCGGCCGCGCTGCGCTCCCAGGTGCACGACAACCTGCGCCGGCTGCGGGTCGACGCCCTCGACCTGGTCTACCTGCGCGACATGGGCCCGCAGGACGGCATCGCCTTCGCCGATCAGGTCGGGGCGCTGCACGAGCTCAAGCAGCAGGGACTGATCCGCACCATCGGTCTGTCCAACGTGGAACTGGATCACTTCGAGGAAGCGCGGGCGATCACCCCGATCGCCTCGGTGCAGAACCTCTACAACGCGGTCAACCGGACCTCCGCGGCGCTGCTGCGCGCCACCGCCGAGGCGGACGTGGCGTTCGTGCCGTTCTTCCCGCTGGGATCCGGTTTCGCCGACAGCCGGGCGCGCGGCGACGACACGCTGAAGTCCATCGCGGGCAAGCACGGCGTCACCCAGGCGCAGGTGTCGCTGGCGTGGCTGCTGAACCGCTCCCGCAACGTCCTGCTGATCCCGGGCACCTCGTCGGTGGAGCACCTGGAGGAGAACGCCGCCGCAGGTGCGCTGAGCCTCGACGAGACCGACACGGCGCAGATCGACGCGCTGGTCGCCGACGGCGAGACGCTGGAGGAAGCGCACTGATCAACCTCGGGTTGATCGATTTTGATCCGACGGCCTTGACGGCCTGGTGGTGCTCGCCCGGTACCCTGTCCGGGTGCGCACCACCAGGTGTGCGCGCAGATCGTTTCGCTTCGCCAGGTTGACGCTGACGGACGGGTGAGATGAGCGAGGGAGATCCGGTCGGACCACCGCCGGAGTCCGAGTGGCGGGCCGATGTCACGCGCCGCTGGACGTCCGAACTCCGCGCCACCGCCTACCTCCCGTTCTCCCCCGAAGAGGTCGAGGCGTCGCTCGCGGAACTGCTGGACATGGTGGTGCTCGCGCTGGGCGACACCTCCCGGGCCGTCGAGACCGGGCGTGCCGTGGGTGCCCGGCTCGTCGAAATCCGCGCCACCGGCGAAGAAAGTCTTTCGGTGACCCTGAAGGTTCTTCAGGACGCGCTGCTTTCGGACACCACGAAGGTCGACGCGCTGCTGTCGGTGCTCACCGAGATCGCGGCCGGATACGCCGCGGCCGATCGCGAGAGCACCTTCGCCCAGCAGGAGACGCTGAACAAGGCCCTGCTGGCCTCCAAGCTCAAGACCGACCGCGAGCTCAAGGCCAGCGAAGCGCGCTTCAGCGAGGTGTTCACCTCCACCCCGATCGGCGTCGCCATCAGCGACCTCGAAGGCAGGTTCGTGCAGGTCAACCCGGCGTTCGAGCAGGTGCTCGGATATCACCGCGACGACCTGGCGCCGATGACCATCGACCGGCTCTTCCACCCCGAGGACGCCGAGTACCTCAGCGCCTCCTACCGCGAGCTGATCGACGGCGCGAACTCCAAGCGGATCAGCGACCGCAAGCGCCTGGTGCGCGCCGACGGCCAGGCCGCGTGGTGCTACCTCGGCGTCTCCGTGCTGCGCGGGGCCGACGGGGCGCCGAGCGGCGTGGTCACCATGGTCGAGGACATCACCGAGCTGCACCTGCTGCAGGACCGCTTCCAGCACCAGGCGCTGCACGACGCGCTGACCGGTCTGCCCAACCGCGGGTTCTTCCACACCCGGCTGGAAGCGGCGCTGGTCAACCTGCCCCGGGGCGCCCGGCTCGCGCTCTACCAGCTGGCGCTGGACGGCTTCGAGCTGATCAACGACGGGCTCGGCTACCCGGTCGGCGACCAGCTGATCAGGACCGTCGCGCGCCGGCTGGAGAACCTCGTCGAGGACGAGGAGGCGCTGGTCGCGCGCTTCGGCGGCACCGAGTTCGCACTGCTTGTCTGGGAGCAGGCGGAGACGCCGTCGGTCCCGGTGATGACCCAGCTGATCAACGAGATGCTCGCCGAGCCCGTCTACGTCGGCGGACGCGGCATCGCCGCCTCCGCCAGCATCGGCGTGGTGCAGCGGGTCGTGGAGGAGGCCGACGCGGCGAACATGCTGTGGGCGGCGGACGTCGCGCTGCGGCGCGCGGAAGCCGCGGGCAAGCGGCAGTGGGCGCTGTTCGACCCCGACCTGGCCCCGGAGGAGCGCGAGGAGAGCCAGCTCGCGGCGATCATGCCCGGCGGGCTGGAGATGGGCGAGTTCGACGTCGTCTACCGCCCGCAGGTGGTGATCTCCGGCGGTGCGCTCTGCACCTTGGAAGCCGAGTTCCGCTGGGACACAGGTGATTTCGGCGTCATCGAGCACGGCGACTGCCTGCGCCTCGCGGAGCGCTCCGGGGTGACGCTGTCGATGCGCGACTGGATGCTGCAGACGGCGTGGCAGCACCTGGCGGAGTGGTACGAGGCCGGCCACCAGGTGCGGTTGTCGGTGTCGCTGAGCCCCGACCAAGGCCGCGACCCGGACCTGGCGGCCGTGGTGCACCGGGTGCTCGACGGTTCAGAGCTCGACCCGCGCTGGCTGCGGCTGTGCATGCCGATCGCCGCGATCAGCGAGAACGAGGAGGCGCGGGACAACCTGCGGCACCTGAGCTCTCGCGGCGTCAAGGCATCGCTGCACGACTTCACCGGCTCGCCCGGCGAACTCCGGCTGCTGCGCGAGATGCCGGTGGACTCGGTGCGGCTGTCGCGCGACCTCGTCCGTCTGGTGCACGAGGCCGAAAGCCCGGACGTGCCCGAGATCCAGGCCCTCCGCGCGCTGATCCCGCTGATGAACGGCGTGTGGTTGTGCGTCGACGACGTCGAGACACCGGAGCAGCTCGCCCTCTGGCGCGAGATCGGCTGCTCCGTCGCCGCGGGTCCGCACATCGGAGAACCCCTGCTGTCCTTCGACGTCCCGGACAGCCTCACCCGCGCCTGACCACGAACGGCGAAGGCCCCCACCGCGATTCCTGCGGTGGGGGCCTTCGCGTCAGGGGTCAGTTCTGGTAGACGGGCTGGGTCTGGGGGTTGAACTCCTCGTAGCGGACCTTCTTGGCGGAGTCGGTCCGCTCGTCCCGCAGGTCGAGGACGTCCAGGCCCTCCTGGATGCCGCTGGAGTAGATGTGGCCGTTGTAGTAGTACGCCGACCACGAACCCGCCAGCTGCAGCTCGTTCGGGTTGAACGCCGAGCGGTCGAAGTAGGCGATCTCCTGCGGCTTGGTGGAGTCGGTGAAGTCGAACACCGAGATGCCGCCCTGGTACCACGCCTGGACCATGAAGTCGCCGCCCGCGACCGGGATCAGAGATCCGTTGTGCGCCACGCAGTTCTCGGTGTCGGCCTGGTGGCGCGGGATCTTGTAGTAGCTCTTGAACGCCAGCTTCGAGTCGGCACCGGAGCCGGTGATGTCGTAGATGCCGTTGGCACCGCGCGTCGGGCCGGTGGCCTCGTTGCAGGTCGCGGCACCGCCACCGCCGAGCTCGTCGGTGAAGATGACCTTGGTGCCCTCGTTGTTGAACGTGGCGCTGTGCCAGAACGCGAAGTTCGTGTCATCGCGGACCTGGTTGATCACGCGCGGGTTCTCCCGGTCGGAGATGTCGAACAGCACGCCGTCACCCATGCACGCGCCCGCCGCGAGGTCCTTCTCCGGGAACGCGGTGATGTCGTGGCAACCGGTGGTGGCGCTGACGCCGTCCGGGGCACCCGGGTTGCCGCCGTCCGGGAACAGCACCGGGGCGTTGATCAGCTCGGGAGCGGCCGGGTTGGCCAGCGGCACCTTGATGATGGAGATCTTGTCGTGCGGCGGCTGGCAGTTCGGGAACTCGGCCTTCGGGCCGTAGGACGAGACGTAGAGGTACACGGCCTCGCCGGCCTTGTCCGGCACGAGGGTGTGGGTGTGCGAACCGCAGTCGGTCGCGATCGCCGAGACGTAGCGCGGCTTGGCCGGGTCGCTGACGTCGAAGACCTTCATGCCCTCCCAGCCGTTGGGGTCGGCGGAGTCGGTCTCCTCGCTGGTGCAGGTGTTGTTGCTGCGCGGGTAGTCCGTCGAGACGAACAGCAGGTTGCCCGAGATGGACATGTCGCCCTGCCCGCCGGGGCACTGCACCTGCGTGATGATGCGAGGCTTCTTCGGGTTCGCGATGTCGTAGACGACGAAACCGTCGTAGTTGCCGACGTAGGCGATGTTCTGCTTGAACGCGATGTCGGTGCCGTAGGCGTCCAAGGTGTTGAAGGGCGCCTGCTTGGGCAGGTTCGCCACGTGATCGATGTTCTCGCTCTTGTCGATCTCGGAGTTCGGTGCCGCGACCTGCTGAGCGGAGTACTGCTCGGGACCATCGCTCGGCGGTGTCGCGCCCGTGGCGGGTGCCAGCGACAAGCCCAGCACCAGCGCTCCGATGGCCGCGCCCAGCGCGCGCCTCCGGCCGGTGGACTGAGGGATCAAGACCGATCAACCCCCTGGTTCGACGAAGTCGCCGCCGCCACCCCTGGGCAGCCGTCGACAGCGGTTTCGGACAACCGCACCTGCCCAGTATCGTGTTGCCAGATTCTAGTCGGAATAGGCTTTTTCGGCAGTTTTTTCACGCTTTTCCCAGAGGGGACGACGATGTTGCGGATGTCGGTAGGCGGAATTCTGCTGGCAGCAGGCGTGCTGGCGGGGTGCGCGGCGGAGCCACCCGCGCCGTCCGGCCCCCCGGTCGTGCTACCCGGCGCCCCGGGCGACCAGCCGCAGGTCGTGGCCAGCGCGGCCCCGGATCGCGGCGGGGCGAGCCAGACCGAGGTCGACTACCTGCGCAACATGATCGCCCACCACCAGCAGGCGGTGGAGATGACCGCGCTGACCGCCGAGCGCGCGCAGAACCAGAAGCTGCGGTCCCTGTCCGACCGCATCAGCGGCGCGCAGGGGCCGGAGATCGGGATGATGCAGGGCTGGCTCAACACCCACGGTGCCGAGCACGCCGGGCATCACGGTCACGACCACGGGACGATGCCGGGAATGGCCACGCCGGAGCAGCTGGCCCAGCTCGGTGCTGCGCGCGGCGCCGACTACGACCGGCTGTTCCTGCGGTTGATGATCGCCCACCACGAGGGCGCGGTGATGATGGCGACGCAGCTGCTGTCCACCGGCCGTGACGAGCAGGTCCACGAGATGGCCCAGGACGTCCTGGTCACCCAGCAGGATGAGATCGCAACGATGCGAGGCCTGCAGGCCGAGGTCGGCTAGGTGCTGCTGAGGAAGGCGGCGGTAGCCGCTGCTTCAGGTGCGGGACTCAGCCTGCACCGCCGCAGGTTTTGCCACTGACACCGCCAAGCAACGCAATTTCTGAACAGCTCTAGGCCTTCAGCGCTGCTTGCACGATCGCGAGGGCTTCGGTCTTGGGGATTCCCAGCGCTTGGGTGATCTGCGCGTAGGTCGCGGCGGCTTCGGCGGCTCGCGCGGCGGCCTGGTCGCCCGCATCGCTGACGAAAGTTCCTGCTCTGCCGCGTGTTTCGATCAGCCCGGCCTGTTCGAGCTCCCGGTAGGCCTTCGCGGCGGTGTTCGCCGCGATCCCGAGCTCGGCGGCCAGCGCCCGCACGGTGGGCAGTTTCGCGCCGACCGCCAGATCACCCGACGTGATCTGCTCGGCGATGCTGGACCGCACCTGCTCGAAGGGCGGTACTTCGGAGTCCGGATCGACGCTGATCCGCATACGCTCACCGTCCCGATTCGCGCACAACACCATGACCCACCCAGTATCGGACTTCCCCGTCCGCCGCTCCCACCGGGGTCCCGACGGTGCTCACGATTTCAACGGAAATCAGAGTTCCGAATTCCATGGAAATCGTGGTTCTGATTTCCATGGAAATCGTGAACACCACGTCCGGAGGTGACGCTCAGGGGTGGTGTCGGGGACGGGAGAAGGGGAATCGGGTCGTGTTGGATGAGGGGTCGGGTCAGGTTCGGCGGAAGGTTTTGAGGAGGGTTTGGGCTGCTTGGGCTGGGGGGAGTTTGCCCTCGGCGACCTGGGATTCGATGGTGGGGAGGATCGACTGGACCTCGGGGTCGTGGGTGAGGTCGGCGATGAGCTGGTCGCGGACCATCGACCAGGTCCACTCGATCTGCTGCCTGCTGCGCTTGGCCGCCAGTTCGCCGGACTCCGACAGCGTCGTGCGGTGTTGGCGGATCTGCTCCCAGAGGGTGTCCAGGCCCAGGGACCGCAGGCCGCTGCAGGTCAGGACCGGGGGAGTCCAGGAGGCGCTGACCGGCGTGAGCAGTCGCAGGGCGCTGCGGAGCTCGCGGGCGGCCTTCTTGGCCTCCATCTCGTGCTCGCCGTCGGCCTTGTTGACGGCGATGATGTCGGCGAGTTCCAGCACGCCCTTCTTGATGCCTTGCAGCTGGTCACCGGTGCGGGCGAGCGACAGCAGCAGGAAGCAGTCGACCATCCCGGCCACCGTCACCTCGGACTGCCCGACGCCGACGGTCTCCACCAGCACCACGTCGTAGCCGGCGGCTTCCATCAGCAGGATCGTCTCGCGGGTCGCGCGGGCGACGCCGCCGAGCGTGCCCGCCGACGGCGAGGGGCGCACGAACGCCGAGGGGTCCGAGGCGAGCCGGCCCATGCGGGTCTTGTCGCCGAGGATGCTGCCGCCGCTGCGCGTCGAGGACGGGTCCACGGCCAGCACCGCGACCCGGTGGCCCTGCTCGGTGAGCGTCGTGCCGAGCGCCTCGATGAACGTCGACTTGCCCACGCCGGGCACACCGGTGATGCCGATCCGGTGCGCGCCGCCGCTGTGCGGGAGCAGCTCGGTGAGCATCTCCTGGGTCAGCGCGCGGTGGTCGGCGCGGGTGGACTCCACCAGGGTGATGGCCTGCGCGAGCTTGGTGCGCGAGCCGTCGAGGACGCCCTGGGCGTAGTCGTGGATGTCGATCTTGCGTGGCATCAGTGTTCGAGGCGGGTTCGGAGTTCGTCGAGGAGTCCGGAGGCGGCGTCGGCGATGACGGTGCCGGGCGGGAAGATCGCCGAGGCTCCGGCTTGGCGCAGGGCGTCGAAGTCGGCGGGCGGGATGACGCCGCCGACGACGATCATGATGTCCTCGCGGCCGATCGCGGCCAGTTCCTCGCGCAGCGCGGGCACCAGGGTGAGGTGTCCGGCGGCGAGGCTGGAGACCCCGACGATGTGCACGTCGGCTTCGGCGGCCTGGCGGGCGACCTCGGTGGGGGTCTGGAACAGCGGGCCCACGTCGACGTCGAAGCCGAGGTCGGCGAAGGCGGTGGCGATGACCTTCTGGCCGCGGTCGTGGCCGTCCTGGCCCATCTTGGCGACGAGGATGCGCGGCCGGCGGCCTTCGGCCTCGGCGAAGTCCTCGACCTGCTGGCGGGCCGATTCGAGCTGCTCGGACGGGCCGGATTCCTCCCGGTACACGCCGGAGATCGTACGGATCTGGCCGGAGTGGCGGCCGAAGACCTTCTCCAGCGCGTCGGAGATCTCCCCGACGGTGGCCTTGGCGCGGGCGGCGTCGACGGCCAGCGCGAGGAGGTTGTGGGCGAGGTCGTCGGGGCGGTCGTCGGACAACGAGGCCTCGGCCGTGGCGGTCAAGCGCCGCAGCGCGTCCTCGCACGCCTGGGTGTCGCGCTCGGCGCGCAACCGGCGGAGTTTGTCCAGCTGCTGGTTGCGGACGTCGGCGTTGTCGACCTTGAGGACCTCGATCTGCTCGTCGCCGTCGTAGCGGTACTTGTTGACGCCGATGAGGGGCTGGCGGCCGGAGTCGATGCGGGCCTGGGTGCGGGCGGCGGCTTCCTCGATGCGCAGCTTGGGGATGCCGGCGTCGATGGCTTGGGCCATGCCGCCTGCGTCTTCGACCTCGGTGATGTGGGCCCAGGCGCGTTCGGCGAGGTCCTGGGTGAGCTTTTCGAGGTAGTAGCTGCCGCCCCAGGGGTCGATGACCCGGGTGGTGCCCGATTCCTGCTGCAGCACGAGCTGGGTGTTGCGGGCGATGCGGGCGGAGAAGTCCGTCGGCAGCGCCAGTGCCTCGTCGAGGGCGTTGGTGTGCAGGGACTGGGTGTGGCCCTGGGTGGCGGCCATGGCCTCGACGCAGGTGCGGGCGACGTTGTTGTAGACGTCTTGGGCGGTCAGCGACCAGCCGGAGGTCTGCGAATGCGTGCGCAGCGACAGCGATTTCGGGTTGGTCGGCTCGAACTGCTTGACCAGTTTCGACCAGAGCAGGCGCGCGGCGCGGAGTTTGGCGACCTCCATCGCGAAGTTCATGCCGATGCCCCAGAAGAACGACAACCGGGGCGCGAACGCGTCGATGTCCAACCCGGCCTGCTTGCCCGCGCGCAGGTATTCCACGCCGTCGGCCAGCGTGTAGGCGAGTTCGAGGTCGGCGGTGGCTCCGGCTTCCTGGATGTGGTAGCCGGAGATGGAGATGGAGTTGAACTTCGGCATCTTCTGGCTGGTGTAGGCGAAGATGTCGGAGATGATCCGCATGGAGGGCTGCGGAGGGTAGATGTAGGTGTTGCGGACCATGAACTCCTTGAGGATGTCGTTCTGAATGGTCCCGGCCAACTGCTCCGGTGCGACACCTTGTTCCTCGGCCGCGACGATGAACAGCGCCATGATGGGCAGCACGGCGCCGTTCATGGTCATCGACACGCTCATCTTGTCCAGCGGGATGCCGTCGAAGAGCTGGCGCATGTCCAGGATCGAATCGATCGCCACACCGGCCATGCCGACGTCGCCGCCGACGCGGGGGTGGTCGGAGTCGTAGCCGCGGTGGGTGGCCAGGTCGAAGGCCACCGACAGGCCCTTCTGCCCGGCGGCGAGGTTGCGCCGGTAGAAGGCGTTGGACGCTTCCGCGGTGGAGAACCCGGCGTACTGGCGCACGGTCCAGGGCTGGTTGACGTACATCGTCGGGTACGGGCCGCGCAGGAACGGCGCCAGACCCGGGTAGGTCGACAGGAAGTCCAGACCGTCCACATCGGATTCGGTGTAGAGCGGCTTGACGTCGATGCCCTCCGGGGCCTCCCACGCCAGCGCGTCGGACTCCTTGCCGGTGGCCGCCAGGACCTCCGACCGCCAGCGGTCCTCGTCCGCGCCGGACGGGGCGTCCAGCGGGACCTCGGCGAAGTTCGGGATCTGCGTCATCGTCGGACTCCCAACTCGGCGTGCACGGCGTCGAGGACGGTCAGCGCGTCGCAACCGGCGTGGACGTAGCCGTCGACACCCTCGACGTCGCTCGGTTTCCCGGCCAGCAGAACGGTTTTCGCACCGGCCTGCCGAAGCGCCTGCGCGGTCTCGGCGGCGCGCTCGGCGTAGATCTTGTCGCTGGAGCACAGGCACACCACCGGAGCGCCCGAGTAGGCGGCCAGCACCGCATCGGTCGAGTCGGTCGCGCCCGCTTCGGTGGAGTCCAGGCCGCCCGCGGCGAACAGGTTGCGGGCGAACGAGGCCCGCGCGTTGTGCGCCGCCAGCGACCCCAGCGTCGCGAGGAACACCGCAGGTCGCTCACCGGTCTCGGCCAGCCGCGCGTCGGCGGCGTCGCGCAGCGCCTCGAAGTCCTCCGCGTAGCGGTGCACCGGCAAGCCGCCGCCGGGCTGCTCCGGAGCGGGGGTGCGCTCCAACGGCGCCTCGTGCAGGTTCGGGAACTCGGTCACCCCGGTGATGGCGTCGCTGCGGCGGGCGATCGCCGCGCGCCGGTTCTGCCAGGTGTCGGCGATCTCCTCGGCCACCAGACCGGATCGCAGGGCCTCCGGCATCCCGCCGACGGCCTCGATGCGCTGGAACCACGACCACGCCTTGCGGGCGAGTTCGTCGGTGAGCGATTCGACGTACCAGGAGCCGCCCGCGGGGTCGATCACCTGCGCGAGGTGGGATTCCTCCAGCAGCAGAGCCTGGGTGTTGCGGGCGATGCGGCGGGCGAAGTCGTCCGGCAGGCCGATGGCGGCGTCGAAAGGCAGCGTCGTGACCGATTGGGCCCCGCCGACTCCGGCGGCGAAGGTGGCGATGGTGCCGCGCAGCATGTTCACCCACGGGTCGCGGCGGGTCAGCATCGCCTGCGAGGTCACCGCGTGCTGGGTCTGCGCCCGCGCCTGCTCGCTGACCCCGGAGGAGCGGGTGACCTGCTCCCACAGGCGGCGGGCCGCGCGCAGCTTGGCGATGGTCAGGAACTGATCCGCGGTGGCCGCGTAGCGGAACTCCAGCTGCCCGGCGGCGGTGTCGACATCCATGCCCGCCTCGGTGAGCCACCGTAGGTAGGTCACCCCGACGGCCAGCGAGCAGCCCAGCTCCTCGGCGTCGGAACCACCCGCGTCGTGGAACGGCAACGCATCGACGGTCAGTGCTGTGAGCTGCGGGAACTCCGCCGCGCAGCGCTGGGTGAGCTCGACGGCGGCATCCCGGTCGCCGGCCTGGCCGGTGCGCGCCTGCAGCCCGAGCGGGTCGGCGCCGAGGTTGCCGCGCAGCTGTCCGGACGGCACGCCCTGCTCGGCGGCCAGCGCCAGGAAGGCCTTCGCGGCGGCGGCGAAATCGGCACCCGCGTCCAGCGTCACGCCGATCATGTCCAGGTGCACGCCGTTCAAGGCGTCGGCGAGGTCGTCGATCGCGATCCCGGCCGCGCCCAGGCGCAGCCACAGCGAGGAGACGCCGTTGTAGAGGTCGGCCAGGACCTCGCGGTTGGTCTCGGCGGCGTCGGGGTGCTCGTGGCGCTGGCGCACGTCCCAGCCCTCGGCGACGCCGCCCTGCGGCCGGCTGCCGCGCACGAACGGCGCCAGGCCCGGAAGGCCCGGGTCGGCGGGCGCGGAGGTGTAGAGCGGGCGCACCCGGATGCCGTCGTGGGTCGTCGAGTTCAGCACGTCCTCGACCGGTCCCGCGGGCGGCTCGTCGCCGACCAGACCGGATCGTTCCAGCACCTTGTGAACCTGCGCTTGCCACTGCTCGCGGGTCGGCTCCGGGAACTCCGCAGCCAGCGGGAGCTCCGGCCGGCCGCCGCTCGTCGTCGAGTGCGCCACCATACGGAGGATGGTAAGCCGCTGCTGGGGCTGTGAAACCGATCAAATCTGTGACGCGTGTCTCTGAATGGTAAACGGCGTTCACTACTGCACGTCAGGCAAGCGCCGAAGGCGCTTTCTTTTTCCCCGCCTGAGCAAGCGGCGCCGCCGCGGGTTCTCAGGCGTCTTCTGGGGAGGACAGCCGAAGCGCCGTGCATTGGCCATACATCAGTCTCGGATCCCGGAGCCAGAAGGCGTCTGAGGTTCCGCTGCCCGCACCGCTGAGCAAGAGGACCACGGATTCTCGAACAGCTACGGCTGGGTGCCGCAGAGGTGGTAGACCCATCCGTGCTCCGGGGTGTAGCGGAGTTCGTACTGGGTTTCGATCTTCGGGCCGTCGTGCAGGTGGATGTGCTTGAGCAGGCGGCCTGCGACTGCTTCGTGGTCGCGCAGGTCCTGGACTCTGCCGTCCAGCGGCCCGCCGACGAAGCGCACGTTGCGGGTCGACATGGCGCCCTCCTCTCGCCCGACACCGAGGCCGTCTCCCATGGTCGCTGATCACCACGGTCTTCCACCAGCAACGACACCGGGCCGGAGGAAGGGTCGTGCCTGGCCACCCCGGGTGACCAGCGCTGGGGATGGCCAGGGACGATGGGGGGACGATGAAGCTCACCGACCAGCTCCCAGCGCTCACCGCCGGCGATCCCGATCCCGATGCCCAGTTCGAGGCGTTCGTCGAATGGACGATCTCATTGGGCATCGAGCTCTACCCGGCGCAGGAAGAAGCGCTGATGGAGGTCGTGACCGGCGCGAACGTGATCCTGTCGACCCCCACCGGATCGGGTAAGAGCATGGTGGCCACCGGCGCGCACTTCGCGGCCCTGGCCACCGGCAAGCGCAGCTTCTACACAGCCCCGATCAAGGCGCTGGTCTCGGAGAAGTTCTTCAGCCTCGTCGACGTCTTCGGGGCGGAGAACGTCGGCATGATGACCGGCGACTCCAGCGTCAACGCCGACGCGCCCATCATCTGCTGCACCGCGGAGATCCTGGCCAACATCGCGTTGCGCGACGGCGCGGACGCCGACGTCGACCAGGTCGTGATGGACGAGTTCCACTTCTACGCCGAACCCGACCGCGGCTGGGCCTGGCAGGTGCCGCTGCTGGAGCTCCCGCGCGCCCAGTTCGTGCTCATGTCGGCCACGCTCGGCGACGTCAGCTCCTTCGAGGAGGACCTGACCCGACGCACCGGCCGCAACACGGCGGTGGTCACCTCCGCTGAGCGGCCCATCCCGCTGAACTTCCGCTACGCCAAGACCCCGCTGCACGAGACCATCGAGGAACTCCTCGCGGGCCAGCAGGCCCCGGTCTACGTCGTGTACTTCAACCAGGCCTCCGCGCTGGAGCAGGCGCAGGCGCTGATGAGCGTCAAGGTCGCCTCCCGCGAGCAGCGCGACTCCATCGCCGAGGCGATCGGCGACTTCCGGTTCACCGCGGGCTTCGGCAAGACGCTGTCGCGGCTGGTCAGGCACGGCATCGGCGTGCACCACGCCGGGATGCTGCCGAAGTACCGGCGGCTGGTGGAGCAGCTCGCCCAGGCGGGTCTGCTCAAGGTCATCTGCGGCACCGACACGCTCGGCGTGGGCATCAACGTGCCGATCCGCACCGTGCTCATCACCGGCCTGACCAAGTACGACGGGATCCGCACCCGGCACCTCAAGGCGCGCGAGTTCCACCAGATCGCCGGCCGCGCCGGTCGTGCCGGCTACGACACCGCCGGGTTCGTCGTGGTGCAGGCGCCGGAGCACGAGATCGACAACGAGCGGGCGCTGGCCAAGGCCGGGGACGACCCGAAGAAGAAGCGCAAGCTGGTGCGCAAGAAGGCTCCCGAGGGTTTCGTGTCGTGGAGCGAGAAGACCTTCGAGAAGCTGGTGGAGGCCGAGCCGGAGCCGCTGCGCTCCAGCTTCAACGTCAGCCACTCCATGCTGCTCAACGTCATCAACCGGCCCCACTCCGATGGGAGCAGCGATGCTTTCACGGCGATGCGCCACCTGCTCGAGGACAACCACGAGGACCGGCCGACCCAGCGCAAGCACATCCTGCGGGCGATCGCGATCTACCGGGCGCTGCTGGCCGCCGACGTCGTCGAACAGCTCGACACCCCCGACGACCAGGGCCGCAGGATCCGGGTGACGGTGGACCTGCAGTTCGACTTCGCGCTCAACCAGCCGCTGTCGCCGTTCGCGCTGGCCGCCATCGAACTGCTCGGCACCGAGTCGCCGACCTACGCGCTGGACGTGCTCAGCGTCATCGAGTCCACGTTGGACGATCCGCGACAGGTGTTGTCGCAGCAGCAGTTCAAGGCTCGCGGTGAAGCCGTGGCGCAGATGAAGGCCGACGGCATCGAGTACGACGAGCGCATGGAGCTGCTGGAGGAGATCACCCACCCCAAGCCGCTCGAAGAACTCCTCGAAGCCGCCTACGAGACCTACCGCAAGGGGCACCCGTGGGTCGGTGAGCACGAGCTGTCGCCGAAGTCCGTCGCGCGCGACATGTACGAGCGGGCGATGAACTTCGTCGAGTTCGTCAACCACTACGGGCTCGCCCGCTCCGAAGGGCTCGTGCTGCGCTACCTCGCCGACGTCTACAAGGCGCTGCGGCACACGGTGCCCGACGACGCCAAGACCGAGGAGCTCACCGACATCATCGAATGGCTCGGCGAGCTGGTCCGCCAGGTCGACTCCAGCCTCCTGGACGAGTGGGAGAAGCTGCGCCATCCCGGTGACGATCCCGCCAAGGCGGCACAGGTCGAGCCCGAGCGCGTCACCCGCAACCTGCGCGCCTTCCGGGTGCAGGTCCGCAACGCGCTGTTCCGCCGCGTCGAACTCGCCGCGCTGCGCCGCTACGAGGCGCTCGGCGAACTCGACGCGGACGAGGGCTGGGACGCCGACGCGTGGGCGGACGCGTTGGAGGACTACTTCGACGAGCACGACGAGATCGGCATCGGCCCGGACGCGCGCGGCCCGCAGATGATCATGATCACCGAGGAGTCCGAGCGCTGGCTCGTGCGGCAGATCTTCGCCGACCCGGCCGAGGACCACGACTGGGGCATCAGCGCCGAAGTCGACCTCGCGGCCTCCGACGAAGCCGGCGGCGCGGTCGTCCGCATCACCGACGTCGGCGAGCTCTGACGCGCTGCGGGTCTGCCGGAACCGCCCTACGATCCGGGCGAGATCACGGCAACTCGTGAAGGGGTTTCGTCATGCCGCAGACCGTCGTCGTCGGAGTGGACGGATCGGAGGAGTCGGTGCACGCGCTGCGCTGGGCCGCCGACCAGGTGCGACAGGTGGGCGGAATCCTGCACGCGGTCACCATCTGGCACCAGCCGGTGCAGTTCGGCTACCACCTCACGTCCACCGACGCGGAGCTGCAGAAGCAAGGCCAGGAGGCGCTGGATTCGGCGCTGGCCAGGGTCAAGCCCGACTTCCCGAGTGTCGACATCCGCCCGAAGCTGATCCGCGGCCAGGTCATCGACGAGTTCGTCAAGCTGTCCAAGCAGGCCGACCTGCTGGTGGTCGGCGACAAGGGCCACGGCGCGTTCACCGGCATGCTCGTCGGGTCGGTCGCCGTCAAGATCGTGCACCACGCGGCCTGCCCGGTCACCGTGGTCCGCTGACCCGACTCCGGGTGGTCGGCTGATCACGAGGCGTGCTCACCTCGGTCCTCGGGCGCCTGTATCCTCCGTTGCCTGACGGTGCGTCGGGGGAGTGCGGACCGCCACGGCGGTTGCCTGGACCGAACGGAGCGGTGGGCAATGCAGCAAGCCGAAGATCTCACGCTGTTCGAGCTCAACGGGTGGCAGTGGCTCAACGAACCGGCGAACTGGTTGAACTACGCCGGGCTGACGGTCACCAGCGACACGGACACGGACTTCTGGCAGACCACGCACTACGGCTTCAACCGCGACACCGGGCACGCGCTGCTGCAACCGGTCGGCGCCCAGTTCCGGATGTGCACCAGGTTCTTCGGCGACTACCGCGAACAGCACGACCAGGCCGGGCTGATGCTGCGCATCGACGAGCGGAACTGGATCAAGGCGGGCATCGAGTACGTCGACGGCGAGCAGTACCTGTCGGCGGTGGTCACCCGCGAGCACTCCGACTGGAGCCTGCTGCCGCTGTCGGTGGCCCACGGCGAGGTCGAGTCGGTGACCGTCGAGATCGAGCGCTTCGAGGACGCCGTCCACGTCCGCTACGCCGCCGAGGACGGCGAACCCGTGAACATCCTCCGCATGGCCTACTTCCCACCGGACGTGCCCGCCCAGGCCGGGCCCATGTGCGCCTCCCCGGACGGCGCGGGCTTCCCGGTGCGGTTCTCGCAGCTGACGCTGGCGGAGTGAGCGGCGGGGTTCACGCCTGGCGCGGCGCGTACATGATCACCGCGACGCCGATGAGGCAGATCAGCGCCCCGATGACGTCCCAGCGGTCCGGGCGGAAGCCGTCGAGCAGGACGCCCCACACCAGCGATCCGGCGACGAAGACCCCGCCGTAGGCGGCCAGGATGCGGCCGAAGTTCGCGTCCGGTTGCAGCGTGGCGACGAACCCGTAGATCCCGAGCGCGATCACGCCCGCGCCCATCCACAGCAGGCCCTTCTGCTCCCGCACGCCCTGCCACACCAGCCACGCCCCACCGATCTCGGCGACGGCGGCCAGGACGAACAACACGACCGACCGGACGACTCCCATGCCGGCAACGGTAGGCCACGTCGCTCTGCCGGTTCGGAGGAGGGAACGCGAGTTTCGCGCGAAGTTCGACGTCAGATGCGGACAACTGGAACAGCGGGTCGGTCCGGGATCTCGTTCAGGCGGGGAACGTCGAGCAGGGCGACCCGAAGCCCGGCAACCGCTCGTGGATCACGTCGCTCGGCGGTCCGGATTGAGTGCCGCACCTGAGATCAGGCGGGCAGTGGCGATCAGGTCGCGGGTTTCGGCCTCGTCGAGGAGGGCGCGGGGGCCGAAGTCGACCTCGCCGCCGGACGACGGGATTTGTTGGCGGGGTGCCGCGTGGATCTCGTCGATGCCTGCGGCTTCGGCGATGCGGCGGGCGTTGTGCGAGCGGATCCCGCCGCAGGCGGTGAGGGTGATGCCGGCTCCCGCCATGCGCCGCAGCACCGGGACGCCGTCCTCGGCGCGAGTCGCCCCGCCCGAGGTGAGGATCCGCCGGATGCCCAGTTCGGCGGCGATGTGCGCCGCCTCGACCGGATCTGGGCAGACGTCGATCGCCCGGTGCAGGGCGACCGGGACGCCGCCGGCTTCGGCGATGAGCTCGCCGAGCACGGCGGCGTCGAGCCGCCCGTCCGCGCCGAGCGCGCCGACGACGACGCCGGTCGCTCCCGCGGACACGGCGTGCCGCACGTCGGCGCGCATCGCCGCGACCTCGGTGGGCGAGTACGCGAACCCGCCCTCCCGAGGCCGGATCAGCACGTGCACCTGGCTGCGGTGGCACCGGTCGAGCACCGCCGACAGCAGGCCCGGCCCGGGAGTCAGCCCTCCGAGCGCCCCGGCCGAGCACAGCTCGATCCGGTCGGCCCCGAGGCGATCCGCTGTCACCGCACCGTCCGCGCTGTCGGTGCTGATCTCGACCCTCACATCAGCCCGGTGATGTTGCCGTCGGCGTCCAGGTCGATCGACTCGGCCTGCGGGTGCGAGCCGAGGCCCGGCATGGTGCGCATGTCTCCGCAGATCGGGTAGACGAATCCCGCGCCGACCGACGCGCGGACCTCGCGGACCGGCAGGGTCCAGCCCGTGGGGGCGCCCAGCAACGTCGGGTCGGAGCTCAGCGAGAGGTGGGTCTTGGCGATGCAGACCGGCAGGTCGCCGTAGCCGTTGGCCTCGTAGCTGTCGAGGGACCTGGCCGCCGCCGGTGCGTAGCTGACGCCGTCGGCGCCGTAGACCTTCGTCGCGATGGTCTCGATCTTGGTGCGCAGGTCGGCCTCGTCGGGGTAGAGGACCTGGAAACCGGCCGGTTCCTCGCAGGCCGCGACGACGGCTTCGGCGAGCTCCGCGCCGCCCTTGCCGCCCTCGGTGAAGTGGTTGCTGACCGCCACGCGCGCGCCCTCGGCCTCGGCGACCTGCCGGATCGCCTCGTGCTCGCTGGTGAAGTCGCTCGGGAAGGCGTTGATCGCCACCACCGGGGAGACGCCGTGCAACCGGATGTTGTCGATCTGCTTGCGCAGGTTGTCGGCGCCGGCGAGCACGTCGTCCGGGTTCTCCTCCAGCATCTCCGGCGGCAACGGCTTGCCCGCCACCACCTTGTAGCGGCCGGAGTGCGCCTTGAGCGCGCGGACCGTCGCCACCAGCACGGCGGCGTCCGGCCGCAGCCCGGAGGTGCGGCACTTGATGTTGAAGAACCGCTCGGCGCCCATGTCCGCGCCGAAACCCGCCTCGGTGATCAGGTAGTCGGTGCAGCGGCTGCCCACCAGGTCGGCGACGATCGAGGAGTTGCCGTGCGCGATGTTGCCGAACGGCCCGGCGTGCACCAGCACCGGCGTGTTCTCGGTGGTCTGCATGAGGTTCGGCTTGAGCGCGTCGCGCATGATCACCGCCATCGCGCCCGCGGCCTTGAGCTGCTCGGCGGTGATCGGCTGACCGTCGGGGGTGTAGCCGACGACGATGCGACCGAGCCGCTGCCGCAGGTCGGCCAGCGACGTCGACAGCGCCAGCACCGCCATCACCTCGCTGGCCGCGGTGATGTCGAAACCGGTCTGGCGCGGTCCGCCGTCCTGCCTGCCGCCGAGGCCGGAGACGATGTTGCGCAGGTCGCGGTCGTTGACGTCGAGCACCCGGCGCCAGGTGATCCGGTGCGGGTCGATCCCCAGCGCGTTGCCCTTGTGCAGGTGGTTGTCGACCATCGCCGACAGCAGGTTGTGGGCCGCGGTGACCGCGTGCATGTCGCCGGTGAGGTGCAGGTTCAGGGCCTCCATCGGCACGACCTGGCTGTACCCGCCGCCTGCCGCGCCGCCCTTGATGCCGAAGGTCGGGCCCATCGAGGGCTGCCGGACGGCGACCGTGGAGCGCTTGCCGATGTGGTTGAGCGCCTGCCCGAGCCCGACGGTCGTGGTGGTCTTTCCCTCGCCCAGCGGTGTGGGGGTGATGGCCGAGACCACGACGTAGCGGGCGCGTGGCCGGTCGGAGAGCTCGTCGATGGCGTCGAGAGAGATCTTCGCGACGTTGCGCCCGTAGGGCTCCAGCAGGTGTTCCCCGATGCCGAGCTGCGCTGCGATGTCGTCCATCGGACGCAGCTCTGTCGCACGGGAGATGTCCAAATCGGACGGGATGGTCATGCCAGGACCTCCTGCGAGGTGTCGGTTACGCCGGTCGGTCCGCGTAGCCGGACAGCCGGGCCGCCAGATCGTCGCGCCACTGCACCGTCTTGGTGATCTCGTTGAAGGTGAACAGGTGCCAGCCCGCGATCGGCGAATCCGGGTCGCCCAGCTGCGGGGACAACTCGTCGAACAGCTCCTCCGGCGTGTAGCGTGCCAACATCTTCGAGACCGCGCCGTACTGCTTTCGCAGGAACCGCGTCGACTCACCCAACCCGATCTTCAGCGCGATGCGCAACAGCCGATGGGCGTCCACCACCCCCGGGACACCCACGTACACGGGTGCTCCCACCCCGCGATTCCGCAGGTCGCGGGCCCAATCGTTGATCGTCCGGGGATCGAACGTGATTTGCGAGACCACGTAGTCGGCGTAACGAGATTTCTCCGCCATGGCCCGAACGGCGCAGTCGTCTGGTATGAACGCGTGCCGTTCGGGGTAACCGGCGATGCCGATGCGCGCCGGCAGCCGTCCCATCCGCTCCATCGCGCGCAGCAGCGCGAGGGAATCGGCGAACTCGCCCAGCGGCTTCGCGGCGTCCCCGGCGATCACGAACACCTCGCTCACCCCGGCGGCGTCCAGCCGGTCGAGGACGCCCGCCAGCTGCGCGTGATCGCGGATCGAGCGCGCGGCCAGGTGCGGCACCGCGCGCATGCCCATCGCGGCGAGCCGCTCGGTGAAGTCGATGGTCGGCCCGATGCCCCTGGCCGGCGAGGCCGTCACGGTCACCGTGCTGCCGGGGTCGAGCGCGTCCACCCGCGCGTTGCCCACCGGCAGCACCTCGTAGCGCATCCGGTCGAGGGATCGCTGCAGTTCAGATGCCATCTCGCCCCCTTCACGCGCTCCGCGCCAGGCGCTTGGGGATGTCCTTGGTCGGGTCCAGGAACGGCTTCTCGGACACGACCGCCTGCTGCGGGCCGTGCTGGGTGCGCACGACGAGCTCGGTGCCCGGCTCCTGGTAGGCGATCGGCACCATGGCGTAGCCGATGTTGCCCTCGACGCGCGGGGAGTGGGCGGCGGAGGTGACCTCGCCGATCCGCAGCCCGTGCGGGTCGTGCACCTCGAAGACGTCGATCATCGCGCCGTCGTTGAACGAGCCCACGCTCGGACCGTCGATGCGCACGCCGACGAGCTTGCGGCTCACGCCGTCCTGCTTGATGCGGCGCAACGCGTCCTTGCCGATGAAGTCGGCCTCCTGGTCGAGGTCGACCATCCAGGTCTTCTCGAAGCCGTAGCCGACCTCGAAGGGGTTGGTGTCGGCGGTGATGTCGCAGCCCCACGACAGGATCCCGGCCTCGATGCGCCGGATGTGGCAGGGGCCGATCACGGTGAGGTCGTGCGGCTCGCCGGCTTCCCAGATCGCGTCCCACAGCCGAACGCCCTCGTGGGAGGCGTCGTGCAGGTAGATCTCGTAGCCCAGCTCAGCGGTGTAGCCGGTGCGCGAGACCACCACCCGCATCCCTGCAAGCTCTCGTTCCACCGCGTAGTAATAGGGAATGTCCAAGATGGACTCGCCGAACAGGTCCGCCATCACCGCACCGGACTTCGGGCCCTGGACCTGCACCGGGCCGACGTCGGGTTCGCGGATGTCGACGTCCATGCCGAGCCCGTGGGCCAGGGCCTTGGCCCACATCAGCACGTCGCTGTCGGCCAGCGAGAGCCAGAAGTGGTTCTCACCCAGGCGCAGCAGCACCGGGTCGTTGAGGATGCCGCCGTCGGTGCCGGTGACGAACACGTACTTGCACTGCCCGACCTTGCACTTGGTGAGGTCGCGGGGCACGAGCATGTTGGTGAACTCGAACGCGTCCGGCCCGGTGATCTCCACCTGCCGCTCCACGCCGACGTCCCACAGCGTCACGCCTTCCAGCAGCGCCCAGTACTCGGCGACCGGATCTCCGTAGTGCCTCGGGTGGTACGTGTGGTTGTAGACGCTGTACATCGCCACCCCGTGACGCCGCGAGGCGTAGAAGAACGGGGATTTCCGGATCCGCGGGTACAGCAGCACCCCGGGGTTCGAGTTGACGCTCATGTTGCTCGCTCCAAGCCTCGATCGCGCGATTTCAGTGGAACTCCGACCCCCGATTTCAGTGGAAGTCGGGTCCTCGATTTCAGTGGAAGTCGGGTCCTCGATTTCAGTGGAAGTCCGGTCCCGGGTTTCAGTGGAAGTCCGGTCCCGGGTTTCAGTGGAAGTCCGGGTTCTGAGTTCCACTGAAATCGGGTGGGGTCGTCGGAGGGGTCGGGATGGTTTTTGGGTGGGGGATGGGTTTTTCGGGTCTGGTGTGGGGTTTAGCGGCGCATTCGGGTCATGTCGGGGTCGTAGGTGGGGTCTGGGATCACCGTGACGGGGTGGGGTTGGTTGAAGTAGGTGACCGTCAGGTGGGTGTCGGGTTGGGCGAGGTCCGCGGGGAGCCAGGCGTAGGCGAGGCTCGCGCCGACCGTGTGGCCGTAGGCGGCGCTGGTGGTGAAGCCGACCGGTTCGTCGCCGGCGAGGACCGGTTCGGAACCCATCAGGACCGTGCCGTCGTCGATGCGCAGGCAGGCCAGGCGGCGGGTGGGTTCTCCCCGGCGGAGCAGGGCTTCTCGGCCGGTGAAGGGCCCCTTGTCCGGTTTCACCGCGAAGGCGACACCGGCTTCGTCCGGGGTGTGCTCGGTCCACATGTCGGTGCCCCAGGCGCGGTAACCCTTCTCCAGCCGCATGCCGTTGAACGCACCGCGGCCGGCGGGGAAGATGCCGTGACCGGCACCGGCCAGCAGGTCCCACAGGCGTCGGCCGAACTCGGCGGAGGTGTAGAGCTCCCAGCCGAGCTCGCCCACGTAGGACAGCCGCAGCGCCACCACCGGAACCTCGCCGACGTGCAGCCGCCGGGCGCGGAAGAACCGGAACTCCTCGTGCGAGACGTCGACGTCGGCCAGCGCGGCCAGCACCTCGCGGGCGCGCGGACCCCACAGCCCGATGCAGCAGGTGCCGCCGGTGATGTCGCGGACCTGCGCGGTCGCGTCGGCGTTGTCGCGCAGCCACGCGATGTCGCGAGGACCGTTGCAGCCGATCTGGAAGTGATCCCGCTCCAGCCGCGCCACGGTGATGTCCGACCGGATGCCGCCCTCGGGGGTGAGCATCAGCGTGTAGGTCACGTAGCCGGGCTGCCGGTCGATCTTGCTGGTGGTGAGCCGGCCCAACAGCTCGAGCGCGCCGGGGCCGGTGACCTCGGCGCGCGGCAGCGAGGTCATGTCGAACATCGCGACGCCTTCGCGGGCGGCCAGGTGCTCGGCACCGACGATCGGTGACCAGAACCGGCCCGCCCACTCCCCCGGACGCGCGATCTCCCTGCCCTGCAAGAGCTTCTCGTTGCTCGCGTACCAGTGCGGCCGTTCCCACCCGGAGGCCTCCAGGAACACCGCGCCGAGTTCGCGCTGCCGGTCGTGGAACGGGCTGGTGCGCAGCGGCCGGGGCTGCTCGGGCGGTTGCTGGGGGTGGATGATGTCGTAGACCTCGCGGAAGCTCTGCGCGCTGCGCTGCTCCAGGTAGGCGGGGCTGCGGGCGAAGTCGTCGAAGCGCCGCAGGTCGGCCTGCCGCAGGTCGATGTCCGGGGTGCGCCCTGCCAGCCATTGCGCCATCGCCCGGCCGACGCCGCCGGCGTGGGTGATCCACACGGCCTCGGCGATCCAGAAGTTCTCCACCTCGGACCGGCCCAGCACCGGCATCCCGTCGGAGGTGAACAGGAACAACCCGTTCATGCCCTCGCCGATCTCGGCCTCGCGCAGCGCGGGCAGCAGTCGCCGCGCCTCCCGCCAGGGACCGGCGAAGTCCGCCGGCGTGAACGGGTGCACCGAGGCCATGCCCTTCCAGCCACCGCCTTCGGAGGGAGCTTCGGTGCCGGGCGTGACGGTGGGCGTGAGCTCGTCGGTGCGCACCGGCATCACCCGGTGCCGGTAGGAGCCGATGCCGTAGCGGTCGTGCACCTGGCGGAAGTACATCGACCGGTCCTGGTGGCGCAGGATCGGTTGCGCCACTTCGGTTTCGCCGTCGTCGAGCACCGGCGTGGTCACCGCGTACTGGTGCGCCAGCGGCTGCACCGGGATCGTCACCCCGGCCATCCGGCCGATCTTCGGGCCCCAGATCCCCGCGCAGCACAACACGGTTTCCGCTGTCACGTCCCCGGACGTGGTGCGCACGGTGGTGATCCGGTCGCCGGTGATCTCGAACCCGGTGACCTCGGTCGCGCCTTCGAAGCGCACGCCGAGCCGCCGCGCTTCGCGCATCATCGCCTCGGCGGCGCGCACCGGCTTGGCGATCCCGTCGGTGGCCACGTGCAGCCCGCCGTGGATCCGGTCGGCGTCGATGCCGGGGATGCGTTCGAGCACCTGACCGGGGTCGAGGAGTTCGCCGCCGATGCCCCACGCGGTGGCGAGGCCGAGCTTGCGGTGCAGGTCGTCCCAGCGCTCGGGGGTGGTGGCGACCTCGATGCCGCCGACCGGGTGGAAGCAGGGCGACCCGTCGACCTCCAACGAGGAGTACAGGCGCACGGTGTCGGCGGCGAGCCGGCTCAGCGTTTCCGAGGCGTTGGTCTGGAAGACCAGGCCCGGTGCGTGCGAACTCGAACCGCCGGTCGCGGGGAGCGGTCCCTGATCGACCACGAGAACATCGGTGATCCCCTGGCGCGCCAAGTGGTAAGCGGTGCTGCACCCGACGATGCCCGCCCCCACGAGCAGGATTTGGACGCTCGAAACCATGGCTGCCGCCTTGTTGCGTCTACGACAACTATCTGCGCATACCGCAACAGTGCGCTCGGGGAAAGGGGTGCGTCAAGAGCCCGTCGACACGAATTTTCAGCCGTGGATCTTGTTGTGGGACAACGGGAAGCACCGTCCCTCTTTCGTGAATTGACCCGCTCGTCGCGGCGCTCCTAGCCTGGGTTCACCTCCGAATCGCAGGGAGGTGGCCGTGGTCGCAGCACCGCTTCCGCAACCGCCCGAGAGGCTGTGGCGCAACGCCGAGCCCGCCCGGCACTACGACGTGGTCGTCGTCGGTTCCGGTGGGCACGGGCTGGCCACCGCCTACTACCTCGCGCGCGAACACGGCATCCGCGACGTCGCCGTCCTCGAACGCGGTTGGCTGGCAGGCGGGAACATGGCCCGCAACACCGCGATCATCCGCTCCAACTACCTGTGGGACGCCAGCGCCGGGATCTACGAGCACGCCTTGAAGCTGTGGGAGACGCTGCCCGCCGAGCTCGACTGCGAACTGCTGCTCAGCCAGCGCGGCGTGCTCAACCTCGCCCACACCGAGCAGGAGGTGCGCGACTCCCGACGCCGGGTCTTCGCCAACCGCGCCAACGGGATCGACGCCGAATGGGTGTGGCCCGAGGAGGTCTCGCGGATCTGCCCGATCATCAACACCGACTGCCGCTACCCGGTTCTCGGCGCGACGTGGCAACCGCGCGGCGGCATCGCCAAGCACGACCTGGTGGCGTGGGCCTTCGCCCGCCGCGCCGACGAGATGGGCGTGGACCTCGTCGAGGGCTGCGAGGTCACCGGGTTCCTCACCGACGGCGACCGGGTGCGCGGGGTGCGCACCTCGCGCGGCGACATCGGCGCCGACCGGGTCGCGCTGGCCGCGGCGGGACGCACAAGCACCCTCACCGACACCCTCGGCCTGCGGTTGCCGCTGCAGAGCCACCCGTTGCAAGCGCTGGTCTCCGAGCTGCTGGAACCCGTGCACCCGTGCGTGGTGATGTCCAACCACGTGCACGTCTACTGCAGCCAGGCGCATCGCGGCGAGCTGGTCGTGGGAGCGGGCATCGACTCCCGCATCGGGTACAGGCAGCGCGGGTCGGTGCACGTGATCGAGCGTCAGCTCGCCTCGGCGTTGGAGCTGTTCCCGATCTTCGCCCGCGCGCACGTGATCCGGACCTGGGCGGGCACGGTGGACGTCACCCCCGACGCCTCGCCGATCATCGGCCCCACCCCGTGGGAGGGGCTGTACCTCAACTGCGGTTGGGGAACAGGAGGTTTCAAGGCCACCCCCGGGATCGGTCAGGTCTACGCCGACACCATCGCCCACGGACGCCCGCACCCGCTGGCCGAGCCCTACGGGCTGGACCGGTTCGTCACGGGCGCCCTCATCGACGAGCACGGCGCGGCGGCCGTCGCGCACTGATCCCGGGAGGTCGCGATGCTGCGGATCCGGTGCCCCTGGTGCGGGGAGCGCGACGAGGTCGAGTTCCGCTACGGCGGCCAGGCCGTCGACTACCCGGCCGAGCCCGGGGCGTTGAACGACCGGGAGTGGGCGGATTTCCTGTTCGTGCGGGACAACCCGTGCGGCTGGTGGCGGGAGCGGTGGGTGCACTCGGCCGGCTGCCGCCGCTGGTTCGAGCTGTGGCGCAACACCGAGACCGACGAGGTGGCGTGATGCGGCTCGACGACGGCGGGTGGATCGACCGGTCCCGCACCCTGCGATTCACCTTCGACGGGACCGAGTTCTCCGGGCATCCCGGCGACACGCTCGCCTCGGCGCTGCTCGCGTCCGGACGCGTCGAGGTGGCCCGCTCGACCTACCTGGACCGGCCGCGCGGTGTCCTCACCGCCGACCTCACCGAGCCGAACGCGTTGGTGAGCGTGGACGGAGATCCGTTCGCGCAGGCCACCGAGGTTCCGCTGCGCGACGGGCTCGAGGCCGAGAGCATCCCCGGCGTCGGTCGGCTGACCAGCGGCGACGCGCCGAAGTGCCACCGCAGGAACGCTCACACCGACGTCGCCGTGATCGGCGGAGGCCCGGCCGGGGTCGCCGCCGCCCTGGCCGCAGGGCAGTCAGGAGCACGCGTCCTGCTCGTCGAGCACGGCCCGACCCTCGGCGGCGAACGCCCCATCGACTGGATCACCCACGCCGTCACCACCCTGACCGATCACGGCCGTGTTCAGACCCCCGATCCCGAATACGGCCGTAATCGGGGACACGAATACGGCGGTATTCCGGGTTCTGATTACGGCGGTACTCGGGGCGACGTGGGGTGGGGTCGTCGGGGTGGAGGTGAGGAGGGGGTTCGAATCTTGTTGGGGGCTACGGTGATCGGGCGTTATGCGGGTGATTACCTGTTGATCGCTCAGGGGAACGTGATGTGGCACGTCAGGGCGGGCCGGGTCGTGCTGGCCACCGGGGCGCACGAGCGGCCTCTGGTGTTCGCCGGCAACGATCGGCCCGGGATCATGCTGGCCTCGGCCGTGTCGACCTACCTGCGCAGGTTCGCCGTGGTGCCCGGTCGCGAGGCGGTCGTGGCCACCACCGGCGACAGCGCGCACGCCACCGCCGCTGAGCTCGCCGCCGCCGGGTGCCGGGTGCGGGCCATCGTCGACAGCCGCAGCGACCCGCCACCCGCCGACGTCCCGGTGATCGCCGGGGCCACCGTCGCCGCCACCTCCGGCCGCTGCCTGGAATCGGTGCTGCTGTCCGACGGCACGGAGATCGACTGCGATCTGCTGGCGGTCAGCGGTGGCTGGAGCCCGGTGCTGCACCTGCACGACGGCGACCGCCTCTGGGACGACGGCATCGCCGCGGTGCGGCCGGTCGACGGCCTGGTCGCCGGTGCCGCGAACGGAACCTTCGACCTCCCCGGCTGCATCACCGAAGGGCTCCGGGCGGGCGCCCGCGCAGCGGGAACGGCCGCGCCCGCGGCGCCGGACCTGCCGCCGGAACCGATCCGCCCGCCCCACCCGGTCTGGCTGACGCCCGGCGACGACACCGAGCAGTTCGTGGACTTCCAGCGCGACGCCACGGTCGCCGACATCCGACGCGCGATCGGCGCCGGGTTGCGCTCGGTCGAGCACATCAAGCGCTACACGACCATCGGGGTCGGCAGCGACCAGGGCAAGACCTCGTGGGTCAACGCGATGGCCGTCATCGCCGCCGAACTCGGAGTCGGACCCGGTGAGGTCGGCACTCCCGCGTTCCGCCCGCCCTACGTCCCGGTCCCGTTCGCGCTGATGGCCGCCCACGAGCGCGGTGACCTCCACGACCCGATCCGCACCACCCCGATGCACTCCTGGCACGTGGCCCACGGCGCGGTGTTCGAGGACGTGGGGCAGTGGCGGCGCCCGCGTCACTACCCGCGGCCCGGCGAGGACATGGCCGCGGCCGTGCACCGCGAGTGCCTCGCCGCGCGCACCGGGGTCGCCATGCAGGACGTCAGCACGCTCGGCCGCATCGAGGTCGTCGGCCCGGACGCGCCGGAGTTCCTCAACCGCGTCTACACCGGCGGGTTCGCGAAGCTGCCGGTCGGCAAGGGGCGCTACGGGATCATGTGCTCCGCCGACGGAATGGTCTTCGACGACGGAGTCGTGCTGCGGTTGGCTCCCGACCACTACCTGCTGAGCACCACCACCGGCGGTGCCGAGAAGGTGCTGGACTGGCTGGAGCAGTGGCTGCAGACCGAGTGGACCGACCTCGACGTGCGCTGCACCTCGGTCACCGAGCAGTGGGCGGCGGTGGCCGTCACCGGCCCCGACTCGGGTGAGGTCGTCGCGCGGCTGGCGCCGGACCTGGGCGAGCTCGGGTTCCTGGAGTTCCGGGACACCGCGCTGCACAACGGGATTCCCGCCCGCATCGCGCGGATCTCGTTCTCCGGTGAACTGGCCTACGAGATCAACGTCCCGTCCTGGTACGGCCTGGCGCTGTGGGAGGACGTCGGCGTCACGCCCTACGGCACCGAGACGATGCACGTGCTGCGCGCGGAGAAGGGCTACGTCATCGTCGGCCAGGACACCGACGGCACCGTCACCCCGCTCGACCTCGGGATGCCCGTCTCGCAGCGCAAGGACTTCATCGGCAAGCGGTCGCTGAGCCGTTCCGACACCGCCCGAGCCGACCGCGAACAGCTCGTCGGCTTGCTGACCGAGGACCCCGCCGAGCTCCTGCCGGAAGGAGTCCGCCTGGCGGGCGGGATCGGCCACGTGACCTCCAGCTACCGCAGTCCGATCCTCGGCCGCACCATCGCGCTGGCGCTGGTCGAGTCCGGGCGGGACCGCATCGGCGAGCGCGTCGGGGTTTCGCTCGACGGCCGCGAGGTGCCGGTGCGGGTGCGCGAGCCGGTGTTCTACGACCCGGAAGGAGCCCGCCGTGACGGTCGACGTTGACCTGCGCCGCAGCCCGCTCGGGCACCGCGCGGCCGAGCTCGCGGAAGTCCTGGTCGAGGAGCCGTTCCTGCCTCAGCTCGACGTGCGCACGGACGCCGAGTTCGCGCTGGGACTGCGACTTCCGGAGGTCGACCGGGTGACCGGGGACGAGCATCGCGCCGCCCTCGGTCTCGGACCGGACGAGCACCTGCTGATCGGGGTCACCGGCACCGAGCCGGGCCATCGGAGCCTGGTCGACGTGTCGGCGGCCCGCACCACCCTGCGCCTGCACGACCGCGAGGTCCTGGAAGCCCTGTGCTCCCTCGACCTGCACCCCGGGGTGTTCGTCCCGGGGCGCTGCGCGCAGACCCTCGTCGCCGGGGTCCCGGTGATCGTCTGGCGCCTCGACGCCGGCTACCGGGTCCTGGTCCGCAACTCCTACGCCGACCACCTCGCCACGGCGTTGCTCGGCGCTCGCCAAGTGACCTCGGGTGTTGCACAATGAGGAACAGAAATTCCCGCCCATCCCGGATGATCGCGGAATAGGTCCGGCGAGCCGATAGGGTCTGGCCCGTGGCTAGTGCGTCTCAATCACGCGGAAGTAGCTCGGGTGCCCTGGTGCAATCTGTTGACCGGGCGGTGACCGTGCTGGAACTGCTGGCCCGCAACGGCGAGGTGGGCATCACCGAGATCGCAGGCGAGCTCGGCGTGCACAAGTCCACCGCCTCCCGTCTGGTCAGCGTGCTGGAATCGCGCGGTCTGGTCGAGCAGCTGGGCGAGCGCGGCAAGTACGCCATCGGCTTCGGGATCGTGCGGCTCGCGGGCGCGGCCACCGAGCGGCTGGACCTCTCGCGCATCGGCCAGGCCTACTGCGATTCGCTGGCCACCGAACTCGGCGAGACCGTCAACATCGCCATCCGCGACTTCGACGTGGCCATCAACATCAGCCAGGCCAGGGGCACCGCCTCGGTCACCGCGCACAACTGGGTCGGCCAGCGCACGCCGCTGCACGCCACCTCCAGCGGCAAGGTGCTGCTCGCCCACGCTCCCCGCGACGACCAGGACCGCGTCCTGGCGCGCAAGCTGGAGCAGTACACCGAGCAGACCGTCACCGCCGCCCGCCAGCAGCGCAAGGACTTCGAGCTGATCGTCCACGACGGCTACGCGACCAGCTACGAGGAGTTCGAGATCGGGCTCAACGCCGCCGCCGTGGCCGTCTACGACCACGAGGGCAACGTGGTGGCGGCGCTGAGCGCGTCCGGACCCACCTACCGCTTCACCCGCGAGCGGGTGAGAGAGGCCGTCGGGTACATGCGGGACGCGTCCGCGGACCTGTCGGCGCAGCTGGGCTTCCTCCCGTCAGTCCCGGGTGAGTGACAGCTCCTCCAGGTCGAGCTGGTGCATGACGCGGCGCAGCACCTCGTCGTCGATCCGGCGGGCGTCGCGGAACTGCACGAACACCGCCCGCTCGGCGGCCAGCATCTCGCTGCGCAACCTCTGGTAGGCGGCCGTGGGGCTCTCGCCCAGCTCCTCGTCGGAGCGGCCCAGCCGTTCCCACGCCCGGTTGGCGCGCTGCTCCGCTGCCCGCCGGAGTTGATCGGCCACGTCACCCGGTGGCTCGGTCTCCGCGGTCAGCTCGTCGAGGCGCTCCTGCGAGGCGCGCGCGGCGTTGTGCCTGGCCTGGGCCTCCGCGAGCGCGTCGGTGTAGTCCTCCCCGCCGGTCACGCCGAGCCGCTCGATCAACCGGCGCAGCGTGGTGCCGTGCAGCAGCAGCGTCGCGAGCGTGACGAACAGGGTCAGGAACAGCACCTCGTCGCGGTGCGGGAACGGCTGCCCGGACAGCGTCACCGTCGGGATCGCCGAGGCCGCAGCGAGCGACACCACCCCGCGCATCCCGGCCCACGACACGACCAGCTTGTACCGCCAGTCGGGGCGCTTGCCGCGCAGCCACTCCGGCAGGTACATCGCGCCGAACACCCACACCACGCGCGCCAGCACCACCGCGACCGTCAGCGCGCAGCCCGCCAGCAGCAGCGGCCCGAACCCGGTGCTCACCCCGGCCACGACGCTGCTGAGCTGCAGGCCGATCAGCGCGAACACGACCGCTTCCAGCAGCGTGTCCACCGCGCCCCACACGGCCTTGTCCTGCACCCGCGTCGCCGCGCTGCGCGCGGGCGCCTGGTGACCCAGGTACAGCCCGGCGACCACCACCGCCAGCACTCCGGAGGTGTGCGCCTCCTCGGCGACGAAGTAGGCGAAGAACGGCACGATCAGCCCGACCGCGCTGTCGAGCATGTCGTCGCGCAGCAGCGGCTTGACCCGGTTGACCACCCAGGCGATCACCAGACCGATCAGCGTTCCACCCACCGCCGCCAGCAGGAACATGCCCAGGCCCGACAGCAGCGAGGTGCCGGTGCCGATCGCCGCGGCCACCGCGACCCGGTAGGCGGTCAGCGCGGTCGCGTCGTTGACCAGGCTCTCGCCGCTGAGCACCGTCATCAGCCTGCGCGGCAACCCGACCCGGCGGCCGATCGACGTCGCCGCCACCGCGTCCGGCGGGGCGATGACCGCACCGAGCACCAGCGCCGCGCTCAGCGGCAAACCGGGCACCAGCCACCACGCGACCACCCCGGCGATCGCCGTGCTGAACAGCACGAGACCGATCGCCAGCAGCCCGATCGGCCGCAGGTTCGCCTTGATCCCCACCGTCGAGCTGTGCAGCGCCGCCGAGTACAGCAGCGGTGGCAGGATCAGCAGCAGGATCACGTCGGGGTTGATCGCGTAGTCCGGCACGCCCGGGATCGCCGAGACCCCCAGCCCGACCACGACCAGCACCAGCGGTGCCGACACGCCGAGCCGGCGGGACAGGGCGGTGACGGCCAGCGCTCCGGCGAGCAGGGCCATCAAAGCGGGCAGGTCGTGCATGCTCACTCCCGTCGGGACATGCTGAGCGGCAGGAGAGAAGGGACCAGACGATGTCGGATCGTTGCGCACACCTGACCGGTGCCGCCACTCAGCGGCCGAACCCCAGCAGCGTAAACGGATGCGAGGACTGCCTCGCCGCCGGTGAGAGCGTGTGGGCGCACCTGCGGATCTGCACGGACTGCGGCCACGTCGGTTGCTGCGATTCCAGCCCCAACCGGCACGCCACCGCCCACCACGAGCAGACCCGCCACCCCGTGATCCGCTCCTTCGAGCCGGGCGAGAACTGGATGTGGTGCTTCGTCGACGAGCAGCTCGTCGCCTGAGGTCTCAGTCGGTTTCCTCGGCGGCGTCCTCGATGGTCTCGCCGCGCCCGAGACGGCTGCGGTGCTTGCTGTAGACGAAGTAGATCAGCAGGCCGAGGGCCATCCAGATGCCGAATCGCAGCCAGGTCCAGCCTTCGAGGTTGAGCATCAGGTAGAGGCAGGCCAGCGCGGCGAGGATCGGGATCACCGGGACCAGCGGGACGCGGAACGCGCGCGGCAGGTCCGGTCGCGTCCGGCGCATCACCAGCACGCCGATCGAGACCAGCACGAACGCGAACAGGGTGCCGATGTTGGTCATCTCGGCGAGCACGTCGATCGGCGTCAGCGAGGCGATGATCGCGACCACGACTCCGGTGATCACCGTGATCCGGTAGGGCGTGCGGTACTTGCGGTGGACCTTCGCGAAGTACACCGGCAGCAGCCCGTCGCGGGCCATCGCGAAGCCGACGCGGGCCTGCCCGAGCATGAGGATGAGGATCACCGTGGTCAGACCGGCGATCGCGCCCAGCGACACCAGGCCGACGGCCCACGGAGCTCCGATCGCCTGGAACGCGGTGGCCATCGGTGCGGCGGTGTCGAGCTTGTCGTACTTGACGATGCCGGTCATCACCAGCGAGACCAGCACGTAGAGGACCGAGCAGATGGCCAGCGAGCCGAGGATGCCGATCGGCATGTCGCGCTGCGGCTTGCGGGTCTCCTCCGCGCCGCTGGCGACGATGTCGAAGCCGATGTAGGCGAAGAACACCAGCGCGGCTCCGGCCACCAGGCCGCTGACGCCGAACGAGCCGGTGCCGCCGAAGATCGCGTTGATCAGCGGGTCGTTGAGCGCGGAGCCGGTCTCGGACGGGTCCGGGGGCTGGTGCGGCGGGATGAACGGGTCCCAGTTGGCGGTCTTGACGAAGAACGCGCCGAAGATGATGAAGAACAGCACCACGGCCAGCTTGATCGCCACGACCACGTTGGTCACCGAAGCGCTGAGCCGGATGCCGACCACCAGCACGACGGTCAGCAGCAGCGCGATGATCGCGGCGGGCAGGTTCATCACCCCGCCCGCGCCCGGTGCGGCGGTCAGCGCTTCGGGCAACCCGAGGCCGACCGCGCTGAGCGCCTCGACGAAGTACTGCGACCAGCCCACGGAGACGGTGGAGGCGCCGATGACGAACTCCAGCATCAGGTCCCAGCCGATGATCCAGGCCAGGAACTCGCCGAGCGAGGCGTAGGAGAACGTGTAGGCGGACCCGGCGACGGGCACGACCGAGGCGAACTCGGCGTAGCAGAGGGCAGCGAGTCCGCAGGCGATGCCGGAGATGACGAAGGAGATCGAGATGCCCGGCCCGGCGTCGGTGGCCGCGGCGACACCCGTGAGCACGAAGATCCCGGTGCCGATGATCGCGCCGATCCCGATGCCGAGAAGGTCAACCGCTCTGAGCACGCGGCGCAACCGGAATTCCGGTGCCTCGGCGTCCTGAATCGACTGCTCGACCGATTTGACCCGCATGATCGACATGACTGGCCTCCCGGGTGAACCCGAAACTCAGCCCAGGATGGTGACTCGCGTCACACATCGCAAGGGTTCGGTGGCAAAAACGGCCGCTGCAATGCGACGACTCAGCCCTTGGTGTGCTCGTTGAGGGCGTCGATCGCCGAAGTCTTGGTCTCCTGGTCGACCGAGTCGGATCCCGCCTCCGGCGGGGCGACCGGCTCCAGGTCCGGGCGTGTCGGCTCGCGCCGCTCGGCGACCGGCTGGAACCGCGGGTGCGACGGTGGAGCCGGCGGCATGGGCCTGCGCGGAACGGGACGTCGCGGCTGGCTGGCGCTGATGTAGAAGCCCTGCAGCAGCAGGACGACGATCCCGACGATCAGCGCGGTGATGGCCAGGTAGAGGGCGTTGCGGTCCTTGCCCAGCCACCACAGCGCACCGCCGACGCCGACCGCGAGGCCGGCGACGATCGCCAGCAGGTGGAAGAGCAGATGAACGGGATAACCCCGCACGGCCGACACCTCCCCGGACTTGGGAATCGGGCCTCTCGGGTCAACACGCGCGACGGTGGTGGTGGGTTGCCCGCCGACCAGCTCGGAACGCGGCGACTTCGGGCTCGATGGTAGCCCTGACGACCATCAGATTGCCCGATCAACGATCGTTCGGAGCACAGGATCGATCCGCCGCGAAATCGTTTTCACCCGTTGGGGCGATCGGGCCGGAACGTGTGCGGCGTTCACGGCTTCCCGCACCTACCGTGAAAACAACAGGCCACAGTGGATCTGCTCGTGCATCGGACGACTCGAACGCGAGGCCGCCGACCCGACCGGGGTACCGGGTGGCGTCGCACGGGCAACCGATGGACGCGGACCGGCTAGGTTTCGGGGGTGTTGCCGGTGCTGAATTCATTGACGGGGTTCGCCGGAGCGGCGGGCATCGGCATTGGAATCGTTCTCGGGTTCTCGATCGTGATGTCGTGGGTGGAGCGAGGAATGCTCGGCTCCGGCACGACACGCCGAGGCAGACACCGCGATCACCAGCGCGGTCTCGTCGCCGCCTACCGCAGGCACCGCGCGGCGCTGCTGGCCAGGGGAGCGTTCCTACCGGCGGCAGCCGCCGTCGTCGCAACCGTCCGCGGCCCGCGCGGTGACGTCGTCGTCGCGGGAGGTCCCGGTGCGATGCGCCGGCCGGGGCCGCGGCACTCCTCCTTCGACCCGCCTACAGCACCTCGAAATCGGCGAAGTCGAACCCCGGCGACACCACGCACGTGACCAGCGATTCGACCGTCGCTGCAGCGGAGGCGCACTGCCAGGTCCCCGCCGGGATCACCGCCTGCGGGGTCTGCCCCGCACCGGCGCCCAGCACCAGCTGCTCGGGGTGGTCGGAGGGCTTCGCCCCGGTGCCGCCCAGGTGCAGCGTCAGCGGGCCGCCGCGGTGCCACAGCCACACCTCGTCGGAGGCCACCACGTGCCACGCCGAGCGCTGGCCGGGCGGGAGCAGGAAGAAGATCGTGGTCGCGGTCGGCCGGGTGCCGTTGGGGCGCTCGACCTCGACCGGGCTGGCCCAGGTCCGCCGGTACCAACCGCCCTCGGGATGCGGCAGCAGGTCGAACTCCTCGGCGGTGCGGCTGCGCGACTCCAGCGACAGGAATCGGCCCTTGACGTCGCGGCGCGCGTAGCGGATGCCGATCACCGATTCGCGATCCAGCGGGCCGTAGACGTGCGGGAACAGCGCCTCGTCGGACACCCCGGGCGGTGGCGCCGGGTCGGCGGCCTCCCAGCGCACCGGTGCGGACAGCCTCCCCGGGTCCAGCTCGACGGCGACCATCGGCTCCTCGACGTCGCTGTAGAGGTTGTTGGCCACGGCCAGCGTGGTGGGCACGTCGGGGGAGCAGTGCACGAAGCCCTGCGAGGACAGGCTGGAGGCTGTGATGGGCTGGTCGCGGTCGTTGTGGAAGGTGCTCAACGGCAGCAGGTGCAGCACGGTCGATCCGGTCACGTGGCCCAGTGTCCCGCGCCACCCCCGTCGGATGCGATCACCTGCGTAGGATTTTCGCCGTCCCGTGATGCCGGAGCCGAAGCGGAGGGTTGACATGCGGATCGCAGTGCTCGACGACTACCAGGACGTCGCCCGCAGCTACGCCGACTGGGACGGGCTCGACGTCGAGGTGTTCACCGAGCACATCGACGACGTCGACGAGCTCGTCTCGCGGCTGGAGCCGTTCGACGTGATCGCCGCGATGCGCGAGCGCACCCGCTTCCCGCGCGAGGTGATCACCCGGCTGCCGAACCTCAAGCTGCTGGTCACCACCGGCATGCGCAACGCCTCGATCGACCTGGACGCGGCGCGCGAGCACGGCGTGGTGGTGTCCGGTACCGGCAGCGGCGGCGGGTGGGGCGCGACCTCCGAGCTGGCGTGGGGGCTGATCTTCGCGCTGCTGCGCGACATCCCCGGGCAGGACCGGCAGATCCGCACCGGCGGTTGGCAGACCGGCGTGGGCGTGGAGCTCGGCGGCAAGACCCTCGGCGTGCTCGGGCTCGGGCGGCTCGGCTCGCACATGGCCACGGTCGGACGGGCGTTCGGCATGGACGTGATCGCCTGGAGCGGCAACCTCACCGAGCAGCGCGCGGCCGAGGCCGGCGCGCGGCTGGTCGGCAAGGACGAGCTGTTCGCGCGGTCCGACGTGCTCAGCATCCACCTGGTGCTGGGCAAGCGGTCCCGCGGTCTGGTGGGAGCCGCCGAGCTGGCGTTGATGAAGCCCACCGCGTACCTGATCAACACCTCGCGCGGCCCGATCGTCGACGAGGACGCGCTGCG
The DNA here is from genome assembly GCF_040677225.1 of Saccharopolyspora sp. NPDC049357. Classification (NCBI taxonomy): domain Bacteria; kingdom Bacillati; phylum Actinomycetota; class Actinomycetes; order Pseudonocardiales; family Pseudonocardiaceae; genus Saccharopolyspora; species Saccharopolyspora sp. NPDC049357. The sequence continues at coordinate 12,185 of NZ_JBFAQJ010000026.1, read as the reverse complement.
CACTGCGTTGCGCGAGGGCCGGATCGCCGGCGCGGGCATCGACGTCTACGACACCGAGCCGCTGCCCGTCGACGACCCGTGGCGCGACACGCCGCGCACGGTCCTGACCCCGCACATCGGCTACGTCACCGACGACACCTACCAGGCGTTCTTCGTCGAGACCGTCGAGAACGTCCAGGCCTTCGCGGCGGGTTCCCCGATCCGGGTGCTCAACGAGGGCTGACCGGCCGAAGATTGCCCCTTGACTCAAGACGAGACGGACATCACAGTCATACCAACCGGTCGGTCTGGTCCTAAGACAAGGGAGTCTTTCGATGACTGCACAAGAACCACCCAGAACGCCGAAGAAGCTGCTCGGCGCGGCGCTGATCGCCAGTTCCATCGAGTGGTACGACTTCTTCATCTACGCCACCGCGGCCGCGCTGGTGTTCGGCACGCAGTTCTTCCCGAACGCCTCACCGCTGATCGGCGTGCTGCTGTCCTTCGCGACGTTCTGGGCCGGGTTCGTCGCCCGCCCCATCGGTGGCCTGGTCTTCGGCCACCTCGGCGACAAGATCGGCCGCAAGCCCGCGGTCGTGACCTGCCTGATCATGATGGGCACGGCGACGTTCCTCATCGGCGTGCTGCCCGGTGCGGGCACCATCGGAGTCGCGGCTCCGATCCTGCTGGTGACGCTGCGATTCCTGCAGGGCATCGCGGTCGGCGGGCAGTGGGGCGGCATCGTGCTGCTGCTGACCGAGAACAGCGCGAGCGGCAAGCGCGGCATGGCGGGCACGTTCGGTCAGATGGGCGTGCCGTTCGGCGTCATCTTCGGCAACCTCGCGTTCCTCGGAGTCGGCGCGATGATGAGCCAGGAGGCGTTCCTGTCGTGGGGATGGCGGCTGCCGTTCCTGTTCAGCGCGGTGCTCGCGCCGGTCGTGCTCTACATCCAGCTCAAGATCGAGGACACCCCGGTGTTCCAGGAACTGCAGGAGCGCCAGGAGAAGAAGGTCGTCAAGGCACCGCTGATGGAGGTCCTGCGCGATCACAAGCGCAGCGTGCTGCTGGGCGCCGGGCTCCTGTTCGCCACGAACACGTTCTTCTACATCGGGATCTCCGGCCTGCTCGACTACGGCACCCGTGAACTCGGCCTGCCCCGCCAGCAGCTGCTCGGGGTCACGCTGCTGACCTCGCTGGTCGGCATCTTCGTGATCTTCTTCTCCGGTTCGTGGTCCGACCGGCTGGGCCGCCGCCCGATGATCCTGATCGGGGCCGGGATGCTCGCGCTGTGGTCGTTCCCGTTCTTCTGGCTGATCGACACGGCGTCGATCTGGCTCATCGCCCTGGCCGGATGCATCGGTAGCGTCGGGCAGAGCATGACCTACGGCCCGCTCGCGGCCTACCTCAGCGAGCTGTTCCACCCGAGGGTCCGCTACTCCGGCGCGTCGCTGGCCTACCAGCTGGCGGCGATCCTGGTCAGCGGCGGAACACCGTTCATCATGACCGCGCTGCTGGCCGCCACCGGCACCTCGGCGTCGGTCTCGGTGTTCCTGCTGGCGATGTCGGTGTGCACCTTCGCCGCAGCGTTCTACCTGCGCGAAACCCACACCAAGCAACCCGCTCCGGCCCGAACCCCGGCCGAAGCCTGACCCCCGCGGGGGTTCCCGATTTCAATGGAAGTCAGAACCCCGATTTCAACGGAAATCCGCCATCACCGGACTTCCACTGAAGTCGGGGACGGGACTTCAGTGGAAATCGGGGGCGGGAGTTCCATTGAAATCGGGGACGGGACGGGGCCCGAGGTGGCGAGTGGTCACCTCGGGCCCCGTTCGCGTCGTGGGTCAGACGTCCTCGGCGAGGGTTTTGACCTGCTCGATGAGCTTGGCGCGGCCCGGGGCGTCACCGGCGAAGGGCGTCACGTTGAGGGTGGTGACACCGGCTTCCTTCATCGCCGCCAGCCGTTCCTTGACGTGCGACTCGGTGCCGATGAGGGAGATCTTCTCCAGCAGGTCGCGCGGCACGGCCGCGGCGGCCTCGTCCTTCTTGCCGTCGAGGTAGAGGTTCTGGATCTCCTCGGCTTCGGCCTCGTAGCCGTAGCGGCGGGCGAGGTTGTTGTAGAAGTTCTTGCCCTTGGCCCCCATGCCGCCGACGTAGAGGGCGACCATAGGTCGCACGAAGTCGACCAGCTCCTCCAGGCCTTCGCCGATGGCCAGCGGCGCCTGCGCGACCACGTCCAGCGGCGGGAGCGAGGCGTCGCGCTTGGCCTTGCCCGCGGCCAGCGGCTCGCCCCAGACGTCACCGGCGCGCTCGGGCAGGAAGAAGATCGGCTCCCAGCCCTCGGCGATCTCGGCGACCATCTCGACGTTCTTCGGGCCGATGGCGGCGATGAGGATCGGGATCCGCTCGCGCACCGGGTGGTTGATCAGCTTCAGCGGCTTGCCCAGGCCCGTGCCCTGCTCGGCGGGCAGCGGGATGTTGTAGTGCTTGCCGCTGTGCTCCACCTTCTCCCGGCGCCACACCTGCCGGCAGATGTCGACGATCTCCCGGGTCCGGCCCAGCGGCGCGTGGTACGGAACGCCGTGGAAGCCCTCGATGACCTGCGGTCCCGAGGCTCCGATGCCGAGGGTGAACCGGCCGTCGGAGACGAAGTCCATCCCGGCCGCGGTCATCGCCGTCAGGGTGGGCGTGCGGGTGTAGATCTGGAGGATGCCGGAGGCGATCTCCAGCCGTTCGGTCTTGGCGGCGATGAAGCCCATCTGGCTGACCGCGTCGAAGGAGTAAGCCTCCGGGACGTAGACGATGTCCAGCCCGGCCTTCTCGTACGTCGCCAGGTCGTCGACGGTTTCCTTGAAGCCTCCGCTGTAGTTCAGCGGCATCCCGATGCGCATCGGCCGTTCCTTCCGGGTCCGGCGGCGGCGGGTCGCGGCGACACCGCCGAGGTCTGCAGGCGAGGTTACCGCCGAGTACGCCCCAGCGGGGAGCCCGCCCGCACCGTCGCCTCATGTGATGCACCTCGCAATGCGACGCGGCGATTTGGTCGCACGACGTACGCCATGCCCATGCTGGTGGCATGTCGTTCATCAAGGCTGTGACTTCGTCATGAGACTCGCCATGCTCGACATCGGCTCCGCTGCGGCACGCCTGGACATCGTCGACCTCGCCAGCCCGCGGATGCCCCGCGCCACCTGGAGCGTCAAGTCCCGCACCCGGCTCGCCGAGCACACCCTGCCCGACGGCCGGGTCACCGAGGAGGGCATCGCCGACGCCGAACGCGCGGTGCGGCACTGCGTGAGCGCCGCGTCCGACAAGCCGACCGAGGCGCTGATCGCCTACGGGACCTCGGCGGTGCGCGACGCGAGCAACGGTGCTCGGCTGCGCAAGCGCCTGGGCGAGGCCGCCGGCGTGCGCATCGGCGTGCTCACCCCGCGCGACGAGGCCGCCGTCGCCTACCACGCGGCCCGCCGCTGGCACGGCCGCAGCGGACAGGCGATGACCACGGTGGACATCGGCGGCGGCACCGTGGACGTCGCGACGGGAACCGGCACCGACCCCGATCTGGTCGTCTCGCTCCAGCACGGAGCCGCCCGGTTGACCAGGCAGTTCCTGCCCGACGACCCGCCGACGCCCGCGCAGCTCGCCGACCTGCGGCGGGAGCTGCACGCCACGATCCCGAAAGCCCTGAGCCGGGTGGAGGGCGGTCACCCGCTCGCGCTGTCGAAGGTGCTGCGCCAGCTCGCAGTGCTCACCGAGAGCTCGCCGGACGAGGTGGCCCGCCGACCGCACCGGCTGCGCCTCAAGCAACTGTCGCGGTGGATCCCCCGGCTCGCCGAACTCGACCACGAGCAGCGCGCGCAGCTGCCCGGCGTCTCCCGCAGCAGGGGCAGGCGCATCCTGGCCGGCGCGATCGTCGCCGAAGTGATCATGGAGTCGCTGGAACTCCCGGAGCTGGAGATCTGCCCGTGGGGCCTGCGCCAGGGCCTGGTCTACCGGTTCCTGGAAGCGCGCACCCGCACCCGCGCCGACGCCCTCGACCTCGTGGGGACGCTGTTCGACTGACCCGCGAGCGCGTTCGGCGGTAGCGTTTCCGGTAGATCGACTAGGGAGGCGCTGTGGGACTGCTGTTGCACATCTTGATCACGATGGTGGCGGTGTGGATCACCACCGCCCTGCCGGGGATCGACCTCTCCGGCGAGGACACCACCACCAAGGTCCTGACGCTGCTGGCCGTCTCGGTGATCTTCGGCCTGGTCAACCTGGTGCTCAAGCCGATCGCCAAAACGCTGGGCTGCCTGCTCTACGTGCTGACGCTGGGCCTGTTCGGGCTGGTCGTCAACGGCCTGCTGTTCTGGCTGACCAGCTACCTCGCGGGCGAGCTCGACCTGCCGTTCCACGTCGACGGCTTCTGGGCGGCCTTCTGGGGCGCGCTGATCGTGTCCATCGTCAGCAGCGCGCTGGCCGGCATCGTCCGCCGCATCGCGCAGCCGGAGGGGGACTGAGTCGGTGCAGTGCGGACTGCGCGAGTTAGCCGCGCTGCTGGGCGACGTGACCGACGAGGTGGCCGAATTCCTGGGCGTCGCACCGGAACCCGGTGACGTGTCCGAGCAGTTGCGGGAGGTGGCGAGCACGCTCTCGCGCGCGTCGGTCTTCGGCCTGGCCGAGGTGCGCGTCCCGGACGAACCCGAGCTGCGCGCGGTCGTCGCGGTCGGCGACGGCGGGGGAGTGCGGGTCCGGGTGTCCGGTGAGGACGTGACCGCCGAGGTCGTCCGCCCGGACGCGCCCTGGCCCGCGCTCGTCGCGTGCCTGCCCAAGCGCGAACCCGCCGAGGGCTGCGAGGTCACGGTCCCCACGCGCGAACTCGCCGAAGCGCGGGCGGAGACCGCCGAACGGGACCAGGCCGCGGACTGGCTCGCCTACGAGCTCAAGCAGCGCGAGGTCCCCACCGACGACGCCCGCGCCGTGGCCGACCTGCTGGCCCGCGGCGACGACACCGAAGCCCGGCTCTCGGTCGCCTACCGGGGCGAGGGCGGCGAGTTCCAGCGCTGGCGCCACGGCATCGAGATCCGGCACTCGCCCACCGGCCGCTCGGCGGTCATCCCGGAATCGCCGGACGACACCTTCACCATGGTCGCCCCCGCCGACACCTACCTCCTCGGCAAGACCCTGCAGGAATACCTCGAAGACCTCACCCAGGCCCGGGATTGAGCGCGCTCAGCCCCGGGATCGCAGCCGGGCGGCGATGTCCTTGCCGATCAGCAGGGACGCCGTCGCGGCGGGGGAGGGGGCGTTGAGGACGTGGACCCAGTTCTCGTCCTCCACCACCAGGAAGTCGTCGACGAGGGTGCCGTCGGGAGTGATGGCCTGAGCGCGCACGCCCGCCTCGGCGCGCAGCAGGTCGTGGCCGCGCAGGTCGGGCAGCAGGGTGCGGGCGGCCCGCAGGAACAGGGGTTTCAGTGCGGAGCGGGCGATTTCGGCCGCACCGGTGCGCCAGTACTTCTTGGCCAGCACCCGCAGTCCCGGGTCGGTGGCGAGTCGCTGCAGGTGGGACGGCGAGATCGCGCCCCATCGGTAGCCCTCGCGCGAGAGCGCCGGTACGGCGTTCGGGCCCACGTGCAGGCTGCCGTCGATCATGCGGGTCAGGTGCACGCCGAGGAACGGGAACGCGGGGTCGGGTACCGGGTAGACCAGCGCGTTGACCAGGTCTCGGCTGAAGGACGTGGTCTCGTAGTACTCGCCGCGGAACGGCAGGACGCGGGCGGGCGGCGTGGTCCCGGCGAGCTCGGCGACGGCGTCGCTGTGCAGCCCCGCGCAGTTGACCGCCCGGCGGGTGCGGATCTCACCCCGGTCGGTGAGCAGCACCAGGTCGGAGCCGTCGCGGCGGACTCCGAGCAGCTCGGTGGCGGGTCGCAGGTCCACTCCGCGCTCGGCGAGGAGCTCGGCCAGCTTCTCGCTGACCGCCGCGAAGTCGGTGATGCCGGCGTCGGGGACCAGCAGCGCCCGCACCCCGCGCACGTGGGGTTCGCGTTCGCGCAGGCCGATCTGGTCGAGTTCGCTGACCTGCACGCCGTTGGCGGTGCCGCGGCGTTGCAGCTCCGCGAGTCGGGGCAGTTGATCGGTCGAGGTGGCGACCACCACTTTCCCGGTGCGCCGCACGGGGATTCCGTGATCGGTGCAGAAGCGGTACATCGCTTCACCGCCGGCTCGTGCGAACCGCGCCTTCGCGCTGCCCGGCGGGTAGTAAAGTCCACTGTGGATGACGCCCGAGTTGTGCCCGGTCTGGTGCGCGCCCCAGTGACGTTCCTTGTCCAGCACCGTGATCCGGCGGTCGGGCTGCTGCTCGATGAGCGCGTGAGCCGTGGCCAGGCCCACGATTCCGCCGCCGATGATCGCCACGTCGTTGGTCATGCCGCCATCCTGCGCGCTCGGATGCGCGGATTCCAGAATCGACCTCTCGAAATGTCGGCATGATCCTCGGTCGCACGTTTCTCGGGATTGCGCGGGAGATGACGTTCATCGGGGCTCAAGATCACCCTGTGCTAGGGTTCGTTCATCCTGTCGGGCGAACGATGTTCGACGCTGACAGTGGTATCGGCTTGGTCACGAGCGGTGAGTTCCAGACTCGCGTGCCTCATGCTGATGCCGAATTCCGCGCCGCATCCCCGGTCGCGGAGCCCTGCTGAGTTGAGTCGCGATTCCGGCGAACGTGCGCCGAACCGCGACCGGTTCGACGGTTACGAGGCGCTGTGACGCGGAGCAGTTCGGGTAGTGAGCACAAGACGATCCGGGCCCGCCTGACCCGCGTCGGGCTGGCACCCAGCATCATCCTGCTGGCCATCTGGCTGGCGTTCTCGGCGGTGCCGATCTACCAGGGCTTTCACTCCCGGGTGGTCGCCACCGAGATCCGCGACGCGGCGCTCCCGAGCGCCGACGCGTTCGCGGCCCTGCAGGAGGAGCGGCGGCTCGTCGTCGACCGGCTCAGCGGCCCGGGAGCCGATCCGACCGCCGTGGCCGCCCAGCGGCCCAAGACCGACCGCACCGTCGCCGAGATGCGCCGCACGCTGCGGGTCGCCGGCGAATCCGCCTCCCCGGAGGTCGCGGGCAAGATCAAGCAGCTGGACGGGCTGCTCGCCGAGCTGCCCGAGCAGCGGCAGAGCGCCGAATCCGGTCAGGCCGGCCGCACCCAGGCCCTGGACTACTACAACCAGGTCCTCGACGCCGGGCTCGACGTGTTCGAGTCCTACACCGAGACCGTCGCCGACACCGAGAGCGGCCACGCCGGGCACGTGGGCACCGAGCTGTTCCGCGCCGCCGACCAGATGTCGCGCGCGGCCTCGGTCGGCACCATCGCGCTCGCCGACGGCGAGTTCAGCACCGCGGCCCACCTCGAGTTCGCCCAGCTCGTCGGCTCCTACCGCAACACCCTCGAAGCCGAGATCCCCGCCGCCGAGCCGCGCGCCGGAGACATCGCCGAGCGGCTGCGAGGAGGTCCTGCCTGGGCGAGCGTCGCTCAGCAGGAGGACCAGCTCATCGGCCACCCGCCGCAGCGCTCCGGCCGCTTCGCCGTCGACGAGGCCTCCTGGCGGCAGAGCACCGCGCAGGTCGCGGGCGACCTCTCGGCCCTCGCCGTCGAGCAGGTCCGCTCCGGCGCGCTGATGGCCGTCAGCAACACCGGCGGACACCTCATCGGCGTGATCGTCGGCAGCCTCGTCGCGCTCGCCGCCATGCTGCTGGGCATCATGCTGGCCGCCCGCAACGCGCGGGTGCTGGTCAACCGGGTGCTCGTCCGGCGCCTGGAGAAGCTGCGCGACGACACCCTGCTGCTGGCCACCGAGCGGCTGCCCAACGTGATGGAGCGGCTCGAACACGGCGAAGAGCTCGACATCGAAGCCGAGCTGACCCCGCTGAACTACGGCGCGGACGAGATCGGCCAGGTCGCCGACGCGTTCAACACCGCCCACCACACCGCGGTCGTCGCCGCGGTCAAGGAGAACCAGGCCAAGGAAGGCGCCAACAAGGTCTTCCTCGGCATCGCGCACCGCAACCAGGGTCTGGTGCACCGCCAGCTCAAGACCCTGGACAAGATGGAGCGCAGCGAGGAGCACCCGGAACGGCTGGAGGGCCTGTTCCAGCTCGACCACCTCGCGACCCGGTCCCGGCGCAACGCCGAGAACCTGATCATCCTGGCGGGTGAGAAGCCGGGCAGGCAGTGGCGCAAGCCGGTGCGCCTGATCGACGTGATCCGCTCCGCGGTCGCCGAAACCGAGCACTACTACCGGATCCGGGTGCACTCCGCGCCGGAGATCTCGCTGGTCGGCGCTGCGGTCGGCGACGTGATCCACCTGCTCGCCGAGCTGATGGACAACGCCACGTCCTACTCGCCGCCTCGTTCGCAGGTCCAGGTCTACAGCAGCGACACGCCGCGCGGCGTGCTGATCCAGATCGAGGACGAGGGCCTGGGCATGCGCCCCGCCGACCGCGACGAGGCCAACGTCCTGATGGCCACCACGCCGCGCTTCGAGGACATCACGCGTCGCGGGGACTCCCGGCTGGGGCTGTTCGTGGTCGCTCGCCTGGCGGCCCGCCGGGGCATCGAGGTCGACCTCCGCGAAGCCGAGGAGCAGGGCACGGTGGCGTTCGTGCTGCTGCCACCGCACATCGTCGCCGAAGAGGCGGCGCAGGGCGACAAGCAGAGCATGTCGCAGTTGGCCGAGAAGGCCCGAGAACGAGCCACCGGGCAGTCGGTGGTCCGCGAGGCGCGGACCGCCCCGGTGACCGCGATCGAGGAGCCCGTGGCCGAGTTCGAACCGCGCTTCCCGTCGGACGATCCCGACGTCGAGCGGCCCCAGCTGCCGCGCCGCGACCGCCAGCAGAACCTGGCCCCGCAGTTGCGCGACGAACCCGACGGCGGAGTTGCGCAGGACACTGCGGCGCTCCAGCCTGAGCGGACGCGTGGCACCATGTCGGCGTTCCAACGCGGAACCCTGGATGCGCGCCGGGCCGGCGGCCGCGACCGAGCTTGACCCGACGATTTCGAGGAGCAGCGCAGGAATGAGCGAACAGATCGGTTCTGACGATGACCTGAACTGGTTGTTGGACGACCTGGTCAACCGGGTCGTGGGCGCCCGCGACGGGGTAGTGCTCTCCGGTGACGGGCTGCTGCTGGCGAGGTCCGAGGGACTGACCCCGCAAGACGCCGACCACCTGGCGGCCATGGCCTCCGCGCTGCAGAGCCTGGCCAAGGAGACCGGCAGGCACTTCGGCGGCGGTGGCGTCCGGCAGACCGTGGTGGAACTGGACACCGCGTTCCTGTTCGTCACCGCGGCGGGCGCCGGTGCGTGCATGGCGCTGCTCGGTGACGAGAACGCGGACGTCGGCATGATCGCCTACGAGATGAACCTGATGGTGATCCGTGTCGGCGAGTACCTGAGCGCGGCCCCGAGGGTGGATGCCGTGTCGCAGCTGCGCCAGCAGTGAAGGCGCTCCCATGTCTGAAGACGGCCAGCTCTGGCTGGACGAGGAGTCCGGGCCGCTGGTGCGACCGTATGCCATGGTGCACGGTCGCACCCGCCCGGCACGACCGGAACTCGACGTCGCCACCCAGCTGCTGACGTCGTGGAGCGGTGCCGATCGCAGCGGTGTTTCCGTTGAGCACGAGGAGATCCTGCGCCTGTGCGTGCGCCCGATGTCCATCGCCGAGGTCGCCGCGCATCTGGACACGCCCATCGTGGTCGCCAAGGTCCTGGTGTCGGACCTGATCGACCGCGGTGACCTCGTCACGGACAAGGCGTCCCGTCAAGCCCAACGACCCAACCGCCAACTCCTGGAAGCGGTCCTGGAGGGCGTCCGTCGCCTCTGACGACCCCCCGTGATCACGTCCCGCAGGTCGGGCCGCGAAACCACCCCCGCGCCGCCGACCGCTGGGGCACGATGGCGTGCATGCGCGATCTCCACCCGCAGCGGGAACCTCATGCCTCCGGTCACCTCGACGTCGGCGACGGCAACCTCGTCCACTGGGAGGAGAGCGGCAACCCGGACGGGAAGCCCGCGGTGTTCCTGCACGGCGGTCCCGGCGGCGGCTGCACGCCCGCGCACCGCGGCCTCTTCGACCCCGACGCCTACCGGATCGTGCTGTTCGACCAGCGCGGATGCGGTCGCAGCACGCCCGACGCGGGAGCTCTCGGCGCCGATTTGAGCAGCAACACCACCTGGCACCTGGTCGCCGACATCGAGCGCCTCCGCGAACACCTGGGCATCGAATCCTGGCTGGTGTTGGGCGGTTCGTGGGGCAGCACCCTGGCGCTGACCTACGCCGAAACCCACCCGGAGCGCGTCTCCGAACTCGTGCTCCGCGGCGTGTTCACCTGCCGGCGGTCCGAGCTCGACTGGCTCTACGCGGGCGGCGCAGCCAACCTCTTCCCCGACCGCTGGGCCGACCTGATCGCCGTGGTGCCCGAATCCGAGCGGGACGACGTGCTGCGCTCCTACCACCGGATGCTGCACGACCCCGACGACGAGGTCCGCGAACGCGCCGCCATCGCCTGGAGCCGCTGGGAGGCGAGCCTGATCGGCCTGCTGCCGCGCCCGGAGCTCGTCGAGAACTTCGGCGACCCCGCGTTCGCCGCGGCCTTCGCCCGCATCGAAACCCACTACTTCGTGCACGGCGCCTGGCTCGCCGAAGGCCAACTCCTCGCCAACGCCCACCGCCTGCACGGCATCCCGGGCACCATCGCCCAAGGCCGCTACGACGTCATCACCCCACCGTTCACCGCCTTCGAGCTCGCCGAAGCCTGGCCGGAGGCAGACCTGCGGATCATCCCCGATGCGGGCCACGCCTACGACGAACCCGGAATCCTCGACGCCCTGATCAACGCCACAGACCACTACGCGAGCTGATCGAACGACCCGGGCACCCGCAAAGTGCAAGCGATGCAGGGCATTCCGCACCAGGCGTCCATCAGCTCCAGCGCACCGGGAGGGAACTGCTGTCCGCCGAGCTCGCCGAGGCCGATGTGTTCGACCCCGCGAGTGTGTTGTCGGGAACCGACGACGGTGAGCGTCTCCTCGCGAGTGCGGCACAACCAGGTCGTGCCGACGAGGCGGGGCTGAACGCGCTCGCTGCTGTTCTGTTCTCCGTGCGTCGGCTCGAGGACGAGACCTCGGCGGCGGGCCCGCTCGCTCGTCGAGGCCGATCGGCTGGTGGAGCGGCTTTCACCCGACGACGAATTGCCCGAGAGCGGCTACTGGTACCGCCCGTGCTTCTTCCTGGGGCAGCGGGCACTGGTCCTGAGCGCTCTCGGTGACTCCTCGGCCGCACGCGCGGCGGCGGCCGAGTGCCTGGCCGAGTTGCCTGCCGAGTGGTCGGGCGCGGAGTGGATCAACGACGTGGTCGTGCTGACCGGTTGATCACATCCACAGGACGCCGTCCTGTTCGTGCTCGCGGAGGCGGTGGGCGATCATGCGGCGGAGGAGGTCTTCCGGAAGCGGCTGGTCGTAGCGGAGTTTCACCGTGCCCTTGCCGGTGTCGAATTTTGCCAGGTCGGCTTCGAAGGCTTCCTTCGTGCTCGGGGTGAACGCGAAGTTCACGTGCTTGGCGTGGCCGCTGATCACGAACAGGATCGTCCCCGACGGGTGCACCCACGCGGGATTGCCCCACTTGATCGCCTCGGTCGCGTCCGGAACCGCCTCGTCGGCGAGCCGCCGCAGCTGCTCCAGCAGCGCGCGTTCGGCCTCGGGGAACGCGTCGAGGTACTCGTCGATCGTGGTGGGTTTGGCCATGGGGGCAGTGTGGCACGCCGAGCTCGCGGCTCAGAGTCTCAGCAGCATGGTGTCGGCGTGCTCGCGGCGTTCCACGACGGTGAACCCCTCGGCCGCGTAGAGCAGCGCGGCCGGGTTCGCTCGCTCGACGCTGAGGCTGATCCGGGCGATGCCCCGCGCTCTCGCAGACTCGAAGAGCGCGCGCAGCAGCTTCCGGCCGACTCCGCCGCCTCGGCTCGCGGCATCGACACCGATCGCCAGCTCCGGGACGTCCGGACCGACGAACCCGTAGGCGGGCGAGGTCTCGTCGAAGTACCGCAGCCACGCGGCCCCGATCGGGCGGGGGGGGCGCGCCGCCCCCCCCCCCCGGTCGGGGGGGCGCGGCCCCCCCCCCCCCGAGTGGGGGACCGGCGCGGGGGCGGGCCGCGCAGCGCACAAAGGAAGAGAAAACCACA
>NZ_JBFAQJ010000025.1:0-104372 GCF_040677225.1 Saccharopolyspora sp. NPDC049357 | reverse complement strand
CGCAACCCCCCCCGCCCCTTTCACCCCCCCGGGCGAAAAACGGGGCCGTTCGCACATCCCCGAGCGGATCAGCCGGCCAGCACAGCGTAGGTCACGTGGGTGACGCGGCTGGTGCTTCGTGAGGTCAGCTGCTCCAGCTTCAGCGGTGGCACGCCCTCGAACACCCGGGTTCCCGCGCCGAGGGTGAGCGGCACGATGTGCAGTCGCAGCTCATCGAGCAGGCCGGCGGCGAGGTACTGGTTGATGGTGGTCGCGCCGCCCTGGACCGACACGTTGCGGTCCCCGGCGGCGGCACGTGCCTGGGCGAGCGCCGACTCGATCCCATCGGTGACGAAGTGGTACGTGGTGCCGCCCTCCATCGGCTGCGGCTCGCGCGCGTGGTGGGTGAGGACGAAAACGGGCGCGTGGAACGGAGGATCGTCACCCCACCAGCCGTCCCACGGGCGGTCCCACTCGCCGCGCAGCGGCCCGAACATGTTGCGGCCCATGATGAACGCGCCCGCGTCGGCCACCTTGTCGATCTCGGCGCGGTTGTTCGTCGGCGTCGTCGAACATCCACGCGTGCAGTTCGCTGCCCCAGCCGTCACCGCCGTCGTCGCCGAACGGCCGCTGCTCGCTCTGGTTCGGCCCCGCGGAGTACCCGTCGGCCGAGACCGTGATGTCGCTGATCACCCTGCCCATGCGTCGCTCCCCCGGTCCGGACGTCACCCTCAAGTCTGCGCCACCCGGGAGGGCGCTGCACGGGCGATGCGAGAGGTGAGCGGGTGTTCGAGACCTCTCGTCAGGCGGGTTCTTCGCCGAGTTCTGCCAGGACGGCGTCGGTGTGTTCGCCGACGTCGGGGATGCGGTCCATGCGGGGAGCGCGGCCGGCGAGCGTCACCGGGGGTTGCAGAGCTCGCAGGGGGCCCACGGGCGAATCGACCTCGTGCCAGCGGTTCCGGTCCGCGAGTTGCGGGTGGTCGGCGAACTCCTCCACGGTGCGCATCCGGGCGTTGGCGATCTGTGCGCGGTCCAGGCGTGCGACGACCTCCTCGACCGGGAGGTCGGCGAACACGGCCTCGATCGCCGCGGTGAGTTCCCGCTCGTTGTCGACGCGATCCGGGTTGGTCGCGAACCTCGGGTCCTCGACGAGGTCGGGGTGCATCAGCACTTCCTCGCACAGCTTGCGCCACTCGCGGTCGTTCTGGACCGCCAGGAACACCTGCGCTCCCCCTCCCGTGCCGAACGGGCCGTACGGGGCGATCGCGGCGTGCCGCGCACCGGTGCGCGAAGGGGGCTTTCCGCCGTACACCGTGTAGTAGTAGGGAAAACCCATCCACTCCGCGAGCGCGTCCAGCAGGGACACCTCGAAAACGCTTCCCTCGCCGGTGCGCTCGCGCTCGTAGAGGGCGGTGAGCACGCCGCTGTAGGCGTACATCCCGCCCGCGATGTCGGCCACCGAGATCCCGGACTTCGCGGGCTCGTCGCGGCCTCCGGTGATGGAGACCAGCCCGGCTTCGCACTGGACGAGCAGGTCGTAGGCCTTCTTGTCGCGGTAGGGGCCATCGCTGCCGTAGCCGGACAGGTCGCCGACGATCAGCCTCGGGTGGCGGGCTCGCAGCTCGTCGGCGCCGAAGCCCAGCCGCGCAGCGGCACCGGGAGCGAGGTTCTGCAGGAACACGTCCGCCTTGGCCAGCAGCTTGTCCATCGCCCGCCGACCCTCATCGGACTTGAGATCCAGGACGACGCTCTCCTTGTTCCGGTTCAGCCACACGAAGTGGCTGGCCATGCCGTTGACCGTGGTGTCGTAGTCGCGGGCGAAATCGCCGCCGGCCCGTTCGACCTTGATCACCCGCGCGCCGAGGTCGGCCAGCTGGCGGGTGGCGAACGGGGCGGCCACGGCCTGTTCCAGGGCGACCACGACGATGCCCTCCAGCGGAAGCATGGGCTTTCCTCCCGGTGTCGAACGACGCAGCGCTAGTGGGTGCTGCGGCGGAGTTTCACGCGATACGAGTACTGCTCGGGCAAGAAGTGGTTGATGGCCAGCTCGACGGGCTGCTGATCGGTGGTGAGGTAGATCCGGTCCACCCGCAGCAGCGGATCACCGACGCCGCACCCGAGCGCGTCGGCGAGCGTCTGATCCGCGGAGGCGGCCGTGATGCTCTGCTCCGCCTCGGCGATCGGCGTCGGCAACCGCGTGTCGAGCAGGCCGATGATCGTGGCGTCGCTGACGGCACCCACCTCCCCCAGCTCCGGCACGTCGCCGAGCGCGGCGGCCGCCGCCGGATGCAGGTGCACCGTCGTGTGGCAGAAGGAGTCGCCCTCGTGGGTGCGGCGGAAGACCACGGTGTGCACGACGTCGCTGTCCAAGCGGAGCCTGCTGGCCGCGTCGATGTCGACCTTCCGCCGCAGCGGCCGGAGCACCTCCAGCTGGGTGTCCAGCGACAGCCCCATGAGGTCCTCGATGGAACCGAACTGGCGCAGGTACTGGCCGTCCCGGGGCGCGGCGAACGTCCCCCGGCCGGGCACGCGGTAGACCATGCCTTCGGCCACGAGGTCGTGGAAGGCGCGGCGCACCGTCTGGCGGCTGACCTCGTACTCGTCGGCCAGTTCCGCCTCGGTGGGCAGTCGCGTGCCGTCGACGTAGCGGCGTTGCAGGATCGCCTGCCGCAGTTCGCGGGCGAGGACCTTGTACGCCGCTTCGCCGCTGTGCTCCCTGGTGCTCATGGCCGACAGCCCGTCGGTCGTCGCGGATGCGCGGTGATCATGAGTTGATCATGCATCGAGTCCCCCGCGCGCGACCAGCTGGGAGGCGATGACGTTGCGCTGGATCTCGTTGGTGCCCTCTCCGACGATCATCAGCGGCGCGTCGCGGAAGTAGCGCTCCACGTCGAACTCGGTGGAGTAGCCGTAGCCGCCGTGCACGCGGACCGCGTTGAGGGCGATCTCCATGGCGGCTTCGGAGGCGAACAGCTTGGCCATCCCCGCTTCCATGTCGCACCGCCGGCCGCTGTCGTAGCGGTCGGCGGCGTGCAGCACCAGCTGGCGCGCGGCGGTGTACCGGGTGGCCATGTCGGCGAGGTGGTTGCCGACGGACTGGTGCTTCCAGATCGGCTTGCCGAAGCTCTCCCGTTCCTGGGAGTAGCGCAGCGCGTCGTCGAGCGCGGCGCGCGCCACGCCCAGCGCGCGGGAGGCGACCTGGATGCGGCCGATCTCCAGGCCCTTCATCATCTGGGCGAAGCCGCGGCCTTCCTCCCCGCCGAGCAGCGCGTCCACCGGGGCGCGGTGGTCGGTGAACGACAGCTCGCAGCTCTCCACGCCCTTGTAGCCGAGCTTGGGCAGATCCTTGGAGACGGTGAAGCCCTCGCCGTGCTCGACGAGGATGATGCTGATGCCCCGGTGCTTGGGCTCGGCCTGCGGATCGGTCTTGCACAGCAGAGCGACCAGCTGCGAACGGCGGGCGTTGGTGATCCAGGTCTTCGAGCCGTTGATCACGTAGTGGTCGCCGTCGCGGCGCGCGCTGGTGGTCAGCGCCTGCAGGTCGGAACCTCCGCCGGGTTCGGTCAGCGCCATCGTGGCGCGGATCTCGCCGGTGGCCATCTTCGGCAGGTAGCGCTGCTTCTGCTGCTCGGTGCCGAAGGTGTGGATCAGCTTGGAGACCACCGTGTGCCCGCCCATGGCCCCCGCCAGGCTCATCCAGCCGCGCGCGAGCTGCTCGGTGACCTGCACGTAGCACGCCGTGGACACCGCGACCTCACCGTAGGGTTCGGGGATGGCCAGGCCGAAGATGCCGAGCCGCTTCATCTGCTCGATCAGCTTCTCGGGGTAGTCGTTGGCGTGCTCCAGCTCGCGAGCCACCGGGCGCACGTCGCGGTCGACGAAGTCGCGGACGGTGTCGACGATGGCCTGCTCTTGTTCGTTGAGGCTGTTCACGCGGGTTCCTTCTCCTGTTCGTTGACGGCGGCCCCGGGAAGATGCTCGGTCAGGATCGCCGCAGCCCGCTTCCAGTCCACATCGGACAGGAGGGCGGGGACGTCTTGGCCGCAGTCGGCGATCTTGGCCTTCATGTCCTGTTCGGACGGTGGCCGTCCGGGTGATCCCGGGGGCAGCTGCAAGGCGACGGCGTGCCGCGCCCCGTCCGCCAGCGTCACGGTGATGTCGACCTCTCCTGCGAGAAGCCAATCACCACCGGGTGTTTCGGTCATCTTCACGAGCTTCAGCAGGCGCTGGGCCGCGGGCCGGTTGACCGACCCGTCGGTGAAGCTGCCGAAACCGGGATGGTCGTCCAACAACGCGGTGGCCACGGCGTACTCCATGCTGAACTTGCCCTGCAGACCGGTGTTCGGGCGGTGGTGGATCAGCGGCTGCACCGCGCAGGCCGGCGTGCGCACCTCGATCTCGGTCACCTCGGCCGGGGCGATCGGCGCGGGGAGCTGTTCGCGCAGCGCGCTGATCGGCCGCTGCAGCGCGTAGCAGCAGGGGAACATCTTGATCGCCAGACCTCCGGGAACCGCCGGTCCGGTCACCTCGATCCGCTCGGGATCACCTCCGACCAGGCGCAGCCAGGCGTCCACTGCGGTCGGATCGGCCGTGGCACCGGCGGCGGCCAGTCGGGCCGCGCGAACACCGGCATCCGCGGCGTACCCGACCTGCAACGACTTGCCGGAAGACCCGAACGCTCGCTGCACGCCACCGGCGGCCGGAACCGCCAGAGCCATCGCCGTCGCGATCTGCTCGCGCGACAAGCCGAGAGCCACGGCGGCGCAGACGGCGGCAGCGGGCGCACCGGCGGTGCAGGTCGCGTGCCACCCGCTCGCGTAGTGCGACCAGCCCAAAGCCGTCCCGATCCGCGCCATGACACCCGCTCCGGCCAGGTAGGCGCGCGCGTCGCCGCCCGCCGCGAGCGTCGCGGGCACGCACACCACGCTGATGTGGGTGGTGGACTCCATGTGCAGGTCGTCGAAGTCCAGGACGTGCCCCACCGCCGCCCAGCGCGCCGCGTCCGGCAGCCCGGCGGAGATCCGCACCAGGTCGTCATCGCGGGCGGCGAGGGTGACCGCGAGGGTGTCGACCAACGAGCGCTGCGCGAGTGCCAGGTCCTCGGCATCGGGGACCAGTTCGTGCGCCCATCGCGCCAACGTCTCAGCTGCCGATTCCATCCGCGCTCCCGATCGTGCGCGGCGCCGGCGAGCCCGGAACTGGGCTCGCCTCGAACACAGCGCAGTTCGACGACAATGTACGGCCAATCCTGCAAGCGCGAACGCATGCTGTCAACGCCCGCTTCCTGCGAAAATGCCGCACGCTCAAATCCAGTGCCCCAATTTCGGTTTGACACTCCCCCGACCCGGCGCGACACTATCCAAGCTTTGGCCGTACATATCTGAAGGCCGGTTCCCGGTAGTCAGCCGGTGCCGCCCTCCGGCTCGAACCTCAGAGTCCGCCGGCACCGACGTCACTGCAGGAACGAGGGCCGTGCACCACCCGGCCCCGCCACCAGCGTCCTCGCACTTCCACAACGCCCGCAGAGGTGATCAATGAAGACCCGTGCTGCAGTCCTGGAAGAGGGAAGCAAGGAGTTCGAGATCGTCGAGCTCGACGTCGACGAACCACGTGTCGGCGAGGTGCAGATCAAGTTCACCGCTTCCGGCTTGTGCCACTCCGACCTCCACCTGACCGACGGCGTCTACGGCAATTCGCCCCGGTATCCCATCGTCGGTGGTCACGAGGGCGCCGGGATCATCGAGGCGGTCGGGCCCGGCGTGACCCACGTCGAACCCGGCGACCACGTCGTGTGCAGCTTCATGCCCAGCTGCGGCGTCTGCCGGTACTGCGCCTCCGGACATTCGAACCTGTGCAACCTGGGCGCGAACATCCTCAAGGGCAACATGCCCGACGGCACCTTCCGCTACCACCGCGACGGCCGCGACCTCGGCGGGATGTGCATGCTCGGCACGTTCTCAGAACGCGCCACCATCCCCGCCCGCTCGGCGGTCAAGGTCGACCCGTGGCTTCCGCTGGAAGTCGCGGTGCTGGCCGGCTGCGGCGTTCCCACCGGTTGGGGCTCGGCGGTCAACGCCGGCGGCGTGAAGGTCGGTGACACCGCGGTCATCTACGGATCCGGTGGCGTGGGGATCAACTCCGTGCAGGGCGCGGCCTACGCCGGCGCCAAGTACGTGGTGGTCGTCGACCCAGTCGAGTTCAAACGCGAGACCGCGCTGAAGCTCGGCGCGACCCACGCCTTCGCCGACGCCGACGAAGCCGCCGCCAAGGTCCACGAGCTGACCTGGGGCGAAGGCGCCGACCAAGCGATCCTGACGGTCGGCGTCATGGACGAGATCGTCGTCCGCCAGGCCTTCGACATCGTCGGCAAGGGCGGCACCATCGTCGTGGTCGGTCAGGCCAACCCGGAGAAGCTGACCATCCAGCTCCCCAGCGCGATGTTCACCCGCAACGAGAAGGTCATCAGGGGCGCGCAGTTCGGCTCGTGCAACCCGCAGTACGACATCGTCAAGCTCCTGCGTTTGTGGAACGCAGATCGTCTCAAGCTCGACGAGCTCATCACCAAGACCTACACACTCGACCAGGTCAACGAGGGCTACCAGGACCTCAAGGACGGAAAGCTCATCCGCGGGGTCATCGTGCACCAGTGAGGGGGGCTCGGCATGCCCGACAACGACAAGATCAAGGTCACGATCATCCCAACGGGAACGATGCACGCCGACCTCACCTGGCTGTTGATCGATCCCCACCGGATGGCCACCCAGAACCAGCCGGAGAAGGGGCGAGACTGGGTCGAAGTCCCGACTCATGTCGTCTACCTGGAGCACCCGAACGGCCAGAAGCTGATGTGGGACGCAGGAGTCCCGCGGGACTGGGAGACTCGCTGGGGCCCAACAGGTCTCGACCAGTTCTTCCCCGTCGACACCGTCGCGGAGGATGATTGGTTGGACTCCCGCCTGAAGCAGTTGAGGATCGAGCCCAACGACATCGACTACCTGGTCCTGTCCCACCTGCACCTCGACCACGCGGCCAACGCGAAATTCTGGCAGCAGGCGAACACCAAGATCATCGTCGACGAGGAGGAGAAGGAAGGCGCGTTCTCCTTCGACGGCTACAACAAGGGCGCGCACATCAAGTCCGACTACGACGGCCTGGAACTGGACACGGTCAACCGCGACACGGAATTGCTGCCCGGCGTCACGCTGCTGCGAACCCCCGGGCACACGTGGGGAACCATGAGCCTGCAGGTCGACCTGGCCGACAGCGGGACCATGATCTTCGCCTCGGACGCGTTGTACCGCAAGGAGTCCTACGGTCCACCCGCCGTCGGCGCGGGCATCGTCTACGACTCGGTCGCCTGGCTCGAATCCGTGGAGAAGATTCGCGGCATCCAGGAGCGCACCAACGCGCAGGTGATCTACGGGCACGACCCGGAACAGATCACCCAGCTCCGAACCGGCCCGGGCAACTACTACACGTGATCCGCCGCCCGGCCTGCTCGCGGTGCGGGCCGGGCGTTCCACTCGGAGGTGAGCCGGTCATGCCGATGTACGACTACGCCTGCACCTGCGGCACCAGGTTCGAGCTCATGGTCCCCACCTGGTCCTCGCCGGCGCCCGATTGCCCGGACTGCGGCGCCACGACCAGACGCCGCCCGCCCTCCCCCTCGATGCACGGGCACGCCGCACCCCCGGCACCGATGACGTCCGCCCCGCGATCCTGGGAAGGCCTGAACAACGGCGATCGGGACACCGTCACGCACTGGCGCCGGGCGGTGGAGGCGCGCAGGGATTTCGAAGCGCGCCACCCCGAGCACCGGCAACCACGGGATGCCATCGCCGCTCATGAGGGCCGGTTCGAGCGCACTCCGCTCACCTACCGAGAACTGGCTTCACGCGCGGCGAACAGCGGCGACGCCAACCAGGCAGCGGCCGAGGCCAGCCGTGACCGGCGAAGCGCCCCGAGGCCGGAGGACGTGGGTTAGGTGCTGTTTAGGAACGAGGGGTGCTGTCGGGAAGTAGAGAGGTCTCCGGTAGATGGATCAACGACCAAGAAGATCCACATCTAATCGGAGACCTCGGTGGGAAGCGTATCGGTTGGCGCGCGTAAGGATCTGACGGATCGGCAGTGGGTGGCAATGCAGCGTGTGTGGCCGCCCCGACCCGTGGTGGGTCGTCGCCCGAAGTGGACACGGCGGCAGTTGCTCAATGGGATCCGGTGGCGGGTGCGGGTCGGTGCCCGGTGGCGGGACGTGCCAGAACGCTATGGGCATTGGCAGTCGATCTACCAGCTGTTTCGCCGCTGGCAGCGTGAGGGCGTGTGGCCCTGGAGCCTCTCAGCGCTGCGAGCCTGGGCCGACCAGGCAGGACTGATCGACTGGCAGGTGTCGGTGGACTCCACAATCAACCGGGCCCACCAGCACGCCGCCGGCGCCCGCCGCCGACCTGGCAAGCAGGTCGAACCGCCCGGCGACGAACCGGCCGATCACGCGCTGGATCGGTCTCGGGGCGGGTTCCCCACGAAGATCCACTTGGCCTGTGAGCAAGGCCGAAAACCATTATCGTTGTTGATCATCGCGGGTCAACGCGCCGACAGTCCGCAGATGGTCGCCGTGCTCGAGTCGATCCGGGTCGCACGATCCGGGCGCGGACGCCCGCGCACTCGCCCGGATCGGGTGCTGGCATGGCCCACGTTCTCGACGAACTCGCCGCCGCTCTGCGCGGCCGAGTCTTCGACGTCGTGCGGCGCACGCCCGATCACTACGCTGCGGTCATGGATCGCGAGACCGGTGTGGGCGCAGAGCCCCCGCAGTTCAACGACTACGACGGAATTGCCGAGGCGTATTCGGCGGCGAACGAGAACAACCTGGTCAACGCCCACTACGAGCGCCCCGCGATGCTCGCGCTCGCCGGAGATGTGACTGGTCACCGGATCCTCGACGCGGGTTGCGGTGCGGGCGCTCTGTCCGCGGCGCTGCGGGATCGTGGTGCGGTCCTCGCGGGGATCGACTCCAGCGCCGGGATGCTGGCGCTGGCGAAGCGCAAGCTCGGCTCCGAGGCGGACCTGCACCTCGCCGATCTGCGGAATCGGTTGCCGTTCACCGACGGCTCGTTCGACGACGTCATCGCATCACTGGTGCTGCACTACATCGAGGACTGGTCACCGACGCTCGCGGAGTTCCAGCGCGTGCTCAAGCCCGGGGGGGCGGATGATCGCCTCGGTCGACCACCCCTTCGTCGCCTACACGATCAGCGACCCCCGGCCTGACTACTTCGCGACCACCAGCTACACCTTCAACTGGACCGTCGATGGGCAGACCGTCCCGATGAAATTCTGGCGGCGGCCGCTGCACGCGATGGTCGACGCGTTCACCACCGCAGGTTTCCGCCTCACCACGATCAGCGAACCACAGCCCGATCCGGCGGCCCGCGATCTGTTCCCCGACGAATTTCAACAGCTGGCCACCACCCCCACGTTCCAGTTCTTCGTCCTCGAAGCGCCAGCGACGTAGACCGCGCTGCGCGACATGAGCGTCAGGTCAGGGTTTCTCGGTTGGTTTCGCGGGCCAGCAGGACGGCGGTCAGGGAGATCACCGTGATGGCCGCGTAGTAGCCGACCACGGACCAGATGGTGCCGGTGGTAGCGAACAGCGCGGCGGCGATCATCGGGAACATGCCTCCGATGACGCCGCCGAGCTGCCTGCTGACGCCGAGGCCGGAGAAGCGGCGGGTGGCACTGCGGAACAGCTCGGCGAAGAAGCTGCCCTCCGCTCCGAAGATGGAGGTCTGGATGATCGCGGGCGGGATCGCGATCGCCAGGACGATGAGCACCGGGTTCCCGGTCGCCAGCAGCTGGAAGAAGACGAGCACCACGTACAGCGCGCTGGCGATCAGCGATCCCGCTATCACCGCGCGACGGCCGATGAAGTCCGACAGGCGGCCGAACAGCGGGTTGGTGATCAGGCCGAAGACGTTGCCGATCATGATGCCGGTGAGCATCAGCGAGTTCGGGATGTGCAGTTCCTGCGCGCCGTAGACCAGCACGTATACCGTGAAGATCTGCAGCATGCTGGTCTCGGTGATGACCGTCAGGAAGATCGTGATGCAAGCGCGGGGTTCCTGACGGAGCGCCGAGATCAGCGGAACGCGACGCGGCGCGTCCGTGGCGGCCCGCTGGAAGACCTGCGACTCCTCGACCTTCGCCCGGACGTACACGCCCACGATCACCAGCACCGCGCTGAGCAGGAACGGGACCCGCCAGCCCCAGGACAGCCGATCGTCGGCCGGCATCGACGCGACCAGGCTCGTCCCGAGCGCCGCCAGCACCGAACCCGCCGCCGCGCCGATCTGGATGACGCCCGCGTATCCCCCGCGCTTGCCGCTCGGAGCGCTCTCGGTCGCCAGGATGACCGCGCCGACCGTCTCCCCACCCAGCGCGATTCCCTGCAGGCAGCGCAGCAGCACCAGCAGGATCGGGGCGATGACGCCGACGGTGGCGTAGGTGGGCAGCAGCCCGATCGCGGTCGTGGAGGCGCCCATCAGCACGAGCGTGGTGAACATGACCGGTTTGCGGCCGATGCGGTCGCCGAAGTGCCCGAAGACGAGTCCGCCCAGTGGTCTCGCCACGTAGCCCGCGGCGAAGGTGCCCAGCACGGCGATCGTCGCGACCATCGCGTTGGACTTCGGGTAGAACAGCTCGTTGAACACCACCGGTGCGATCAGCCCGAACAGCAGGAAGTCGAAGTACTCGATGGTGGTGCCGACCGCCCCGGACAGCAGGATCCTGCGGCGCTGCACGCGAATTCGGTTCTCCTGCTCGGACCTGCTCTCGACGACCATGCTCGGCCTCCCGCCTCAGGCGTGCACGACGACGCCGCGGATGTTGCGTCCCTCGTCGAGGTCCTGGTAGGCGCGGTTGATCTCGTCGAGCTCGTAGCGCCGGGTGATGAGCTCGTCGAGCTTGAGCCGCCCCATCCGCCACAGCTCCAGCAGGCGCGGGATGTCGAAGAGCGGGTTGCACATGCCGAACACATGCCCTTGCACTCGACGCTGGTAGCCGACGAGCAGCCCGTTGGCGGCGAGCTGGACCTGGGTGTCACCGCTGCGGCCGACGGAGGTGACCGTGACCTGACCGCCCTTGCCTGTGATCGCGGTGGCCTGCGAGACGACCTCGGCGTCGAGCACCCCGACCGTGCAGATCGCGTGATCGGCCAGCTGGCCCCGGGTGAGTTCGACGACCGCTTCCCGCGCTTCGTCAGCGGTCTCGAAGACGTGGGTCGCCCCGAACTCGAGCGCCTTCTCCCGTTTGAACGCAACGGGATCCACCACGACGACGTGCCGCGCGCCCGAGTAGTGCGCGCCTTGCAC
Organism: Saccharopolyspora sp. NPDC049357; assembly: GCF_040677225.1. Taxonomy (NCBI): domain Bacteria; kingdom Bacillati; phylum Actinomycetota; class Actinomycetes; order Pseudonocardiales; family Pseudonocardiaceae; genus Saccharopolyspora; species Saccharopolyspora sp. NPDC049357. The sequence goes on along the minus strand of NZ_JBFAQJ010000025.1, from coordinate 93,027 downwards.
GGCGTTCGACCCGACGCCACCGCAACCGAAGATGACCACGGTGTCGCCGGTCCGGACTCCGGCGGCGTAGACCGATGAACCCCACCCGGTCGGGACTCCGCAGCCGACCAGCGCAGCGACCTCGAACGGGACGTCGTCGTCGATCTTCACGCAGGACGCCTGCGACACCACCGCTCGCTGCGCGAACGTTCCCAGCGCGCAGAACCCGCCGAAGTCCTCACCCGCGTCGTCGTGGAAGCGGAAGGTCCCGTCGGGCAACCTGCCGGTGACCATCTCCGCGCCCTGATCGCACAGGTTCTGCCGTCCGGTCGCGCAGTACCGGCACGTCCCGCAGGCGGGGATGAACGAGCAGACCACGCGATCGCCGGGCGCGACTCGCGTGACGTCGTCGCCGACCGCCTCGACGACCCCGGCGCCCTCGTGCCCGCCGACGATCGGGAGCCGGCAGGTCGCATCGCCGGTGCGCAGGTGCTCGTCGGAGTGGCACAGCCCGGACGCGGCGAACCGGATGAGGACTTCGCCACCGCGCGGCTCGTCCAGCTCGAGCTCGGTCACTTCCCACGGTTTTCCCGGTTCCCGAACAACAGCCGCTCTCGTCCGCACAGCGCGCCTCCCGCCCACGACGACCAACTCAGCGTCGCCGACGCTACGCGGACGAAAACGCGCGAGAACCCGACCTTTCGCCCGGCGATAGTCGTTCGTCGTCCGGGTGGATCGTGCGCGCCTCCCCCCCCCCAGGAGCTGTCCAAGAATGCGGCGGAGCAGCATCCTCTTCCACCACCCAAGCACCGGCACCGCCGCGGGTTCTGAGCTACTTCGTGGCGAGTACGCCGTGACCGACATGCTCGAGGAGCGGCGCACGGAGTCCAGGAAGCCGCTCAGGTTCCGCTACCCGCACCGCCACGCAAAGCATTTCCAAACAGCTCTTAGGCGTTGGGGCGGGGTTCCGGGTCGGTTGCGCTGCGACGGGGGCGGACCGGGTGGCCGGAGAGGATCGAGACCCGGTTGAAGGCGTTGATGGTGATGGCCGCCCAAGTCACCACGGATGCCTCGTCGTCGGACAGGACCGTGCGGACGCGGGCCAGGGTGGCGTCGTCCGGGTGCTGGTCGGCGACCAGCGTCACCGCCTCGGTCAGCTCCAGCGCCGCCCGTTCCTTCTCGCTGAACAGGTCGGTCTCCCGCCAGGCCGGCAGCACGCCCAGGCGCTGCGCGGTGTCCCCGGCGTCGAGCGCGAGCTGCGTGTGCCGGTCCAGGCAGAAGGCGCACCCGTTGAGCTGGGACGCCCGGACGTTGACCAGTTCCATCAGGACGCGGTCCAGCCCGACCTCGCGCGCCTTGGCGCGGATCTCCGTCGCGGTCGAGGTCAGCGCCTTGAACGCGGTCGGTGTCTGCTTGTCGAGGAAAATCCGGTCCGGCATCGGGCCCTCCGCTTTCGTTCGCGCACCGCGGCCAGCGCATCAGTGGGTCCTGCTGCGTTGGAAGCTACCCGAACGGTGCGAGCGGGAGGCCGCGGGCCGATCAGCCGACCGGCGGCATCGGGCCCAGCAGCCGAGTGGCGTTCCCGCCCCGGATCGCTTCGGTGGTGGTGGCGTCCAGGTCGGCGGCCAGCAAGCGGTGCACCGGGTCCTCGACGCCCATGTCGAACGGGAAGTCGCTGCCCAGCGTCACCTGCCCGGCGCCCATCACGTCGACCAGGTGGCGCAGCTGCTGCGGGGTGTAGACGAGGGAATCCACGAAGGTGCGGCGCAGGAGCTCGCTGGGCGGTGCTTCGGTGGCGCGCGCGTCGCCCCGGACCTGCCAGGCGTGATCGGCTCGCACGAGGTAGCTGCCGAGGTAGCCGCCGCCGTGCGCCGACCAGATCCGCAGCCCCGGGTGGCGTTCGAGCAGGCCGGAGAAGGCGAGCCGCGACAGCGCCAGGGCCGTTTCCACCGGGTTGCCGACGGTGTTGAACAGGTAGTAGGCGTTGAGCCGTTCACCCAACGTGCAACCCCACGGGTGAATCAGCACCGCGGCGCCGAGCTCCTCCGCCGCGGCCCAGAACTCCGCCAGAGACGGGTCGTCGAGCTCCACCCCGGGTGCGGCCGAGGTGGAGATCTGCACGCCGCGCAACCCCAGCTCCCGCACCCCGGTCCGCAGCTGTTCCGCCGCCAGGTCCGGGTGTTGCAGCGCGACCGCGCCGATCCCGACCAGCCGGTCCGGCCGCCGCGAGCAGCACTCCGCGACCGCCTCGTTGGTGAGCGCGGTGATGCGCTCGGCGAGCGCGCGCTCCGCCCAGGCGTGCGGCAGCGGCACCGGGCTCACGGCCTGGACGTCCACGCCGGCGTGATCCATGGCGGCGATGCGCACGTCCACGTCGGTGAGCTTCACCGCGAGCGAGCGGATCTGCTCGACGTTGTAGGCCGCCGACTCCGGTCCGAGCGCGGCAGCGTCGGCGGCCCGCTGCCGCGCCAGGCCCGGTTCGTCGGCGATCAGCTCGTCGACGGCGGGCACTCCGAGGTGGGCGTGCACATCGACACTTGGCATCGGTTCTCCTCCAAGCTCGGTCACAGCGGAGCCATCGCCGCCATGGTGACCTCGTAGGCCGCGGCGTCGGGGTCGATGTCGAGGCTGTGGTCCTGCTCCCAGCGGCCGATGCGCTCGGAGCCCTCGACGACGGTCTTGCAGCGCTCGAAGCGCCGCCGCATGAATCCGTCGAGGACCTGCTCGACGGAGTCGTGCGCGGCGACCTCCTCGGCGAGCACGACACCGTCTTCGATGGCCTGCGCGCCGCCTTGCCCGCAGTGCGGGGAGGTTCCGTGCGCCGCGTCGCCGATCAGCAGGACTCGGCCCCGGTACCACGGCGCGGGCAGCAGGATGTTGTCCACCGGGCGGTAGAAGACCTCGGCGTCGTCGCGCACCCTCTCGCGGTGCTCGGCCACCGCTCCCCCGTACTCGGCGAGCCGCTTGCGGTACTCGGCGGCCAGCCCTTCCCGCGGGAGCCACAGCGGGGCGCCGTCGGGCACCTTCTCGATGGTGAGCATGTACATCAGGTCCGGGGCCAGCGGGACGAAACCCGCCGTTCCCCGCGAACCCCGGTACACCCACAGCCGGTCGAGCTCGGGAATTCGGGGCAGGTTGATGCGCCAGGCGACCTGCCCGGTGAACTTCGCCTTGAGGTGCTCGCCGAACAGCTGCTCGCGCAGCCGCGAGTACAGGCCGTCGGCGCCCACCACCAGGTCGTAGGAGTTCTGCCGCCCATCGCTGAACCCGACGTGCACCTCCTCCGGCGCCTGGTCCACCGCGGACGCGGTGACGCCGGTCCGGATCTCCGTCCCTGCCTCCCGCGCGGCCGAGACGAGGATGTCGTGCAGCCTGCGTCGGGTGATGCCGTTGTTCGGCGGCAGGCCCGGGACGGCCGAGGGCAGGGTGTCGTCCCGCAGCACCGTCTGGCCGTCGGCGGTCAGGCTGCGCACGCCGCGCATCGGATATCCCTGCGCCGCGCACTGCTCGGCCAGACCGAGCTGGTCCAGAGCGCGCAACGCGTTGCCCGGCTGGATGATCCCGACGCCGTAGACCGTCCACTCGGCGTTCTTCTCGATCAGCTCGACCTCGACACCGGTCCGGCGCAACGCGATGGCGGCCGAGAGGCCACCGATCCCGCCGCCGATGACGAGCACGCGTCGCACGCTCATCGCGACGTGCCCGCCTGCTCGCCGAAGAAGTCGCGCACGTTCTCGCCCGCGACGCCCGCGTTCTGCTTCTCGGCGGCGTCGCCCGCGGGCAGCGGCCAGGACTCGTGGAACCCCTCGGGCGCTTCGACGTTGCGCCAGATGCTCTGCCCCGGGTTGCCTCCCGCGGCCTGGTAGGTGGTGGTCTCCCAGTCGGGCATGGTGTTGACCCAGCCGCCGGCGTTGATCTCCATTCGGAACCCGCCGGGCTCGCGGACGTAGAGGTAGGTGATCTCGTCGATGCCGTGCACCCCGGGCCCGAACTCGATCGGCGTGTCGTTGGCCAGGAAGACCTCGGCCGCGCGATCCACGTCCTGGCGCTGGTCGACCCGGAAGGCGATGTGGTGAGCGCGCCCGGTCATGCCGCTGAAGTCGGGGACCAGCGCGAGGTCGTGCGTGGAGCGAATGCCGTTGCAGGTCAACGTGGAGAACACCTCGAAACCCGGTTCGACCTCGGTCTGCGCGGTGTGGCGGGCGCCGAGCCGCTTGTAGAAGTCGATGTCGCCGCGCATGTTCTGGGTCGGCATGGTGACGTGGTCGAGGTAGCGGGCCCCGATCCCCTTGCCGGAGAAGCGCTGCGGCCGGTTCTTGATCACCGGGTCCTGCTGCTCCGGCGGGGCCTGGTAGCGGTCGACGTCCCAGAACACCTCGTGCAGGTGCCTGCCGTGCGGGGCGCGGTACTGGTAGGTGGCGCCGTGCCCGGTCCAGTCGTCGACCCAGCCCACCGCTTCCTCGGTGTCGGCCAGCCGCTTCGCGACGATCTCCGGGTCCTCAGGGCCGTAGGTGCGCCAGCCGATCCGGCCGACACCGGGTTCGCGGCCCTCGGTGATGATCAGGCTCGAGTGCAGCCATTCCGCCCAGCCCCGCAGGTAGACCGACTGGCCCTCGCTGGTGGTCTCCTCCAGCCCGAAGACCTCCTTCATCCACTCGACGGTCTCCGCGGGCTTCGGGCTGATCAGCTCGACGTGGGCGAGCTGGGACAACAAGATCTCGGACATTCAACACTCCTCTGCGGTGCGGGAAAAGGTCTTTCAAGCGAGACAGGTCAGCGGACGGCCGCCGTTGTGGGCGACCATGTCGCGCAGCGCGGCTCCGGCGTCGAGCGGCTGCCCGGATTCCTCGGCGTAGGCGCTGTGCAGGTTGCCGACGATGCGCTCACCGTCGGTCCAGTCGGCGAACCTGCCGAGGTCGGTCTCCCGAGCCAGGTCCAGCGGGCTCAAACCGGCTTCCCGGCCGCGCGCGGCGAGGTCGAGGACGAAGCGCAGGTAGTCCAGCACCTCGTCGATGACCTCCGGTCCGCACACCGGGCCGTGGCCGGGCACGATCGTGGTGGCCCCCAGCGGGGCCAGGAAGTGTTCGAGGACGTCGATGGAGCCGCGCACCGATCCCGAGAGCAGGAACGGGGTTCCGCCGTTGAACACCAGGTCGCCTGCGAAGAGCACGGAGCGCTCCGGGATCCACACCACGACGTCGTTGGTGGTGTGCGCGGTCCGTCCGGGGTGGATCAGCTCGCAGCGCAGGTCGTCGACCCACACCGCGATCCGGTCGGTGAAGGTCAGGAACGGCAGCTGGAGTTCGAGATCGCCGTAGTCCACATCGGACCAGATCCCGTCGTTCCCGGGCAGGCCGAGCGCCCGCATCTCCGGGCGGGCCTGCTCGTGCGCGACGATGGTGGCGTTCGGGAAGAACCCGTTGCCCGCGGTGTGATCGGGGTGGTGGTGGGTGTTGACCAACGTCCGCACGGGCGCTGCCGTCACCTCGGCGATGGCGGCGAGCAGGTCGCGGGTGCGGCGTTCGGTCGCGCACGCGTCCACGCACAGCACCCCGGAGGTTCCGGTGACGAACCCGCTGTTGTTGATCATCCAGCTGCCGTCTGGCTGCACGAAGGCGTGGACCCCGTCGGAGACCTCCTGCGCCCGTCCCGGGCCCGGCCGGTTCATCGGGGCTCCGGGACGCAGGTGTTGCGCTGCGCGCCGATGCCCGAGATGGCCGCTTCCAGCACGTCGCCCGGCTGCAACCAGCGCTGCCACTTCCCGCCGTTGCCCGCAGGGCTGCCGGTCAGGATCAGGTCGCCCGGGTGCAGAGTGGTCGCCGCGGAGATCGCCGATACCAGCGCTTCGACGTCGAAGAGCAGGTTCGCCGCGACGTCGGACTGCTTGCGCGCCCCGTTGAGGTCGAGGGTGATCTCCAGTTCCCGGTAACCCGGCAGCTGCTCGGTCGGGACGATGAACGGCCCGGTCGGCAGGAAGGTCGGGCGGTTCTTCGCCCGGATCCAGTCACCGCCCAGCGGCCGGTGCTCAGCCGGGAACTGGAGGTCGCGCGCGCTGACGTCGTTGCACACGGTGAAGCCGGCGACGTGCTCCAACGCGCGTTCGCGCGGCACGCGGTGCGCGGCCTTGCCGATGACGGCGGTCAGCTCGACCTCCCAGTCGACCTGCGAGGACTCGGCCGGCAGCAGCACGTCGTCGTCCGGTCCGCAGATCGCGGCGGGCAGGCCGCTGAAGAAGAACGGGCTTCCCGTGCGGGCCTTGTCGTCCATCATGCGCTCGGCGTCGCGGCGCAACTCCTCATCGCTGCGGGTGTCGTCGGCTTCCCGGCCGGACAGGACGATCTCGGCGACGTGGCTTCGGTAGTTGGCCCCCGCCTGGATGATCTGGCGCGGCTCCACCGGCGCCTGAACGGTCAGCTCCGCCAGCGGCGTCCCGCCGCCGCTCGACAGGGTCGCCGCAAGCTCCGGCAGCGCGCTCCGCTTCGCCTCCCAGTCGTCCAGCAGGTCCCGAACGGTCCCCACATCTTCCAGCCGCAGCACCCGGTCACCCGCGACGAGACCGGCGAAACTGCCGGAACCGTCCGAGAAAGTGCCCAGGGCGTAGCCGTCCACCCGTCGCGTCATCGCGTCCTCCTTCGACGCGTTCGACGCTAAGGGCGCGTGGGGTGGGCGCGGAAATACGTGGTGTGAATACCAGCTATGGCAGGACGGCGAGCAGCTGCTCGCGCAACCAGCGGTGCGCGGGGTCGGCGTCCCTGCGGCTGTGCCAGTAGGCGGATTCGCGCACCGGGCGCAGCGGGAACTCCGGTTCCAGCAGTTCGATCCCAGCGGCGGGCGCGAGCTGCTCGCCGAGGCTCTCCGGGATGATGGTGACCAGGTCGGTGCCCGCCATCAAGAACGGCATGGTGATGAAGTTGACCGAGGTGACCTCGACCCTCGGGGTGACTCCGGCCCGCTCGATGTCCTCGTCCATCAGGCTGCACCCGTTCGGCGGCGCGTAGGCCAGGTACGGGTACCGGGTGAGTGCTTCCAGCGGGAGCGATCCGCCCGCCAGCGGGTGCTGCGACCACACCGCTCCCACGTACCGGTCGCGGACCACCGGCGCGCTGGAGCACGACGCGGACAGCATGCCCTCGGCCAGCACCTCCGGCAGGATCACCAGGTCGATCTCGTCGCGCTCGATCATGCGCGCGGCGTCGCCGGACAGCGCACCCATCTCCAAGCGCACGTTGGGCATCAGCCCGTTCACCCGCTCCAGCAGCGGGCGCATGATCACGACGCCGACGTAGTCGCTGGAGGCCAGGTTGAAGGTCCGCTCGTCGTGGGCGGGGTCGAAGTCCGGGGGTGCGACGATGTGCTGCTCGATCGTCCCGAGCACCTCGCGCACGGGCTCGACGAGCGCTTCACCGCGCGGCGTCAACCGCAGGTAGCGCCCCTGCTTGACCAGCAGCGGATCGCCGAGGAGCTTGCGCAGCCGCGCCAGGGCGGTGCTCGTGGCGGGCTGGGACATGTGCAGCCGCTCGGCGGCGCGGGTGACGTTCTGCTCGCGCAGCAGAGCGTCGAGCACGACCAGCAGGTTGAGATCGACCTGTCCCAGATTCACGCCCGTACCTCCCGCGTCGTCACCGGAGCGATCCTACGAGCCATCCACCGCGCGAATACCAGCCAGCCGATCCGCGCATTTCCGCCGAGGTGCTCCGGCTGCCTAGCATCGCAGTGGATCATCGAGGAGGCATCATGCGAATCGTCCGGCACCGGTCGGATCAAGGCCCGAGGCTCGCCGTGCTCGACGACGAGGACGTCCTGATCGACCTGCCCGCAGGACTCGACCTGCCGACGCTGCTGGCCGACGACGGCAGGCTGGCCGACACCGCCGACACCTCGCTGCGCACCGCCGCCCGCGGGGTGCGTCTCGACGAGGCCGACCTCCTGGCGCCGCTGGAGCCGCCGACAGTGCGGGACTTCTCCACCTTCCCCGAGCACACCGCGGGCATAGCCAGGAACCTGGATCCGAACGCCGTGGTCCCGGAGGAGTTCTGGGAGATCCCCGCGTTCTACTTCTCCAACCCCTACGCGACCGTCGGCCCGCACGACGACGTGCCCGTGCCGCCCGGTTGCGAGCGGTTCGACTTCGAGTTGGAGGTGGCCGCGGTCGTCGGCCGCGCGGGCAGGGACCTCACCGTGGCCGAGGCAGCCGAGCACATCGCGGGTTTCGTGGTGTTCAACGACTTCTCGGCGCGCGACGTGCAGTTCCACGAGATGCGGCTGAAGCTCGGCCCGGCAAAGGGCAAGGACACCGCCACTTCGCTGGGCACCGTGTTCGTCACCGCCGACGAACTGCGGGACCGGGCCTCGGGCACCTCCTACGACCTGACCATGCGCGTGCTGGTCAACGGCGAGGAGATCGGCACCGACCGGCTGGACAACATGGCATGGAGCTTCCCCGCGCTGGCCGCCTACGCCTCGCGCGGCACCTCGATCCGGCCCGGTGACCTGCTGGGATCGGGCACCTGCCGCAACGGGTGCCTGGCCGAGCTGTGGGGCCGGTACGGCCAGGACGTCCGCCCGCCGCTGCGGCCCGGCGACGTCGTCACCACCGAGGTCGAGCTGCTCGGCGGCACCCGCAACCGGATCGTGCCGGGAACGCCACCGCACGAGATCCGCCCCGGCGCCTGATCCAGGCATCACCCCGCGGTCAAGCGTCCGGGAACTGAAAGCCGATCAGGTCCTCGGAGATCTTCCACATCCGCTGGGCGTCCTCGGTGCTGCGCAGGCGGGAGTACAGCTTCTGCTCCCCCGGCGGACCGGAGAGGTGCCGAAAACCGCTGGGCCCGTAGAGCCGACCACCGGCGTCGGGCGCGGTCGCGGCGAGAAGCGCTGGCAACAGCGCCGTTTCGACCTTCCCGACCAGGACTCCGCGAGCCGACAGCGCTCGGATGACCCGCACTGCCGCGGTGTCGCGCCCGCGACCCACCTCCGGACGCGCGGACAGGAGGTTGGTGGGCGTCACGCCGGGGTGGGAGAGGTTGCTCGTGATGCCCCAGCCGCTCTCCCGGCTGCGGCGGTCGAGCTCCAGCCCGAACAGGCCGAACGCGATCTTCGACTGGCTGTAGGCCCGGTTGCCGCTGTAGCGCCGTTCCCACTGGAGATCGTCCCAGTTGATGGAGTGCCGGTCGGCGGCGATGCTGATCTGCGAGGTCACCCGCGCCTGGCCCGCGCGCAGGAGCGGGAGCAAGCGGGCTACCAGGGCGACGTGCCCGAGGTGGTTGGTCCCGAGCTGGAGCTCGAAACCGTCCTCGGTGACCTGCCGCTCGGGCGGGGTCATGACACCGGCGTTGTTGACCAGGACGTGGATCGGCCTGCCCTCGGCGGCGAGCTGCTCGGACAGCTCGGCGACCGACGCCAGCGAGGACAGGTCCAGGTCCCGCAAGGAGACCGCGGCCTGCGGGTGCCTGCGGCGGATCTCCGCGAGCGCGGCCTCGCCCTTGCGCCGGTTGCGGACCGGCATGACGACCTCGGCGCCCGCTGCGGCGAGCCGGGCCGCCAGCCCCAGGCCGACGCCGTCGCTGGCGCCGGTGACCAGGGCGAGCCGACCCGTGAGATCAGGGACCCGGATGTCCGGTGCGTCCTGCGCCATGAGTTCTTCCTCCCCGAACACGAGATGACACCTGTCAGATTAGACGTATTCTGACAGCCGTCAAGTCGAGTCCTGGGAACAGGCCGCACGACCGCGGGGAGAATGAGCGCATGACGGCAGAGGAGTCGGTGACCACGCGCGGCCCGGGGCGTCCCTCGGCGGCCACGCCTTCAGCACCCGCCGAAGCCGAGGTCCTCCGGCTCGGCATGGAAGCGTTCGCCGAGCTCGGCTACGACCGCACCTCGGCCAGGGAACTGGCGCGACGGCTCGGCGTCAGCCACAACTTCATCAACGACCGCTACGGTTCCAAGGCCAACTTCTGGCGCGCCGTGGTCGATTCGGCGCTGGCCGACGACCAGCGGGAACGACGGCGGCTCCTCGACGCCGACCTGGGCGACGCCGAGCTGGTCCGGACCGTGATCACGCACTTCTACCAGGCCGCCGTGGAAGCCCCGCTGCTCGGACGCGTGCTGGCCGACGAGTTCGCCCACGAATCCGAACGCCTCGATTACCTCTACGACAACTACGTCAACCCCACGCTGGCGCCGCTCGTCCCCGCCGTCGAAAGGCTCATGGCCGACGGACGCATGCCCAGCGTTCCCGTGGACGTGCTCTTCTTCGCCGTCATCAGCCCCGTTGCGGCCCTGGTGCAACTCCCGCTCGCGCACCGGCTCGGCCGCGCCCGCCCCGTGACCCGGGAGAGCCAGGAGAACACCGCGCGCCACATGGCCGAGCTCATCACAGGCGGTCTCCTCGACCGGACCTGAAGATCTCCCAGCCGTCCGCGATCACGACCCCTTCGGCGGCAGTGTTCTGCGCCACCGGCCGGAATTCGTGGTCGTGTCCGTTGTTGAACGGCATGCGCAGCCGTGCGACGTCCGGAGAGCAGCATGCAGGTGTCCCCGAATCCCGCGAAGTCCCGCGCGGCGACGGTGGTGGTCATCGGTGGAGGCCAGTCCGGTCTGTCCGCGGGCTACCACCTGCAGCGCCGGGACTTCCGCAGCGCGCTGGAGAACCCCGATTCCGAGAAGACCTTCGTCGTGCTCGACGCCGGTCAGGCGCCCGGTGGGGCGTGGCGGCACCGCTGGGAGTCGCTGCGCATGGCGACCGTGAACGGCATCTTCGACCTGCCCGGGTTCGCCCAGCCCCCGATCGACCCGGACGAGCCCAGCCGCGTGGCGGTGCCGCGGTACTTCGACGCCTTCGAGGAGGCGACCGCGCTTCCGATCCTGCGGCCGGTGACCGTCAACGCCGTCCGCCTCGGTCTCAACGGCACCCTGGTGGTCGAGACCGACCACGGCTCGTGGATCGCGCGCGCGATCATCAACGCCACCGGAACCTGGTCCAATCCGGTCCTGCCCCACTACCCCGGGCAGGAGACGTTCACCGGCATCCAGCTGCACACCCGCGACTACGTCTCCGCCGAGCGGTTCGCCGGATCACGCGTGGCCGTCGTCGGCGGTGGCATCTCCGCGCTGCAGCAGCTGGAGGAGATCTCCCGGGTGGCGACCACCTTCTGGTACACCCGCCGCGAACCGGTGTTCCGCGACGGCGAGTTCGACAGCTCCGCCGGGCGCGAGGTCGTCGCCAAGGTCGCCGCCGACGTGGAGGCCGGCAGGCCCGCCGGAAGCGTCGTGTCCTACACCGATCTCCTGTGGACGCCGTACGCGCTGGCCGCCCAGGCGCGCGGAGCGCTGCAACGCCACCCCATGTTCAGCGCGATCGAACCGACCGGTGTCCGAGAAGCCGACGGAACTTTCACCCCGGTGGACACGATCCTGTGGGCCACCGGGTTCAAGCCCGCCCTCGCCCACCTCGATCCGCTCGGGCTGCGCAACGAGCTCGGCGGCATCCAGGTGCGCGGCACCCAGGTCGTCGGAGAACCGCGGATCCACCTGACCGGTTTCGGGCCCTCGCAATCCACGGTCGGTGCCAACCGAGCGGGCCGCGAGGCGGTCACCGCCCTCGTCCGGCACTTCCGCTTGCAGGGCAAGGGGAATCTCGCCCGGGCTTGAACCCGCGGAGAGATCCCGCAGGCCATTCGCGCGTTCCCGTTCACCGTTGGTTCTCAGGTACCACTGGCGCTGACACCTCGCGCAGATCGCCACTGCCGTCACCACTTCGTCCGATTTCGAACATTTCGAAAGGTTTTCCTCCAGGTCGGCGTTTCCTCGAGTACGGATTCGCATGACATGCGGGAGGAGACCGTGATGTCCAGTAGCAAACGAGCACGCACGGAGAGAACGCGTCGCACGGCAGCAGTAATCGCCGCTGCCGGCGCGAGCGGCGTGCTGATCGCGATGGGTGGCACCGGGATTGCCCAGCCACCGCCACCGCCACCGGCTCCGCCTGCTCCGGCACCCCCTGCACCGCCGCCCCCTGGCCTCGAGGAGCAGCCTCCTGGTGGTCAGCAGCCCGGCCAGGACGAGGGGCGTGGCGATCAGATGAACGGCGGGATCGACACCGGCATGACCGTTGAATCGGTGCAGGTCGTCAGCCAGGATCTCGACGACAACGCGCCGGAGCAGGTGGAGTACCGCTTCGCCAAGTCCGTCAGCGACGTGGGAGATCCGGGGTCCTTCCAGCTGTCCGGCTTCGCCACCAATGCCTCGGTCACGGCGCAGAGCGCGCAGATCAAGAGTGGCGACACCAACACGGTGCTCACCGAGTACGCGCCCGGAACCGATGTCGAGGCGTTCACGGTGGCGATCACCGATTCCCAGGCGGTGGAGAACGAGAGCGGTCGCACCAACCTGCCCAACACCGTCGAGCTCCAGGGCGGCGAGGGCGGCGTCAGCGGCACCGACGCTCCGCGGCTGGAGAGCGCGCGCTCGAACGACACCCTCGATCAGGTGACCTACACGTTCGACCGCAACCTCAAGGAGGACGGCGGCGGAGCCGACGCCTCCAAGTTCGGTCTCTACACCCGCGATGGCCGGGCGATCGACGGGCAGTCCATCGTCACCTCCAACGACGACACGGTCACCGTCCAGTTCGACTCCCAGGTCGGGGACGGCGTGCGGCAGTTCGCCAAGGCCGATGCCGTCAGCGACACCCGGGGCGTGAAGAACGCACCGACGTCCACGGGCGAGGACACCACCGGGCCGAACCTGGCCTCCATCAGCGGACTCGTCGGCAAGACGCAGTTCGACTACAAGTTCGATGAGCCAGTGACCGCCGAGGACGCCAAGAAGTTCACGGTCTACACCGCGGACGGCAAGGCGATCCAGGGCGACAGCATGGTGCAGCCCTCACCGGACACCATTCGGGTCGCGTACCCGGAGATCCAGAACTACGGCGACCAGATCAGCTTGGCCGCAGTGGACGAGGGTGCCGCTGAGTCGTCCGATGGCTCCGCCACCCCGAACGCCGTGGGTGACCAGAGCGTCGGCGGCGACAGGTCGGGCAGCCTCACCTCGGGTCCGGATCTCACGGGCTCCTCGGTCGACTCCGAGACCGGCCAGGTTCGCCTGGACTTCGACGAGAAGATCGACGACAGCAAGGAATACGACAAGGCCGGCTTCCAGCTGGTCACCTCGGCCGGCGACCGGATCGAAGCCAGGGACGTCGTCGAGGTCGACGAAAACAGCGTCGTGGTCAGCTTCAACCGGGCATCCGCTGAGGCTTCCGACTCCGTGACGATCAAGAGCAACGCGGTCCAGGACGAGCAGGGCAACGGCAACCTGCTTTCCAACCGGGGCCTGGGCGGCGGCGACACCACCGCTCCCGCACCCGACCAGCCGGGCCAGTCCGATCAGGACGGTCTCGAGGAGCAGGCACCTGCGACTCAGCAGAGCGACGAGCAGGACGACCTGAACCGCGACAACGACCAGAATGATCAGGACAACAACCTGGACGACAACCAGAACGACAGCAACCAGGACAACGACCGGACCGATCAGAACAACCAGCACAACGATCGGGACAACGACGGTCCCAACTGATAACCACCCGGTGTGCCTCGCTGCGACTCATTCGGAGCGAGGCACACCACTACAGCGGAGGAGGCGCAACGATGTCGGAGACACCGTCGCGCGCCACCGGCGGACCGGCCCCGTCGCCGAGCTCGAAGGGCCCGATGACGGGGCCGTCGGCCGCTTACCCGGCGCCGCACCGGGATCCCCTCTCCGGGACGTCCTCTTTCATCGATCAGCAACTGCGCACCGCACTTCGGGTGCTCGCGCCCAATCTGCGGCACCACAGCCTCTCACCCGGCGATCGCATCTTCGGCGTGGGAGCGACCGTCGGGGCGGTGTCCATCATCGAACGGGGACTCGTGGCACTGCGCAGCCCCGGTTCAGCGACGCTGATGCTGCTGCGGGAGAGCGGGATCGTCGGCGACGTCGAGGTGATGACCGAGATTCGGGCGGAGAAGGAAGCGATCGCTCTGCTCGACACCGACATCATCCGCCTGCCCGGCGACGAGTTCCGGTGGCTGATCCAGCGCTACCCGGAGTTCGCCCTGCGGTGGAGCGATGCGATGGCGTGCCGGATGGCCGGGTACGAACGCCGACTGCTCGACATGCTGGCCGGCGATCTGCGGGCGCAGGTCTCATCCCTGCTGCTGCACGAGTTCGCCGATGCCAACGTCACGCACCTGACCCACCAGATGATCGCCGAACTGCTCGGCGTGCAGCGCACCAGCATCAGCCGCGTGGTGAGCCAACTCGCCCATCACGAGATCGTCGAAAGCGGTTACGCGCACATGCGATTGCGCGACCGCGCCGCGCTCGCCCGCGTCGCGCTCGGATATTCGGCGGGCAGCCACACCTGAGATCTCTACCAGGCGGGAGTTCGACCAATGAACGAGAACACGGCGTGGAACCTGGGTGAGGAGTCCGAGATCCTCCGCCATCGCGAAGGCGAGGTGATGCGCGGACTGCTCTGGGAGCTCAAGAAGGTCATCGTCGGCCACGAGCCGGAAACCGAGGAGATCGTCGTATGCCTGCTCGCCGGTGGGCACTGCTTGCTCGAAGGGCTTCCCGGGGTCGCCAAGACGCTGACCATCAAGACGCTCGCCCAAGCCGTCGACGTGGATTTCACCCGCATCCAGTTCACGCCCGACCTCGTACCGTCGGACATCGTCGGGACGCGCATCTACCGGGCGTCGCGCGAGGAGTTCGACATCGAACTGGGTCCGGTGTTCACCAACTTCGTGCTCGCCGACGAGATCAACCGCGCACCGGCGAAGGTGCAGTCGGCGATGCTGGAGGTCATGGCCGAGCGGCAGGTCAGCATCGGCGGGCAGACGTGGGCGATGCCGCGCCCGTTCCTGGTGATGGCCACGCAGAACCCGATCGAGACCGAAGGCGTCTACCCGCTGCCCGAAGCGCAGCGCGACCGCTTCCTCGTCAAGATCCTCATCAACTACCCGCAGGCGGGCGACGAATTGGAGATCGTGCGGCGGATGAGCACCGGGACACCGGTCCCGAAGCAGGTCCTCGACGCCGAGCGGCTCACCGCGCTGCAGGACGCCGCCACCCAGGTCTACGTCGATCCTCTGGTGATGGAGTACGCGGTGGCGCTGGTGATGTCCACCCGCACGCCCAGCGAACTCGGTTTCGCCGACATCGCGCCCTACCTCTCGGTCGGCGCGAGCCCTCGCGCCAGTCTCGGCCTGATCGCCGCGGCGCGAGCGTTCGCCCTCATCCACGGCCGCGGCTACGCGGTCCCCGAGGACGTCCACCACCTCGCGCCGGCGGTGCTGCGGCACCGGCTGGTCCTGACCTACGAGGCGCTGGCCGACGGGGTCACCGCTGACGACATCATCCACAAGCTGCTGGATCGCGTGCACCAGCCCCGGCCGGCCAAGAGCAGGTCTTCGCTCTGGGGTCGTTCCTGATGCGGGCGCATCACGAGCAGCCCGCCACCCGGCGGGTGCTGGCTCAGCTGGAGCTGCTCATCTCGCAGCGGCTGGCCGGTGCCGTGCACGGCGACTACCAGGGTTTCTTCCCGGGGCCGGGCGACGAGGCCGGCGAGGGGCGGCTCTACGTGCCCGGCGACGACGTGCGCATGATCGACTGGAACCTCTCCGCCCGCACGACGCACACCCACGTCCGCGACCCGATCCGCGACCACGAGCTCGACGTGTGGCTGGTCGTGGACCTGTCCGCGAGCCAGTCCTTCGGCACCCGGGGTGGTGAGAAGCGGGAACTCGCGCTGTTCGGCGCTGCCGCGTTCGGGTTCGCCGCCACGTGGCTGGCCAACCGCATCGGCGCGGTGCTGCTCATCGACGGCGACACCGAGGTCAGGCCCCTGCGCTCGGGGAAGATCCACCTGCAGGCGACCTTGCACCGCATCGCCCAGCTCAACACCCGCAGCGCCCGGCCCGAACGACCCGTCGGCCGCACCGACCTCAGGCCCGCCCTGACCCAGGTCGGGACGGTCGCACGTCGCCGCGGGTTCGTCGCGGTCATCTCCGACTTCCTCGTCCAGCCGGGCTGGGCCAACGATCTGCACCGGCTGTCCCAACGCCACACGGTGGTGGCCGTCGAACTAGTCGATCCGCTCGAACTGCGGCTTCCCGCGGTCGGATCGCTGGCGGTCGAGGACCCCGAAACCGGTTCGAGGCTGACCATCGACACCCTCGACGGCCAGCTGCGCGAGCGCTACGAGGAGGCGGCCCGGCAGCAGAGGGAACGGATCGCCCGCATCATCCGCGACGCCGGAGCCGAGCACCTGCAGCTGCGCACCGATCAGGACTGGATCGGCCAGCTGGTCCGCTTCTTCCAACTCCGGCGGCACCGACAATACGGCTATCGGCGGTCATCATGGGTGGTCTGAGCTTCGCGACACCGGCATGGTTGTGGCTTCTCGTGCTCGTCGCGGCCCTGGCAGTGGGTTATTTTCTCGTCCAGCGCCGGCGTCTTCGATACACGGTCACGCTGACCAACCTCGACCTGCTCGCCTCGGTGATGCCTCGGCGACCGGCGTGGCGCCGCCACGTGCCGCCCGCGCTGTTGCTGCTCGCCACGCTGATCATGGTGCTGGGCCTGTCCGGGCCGACGGTCCGGATGCCCGATCCAGAGCGGAACAGCGTCGTCATGCTGGCCGTGGACGTGTCGCCCTCGATGTTGGCCAACGACGTACCGCCGAACCGCTCCGAGGCCATGAAGTCCGCGGTCCGGGACTTCCTGACCTCGGTGCCGGAGGACACCCAGGTGGGGCTGGTCAGCTTCGCCGCCTCGGCCAACGTCGACGTCCCGCCCACGCGGGACCACCAAGCGATCACCGATGCCCTCGGCAGGCTGAACTTCCAGTCGAACACATCGCTGAGCCAGGCGGTGCTGACCGCGCTCAACACCGTGCGCACCACGGGCGGCGGTTCCGCGGGCATCGTGCTGCTCTCCGACGGCGCGAGCAACACAGGACCACCGCCGGAGGCGGCGATCGACGCGGCCCGCGCCGCCCGGGTCCCGGTGTCGACGATCGCGCTGGGAACGCCGACCGGGAAGGTCCAGCTCGCCAGGGGGCCTGTGGACGTTCCCCTCGACACCCGGGAATTGGAACGCCTGGCCCGGGACACCGGCGGACTGACGTTCACCGCCGCCAACGAAAGTCAGTTGCAGGCCATCTACAGCAACATCGGTGAGTCGGTCTCGCCGCCGATCGTTCCCGTCGACATCAGCAGCTGGTTCTTCCTCTCCGCGCTCATCGCGATGGTCGCGGCAGCCGGGTTGTCGCTCGTCTGGTTCGCAAGAATGCCGTGATGTCGGTGAATTTCAGTCCCGGTAGCGCAAGTCCATCGCGAAGCGCCGCAAGCGGGACGATGCCGCTTCGTCGAAGCACTTCCTGCGGTCCGCGAGGCTGCTCTTGATGTCGAGGTACAGCCGCGTTTCCGCTTCACACGCCCGGCACTTGTCCAGATGACGCTCGAATTCCTCGAGCTCCGACGGGTCCAGCTCCCGATCGATGTACCGCTGCAGCAAGGAAAGCGTCTCCACGCATTGCCTGGTGCGCTCGTCCTTGGCGCGCTGCGCCCACTGCTGTGACCGATGATCTCGCCGCAGGGGCCCGAACCATGCAGGCACGGCACACCACCTTCCCGGCTCTCACCTCGCGTGGGTGCAGACAACGCTCATTCTACACCGCGGTCATCGGCCGCATTTCCGCGTAGGGCGGCAGACTTCCGCATCCTCGGAGTGTGACTTTGTGCCCTTATTGCCATCTCTATTACCCAGGATCCTTGGCCTTAAGCCGGATAGCTCCAAGAACAACACGATTGGCACTGAATGGAAGGCCCGATCCCTGCCCCCGGTAGAGGTGAACGCTCTCGCTCAACGCGGTCACGCACTCCGCGGTCAGGCGTCTTCCACGAAGAAGGGGGTGTCGAGACAGTGGACAAGTCCGACACTTTCTCCGTGGTCGAAAAGCAGCAGTTGTTCGACCGGTACATCGTCCCCGAGATCCCACTGCTGCTGCGGGTGGCGCGATCGCTCACCAACCAACCCGCTGACGCCGAGGACCTGGCTCAGGACACGCTGCTGCTGGCGTACCGCGGAATCACGAGTTTCGACGGCTACTTCCCACGAGCGTGGCTGCTGCGGATCCTGCACAACACCCACGTCAGCAGGGTTCGCCGCCGCACTCCTCTGCTGATCTTCGGCGCTGCCGATCGCGACGAGACCATCAGCGATCCCGCACCGCACGTGTCACCGGAGGACGTCGTCGTTGACGACTCCTTCGACTACGCCGTCGAGCAGGCCCTCGGGATGCTGCGACAGCCGAACAAGAGGGTGATCGACCTCGTCGACATCGAGGGCCTCTCGTACGCGGAGGCCGCCATCGCGCTCGACGTCCCGATCGGAACCGTGGTGAGCCGCCTTCACCGCGCCCGCAAGCAGATTCGCGAGCACCTGGCCGACCACGGCGGGGGCCCGCACCGGCGGGCCCACCGGTGACTCCTCCTACCGGGCCGGCTGCTCGATCAACCCGCGAGCCTGGTCGATCGGCACGGTGAACCCGAGCCCGGCCGCCTCGTCGCCCTGCTTGGTACCGGCGACGGCGGTGTTGATGCCGACGACTTCACCGTCCATGTTGACCAGCGGTCCGCCGGAGTTCCCGTGGTTGATCGCAGCATCGGTCTGAATCGCGTTGCCGAGTCCGGTGCCCTTCCCGGTCGGGACGGTGCGGTGCAGCGCGCTGACGATCCCGCTGGTGACCGTGCCGGGCAGGCCCAGTGGTGAACCGATGGCGATGACCTGCTGACCGACCTCGGGCTCCGACCCGTAGGCGAGCTTCGCGGGCGTGAGGCCCTGCACCCCGTCGGCCTGGACGACCGCGAGATCGGCGCGGGGATCCTGCTGCAGCACCCGCGCGGGTGCCTTCTTGCCGTCGTTGAACGTCACCGTCAGCGTTGCGCCGCTCGCGGCCTTGGCCACGACGTGGTTGTTGGTCAGGATGCGCCCGCCTTCGTCCACGACGACACCGCTACCGGTGCTCTTGCCCTGGGGGCCGGCGAGGTCGAGGGACACGACGCTGGGCTGCACGGCAGCCGCGGTCGCCTGCGGGGATGCGGCGGGCTGGGAAGCGTACGAGGCGAGTCCGTAGGTCGCGACGGCGGTGGCTCCGCTGCTCAGCAGCGCCGCGGCCACCACCACGGCGGTCACGCCGTGACGCTTGGGCGAACGCTTCAGAGCGACGTGCTCGGGAAATCGGGGGCGGGGCATCTGCTTGAACCGCTCGCCCAGCCTCTGCATCGACGACGGCCGGGGAGCCTCGTCGAGCGACGGATCAACAGCTTCGGTGTTGGTCTCCGCGGGCCCGGTCGAACCCCACGGGTCATAGCTGAAGGGGTAGTCGTTGCGCGCCCGCTGGTACTGAGCGGGCGTGTACGGAGTGTGAGTGGGGGCTTGCTCCATGGCCGAAAGTCTCCGTAACACACCCAAAGATCGCCAGGCTTTCTTACGTAGAGTGCATCACTCCACGCCTGACCGGGACTAAATACCCGGAATTTCGTCATCCGTTCGAGTGAAGATCCAAGTGTCACCCACGGGCACTCGTCGGAAGCACCCGCTGAGACAGGTGGGAATGGAGTTGTTTCTGCGTCAGCCGGGGCGAATGTGACCACGTTCCAACGCGATCCGATCGGCCGAGGAGTCACCCTACGTGGGCTCGCGCTGACCAGGATTCACGACAATGACTGCACGGCGGGCATTTCCCAACACGCTACCAACGTCGTGCGAACGAGTCACCTCGTCCGCCGTCCACGATGGAAACCGGGTCATCGTCGCGCATTCCTCGATCTCGCCGAATATCGGTTGCCGTCTCACGACTTCGGCGATCGGGAGCGGGTCAGGTGGCACTTCTGGTCGCTCTCCGGGGGTACGTGGCGGCATCGGTGGCGTACTCGGGGTTTCCGTACTCGGCGAGGCGCTGCTTGACCACGCGGGTGGTGTAGCAGTCGGTCAGCTTCCGCAGGAAGGGTTGTCCTGCGACCACCGACATCGCCACGAAACGGCCCAGCACGAACGGCGCGGTGGCGGCCACGCACGCGGCGTCGACCGGCCCGAACTGGACGCTCATGGCTTCGGCCCGCTTGAGGTCGCCGCCGCAGATCCCCAGGAAGAAGGCCCTGCTCCAGCTGCGCTCGACGGTTTCGGCGGCCTGGTCCAGCAGCGAGTTCCCCTGCCGGAGGTCGGCGGCCATGGTGGAGCGGACCAGCTGCCCGCAGGTCGCGTCGTCGAAACCGCGGCGCAACGTCGCCGCCCGCGCGTGGAAGACATCGATGATCCCGGCCGCCGTGGTGGGCAGGAGTTCTTCGGGCAGGCCGAGCAGGAAGCACCGGTACCGGCTGAACTCCAGCATCGCGCGCTCGCGCGGGGAGAACTCGTCGCGGCCGGCGCTCTTGGCGAGCACCGCCGCCAGGTACATGTTGAACATTCCGGCCGGCATCTGGTCCACCTGCGGCACCGGCACCCCGTACACCTCGGGGTCCCATCCCTCGGGGCTGGTGAGCGCGTTGCAGCGCACCATCGAATGCATCAGCCGCACCATGGCGGCGGCCTGGAAGCCTTCTCCGTAGCGGTCCAGGGCTCCCGGCAACGTCGTCACCGCGAAGAAGTTCGCGGTCTCGTTGACCCGGCGGGAGGCCCGGCGCCCGGTGAGCGCACCGGTCAGCGCCATCGGGAGGGCGGCGTAGGTGTTGATGAAGGTCGCGAGGAACGCACCGCGGGTGATGTAGGGCGACAGGAACGCCGCCCCGATGCGCAGCTGCCGCGCACCCTCCTCGACCAGC
This sequence comes from Saccharopolyspora sp. NPDC049357, assembly GCF_040677225.1. Lineage (NCBI taxonomy): Bacteria > Bacillati > Actinomycetota > Actinomycetes > Pseudonocardiales > Pseudonocardiaceae > Saccharopolyspora > Saccharopolyspora sp. NPDC049357. The sequence goes on along the minus strand of NZ_JBFAQJ010000025.1, from coordinate 72,178 downwards.
TCCACGTCGACCCAATCCGGCGTCGCTTCCATCGATTCGATGAACGCGCGCAGCTCGTCGGGGGCGTCGGCGACCGAATCGACGCCCGAGCGGCACGCCTCCCGCAGCATGTCGATCAGACCCTTGGCGCCGTACTGCTTCGCCAGAGCAGCGTAGGGGTCGGCCACCACGTCGCCGAGCATCGTGGTCGTGCGGATCAGCTCGACGGCCCGCCGGTCGGCGAGGACGGAATCGCGATCGGCGACCCAGGCGGGCAGGTCGGACCTCACCTGCGGGTCGGTCGTGAACCGGTGCGGGGTGCGGTCGAAGTCGATCGAGCCGTAGAGATCGGGCAGCCGTCGGCGTTGTTCGCGGACGCGCTCGGCGAGTTCAGGATGGTGGAGCGCCATTGCGACACCTCAACTTTCAACCTGTCACCGAACACTGACAGGTTGTCAGTTAGAGTGTCAAGGGTGAGCGGATCCCCCAGTGCGCGCAAGCGGATGAGCGCGGCCGACCGCCGCGAGCAGATCCTCGACGTCACGCACGACATCGTCGACGCGGAGGGATTCCACGCCGCGACGCCCAACCGCATCGCCGAGGCCGCGGGCATCACCCGCCCGGTGCTCTACCAGCTCTTCGGCGACCTCGCGGGCCTGTTCGTCGCGCTCGTCGACCGCGAATCCGAGCGAGCGGGAATCCAGTTCGCGAGAGCCACGTCGCAGCTCACCGGGTCCCCGGAGGACGACCGGCTCGTGAGCACGTTCTGCGGCGTGCTCAACGCGGTCGACGAGCATCCCGCGACCTGGCGGCTGTTCCTGTTCCCCCCGCAGGGCGCTCCCCCGCGCCTGCACCAGCGACTCGCCGAATCCGAGGAGCTCGTCCTGCAGTTCCTCCAGCAGGAGCTCGAACGCACCTTCCCGCGCATGCCCGACCCCGAGTACACCGCCAGGATGGTGCACGCCTCCGGCCGCGAACTGCTGCAACGCCGCCTCGTCGATCCCACCCACGCCACCACCGAACGCCTCGTGGGCCTCGTCCGGCACGTGCGGGCCTGGGTGCTGCCGACGCAGGACCTCCCGGCGTGACAGCGCCGCCGGCACGGGAGTCCCGAGCCGGCGGCGCTTCCGGTCAGAGGGAGGCGGGCACGACCAGGAAGCTCCAGGCCAGGATCGGGCCGATGCCCACGATTCCCGCGGTGTAGCCGATGATCTGCTTGTAGAAGCGATCCCGGTCGACGCCTCGGGCGTTGCTGAGCACGAGCGCGCCGTTGGTGGAGAACGGCGAGGTGTCCACGATCGTCGTCGAGATCGCCAGCGCCGCGACGACTCCGACCGCGCTGAGGTGGCTGGCCAGCAGCAGCGGTACGGCGATCGGGATGATCGCGGTGAGGATCGCCGTCGACGAGGCGAACGCCGACACCACCGCCACGACCAGGCACAGCAGCAGCGCGACGAAGAGCGGAGCTCCCATTCCCGCGGCGCCGTGCGAGATCGTCTCGATCGTGCCCGCCTTCTCCAGGATCTCCACGTAGGTCACCATGCCCGCGACCAGCAGGATGGTCGACCAGCTGATCCCCTCGACCGCCTTGGACTGGTTCTTCATGTCCACCAGCGCCAGCACCGCTCCCGCGACCAGGGCCAGGAACCCGATCTGCAGGTGGAACACCAGCGCACCCACCACCAGCGCTGCCAGCGCGACCAGGGTGAGCCCCTGCCGCCACGTCACCTTCGGCTCGGTCGCGGACTCCGCGCCCTCGGCGACGGACTCGGGAGAGGCCTCCGGGGTCTTGCGGCGCAGGAGCAGGAAGGTCAGCACCGACAGCAGCACGTTGAACCCGAAGCTGGCGAGGAACAACGCCAGCGGGGACACCGCGAGCGGGGTGGTGCCGACCATGCCCAGCACGAGCGCACCCGAGACCGCGATCGGCGAGAAGGCACCGGCGTGGGCGCCGCTGATGACCATCATGCCGACCATCAGCTGGCTGATGCCGTAGCGGTAGGCGAAGTTCATGCCGACCGGGACCAGCAGCGCCACCGCGGCCGGCGTGAACGTGCCGAAGGCGGTGAGCACCGCCGCGACGCCGAACAGCACCCACGGCACCAGCGCGGCCTTGCCGCGCACGAGCCTGATCCCGACCCGCACCAGCAGGTCGATCGTGCCGTTGCGCTGCGCCACCGAGAACAGGTAGGTGACACCGACGATCGTGACGAACAACGAGACGGGGAACCCCTCGAAGATCTCGTCCTCGGTGAGCCCGAGCGAGGAGGTGCCCACGACGAACGCGCCGATGAAGGCCAGGATCCCGATGTTGATCGGTAACAGGGTCGCGACGACGAACATCACGCCGAGCGCGCCGATGGAGATCATTTCAGCAGACATCTTTGTCCTTGAGGTGGGAATCAGGCGGAATGCTAGGCGGGAATCGACTCGGGAACCACGATGTCGGCCGCGCAGAGGATGCGGGCGGCGCGGCGGACGGTGACCCGCCGCGGCCCCGACGTGGTGATATCACCGCTGGTGACGGCGATGACACCGGCTGCAGTCGCGATCCGGAGCTCGGTCGCGCCGGGGGCGCTGGACGCCGAGCGGACGACGGAACCGTCGAGCAGGTTGGCGACCGCGACGCCGACCGCCGAGGTGAGCCCGATGGCCGGGTGCGGCGCGTTCATCGACAGCATCCGCACCGACACGTCGTGCTCGGCGGTGGAGACCGCGTCGCCCAGCTGAGTCCGGTAGGCGCGCGGCGGCCCGACGATGCCGACCTTCGGCACCGCGTCGTTGACGGCCGCGCCGGGTGAGGTCAGACCCATCCGCTCGGCCGCGCGGTGCCGGAACCGCCGCAGCGGTTCCACGAGGTCGTCCATCTCGCGGAGGCTTTCGGCTCCGGAGAGGCCTTCGGCGTCCAGCAGGATCATCGGCGCGCCGGCGTCGATCATCGTGACCCGGGCCCGCAGCCCGCCGATCTCCCACTCCTCGACCACGTCGCCCGCGGGCAGCAGCGCGCCGGTGGTGCCACCGGCCGGGTTGAGGAACGTCAACCCCACCGCCACTCCCCCGGCGCGGGTGCCCGGAACGGTCTGGGTGCCGAACTCGGACACCTGCCCGCGCGGCGTGTCCACTTCCGCTTCGAGGACCGCGTCGGTGTTGGTGTTGCGCATGACCACGCGGGTGCGGTCACCGCTGACCGGGACCAGGCCCCGGGCCACCGACCACAGCGCGATCGCGGTCGCGCAGTTGCCGCAGTTGCTGCCCCACTCGACGCGGCCGACCCCGATGCCGACCTGCGCGAACAGGTAGTCCACGTGCACTCCGGGCGTGCCGGAGGGCCGCACGACCGCGGCTTTCGACGTGGTCGGGGTGGCACCGCCGATGCCGTCGAGCTGGACGGGATCAGCGGCACCGTAGGCGTTGACCAACAACGCCTCGATGTCGCTCACCGACGTGGGCAGCTCGGCTTCGTCGAACAGCCAACACTTGCTGGTGCCACCGCGAACCAGCGTTGCCGGAACGTGCACGCCAACCTTCTTCCTCGCTCCGAATCGTTGGCGCTCACCCTGACAAGACCAGCGACTTCAGTACAATGTTCATGTTCTTACGCTGGCTTAAGCAGAGCTAAAGGCTTTTGGGAGGCTCGGTGCTCGACGTCCGCAGGGTGTTGCTGCTGGTGGAGGCCGCCGAACTCGGCTCGCTCACCGCCGCCGCCGACGCGCTGGCCATCACGCCGTCCGCCGCTTCGCAGCAGATGTCCCGGCTGGAAGCGGAGGTCGGACAGCCGCTGCTGCACCGCTTGCCACGCGGCGTCCGGCTCACCGATGCCGGGCACGCGCTGGCCGAGCGCGGCCGCGCCATCCGCCGCGAACTCCGCGGCGCACAAGCGGATCTGGAGTCGCTGGCGCAGCTCGACCGGGGCACGCTGCGCCTGGGGTCGTTCCCGACGGCGAGCGCCTCGCTGCTGCCCCTGGCGCTGACCCGGTTCTCACGCAAGCACCCGGGGATGCGGACCGCGGTGCGCTCGGCGCTGTTCGCCGAGCTGCTCGATCTCCTCGACACCGGCGAGGTCGAGCTGGCGCTGCTGTGGGACTACGAGTGGCACCGCACCGACGAGCAGGCGCTGCACGTCGAGCATCTCCTCGACGACCCGACCGTCCTCGTCGTGCCCGCCAACTCCGAGCTGCTGGAGGAGCCGCGCATCAGCCTGGCCGACCTGGCGAGCCAGGAGTGGATCATCCGCGCCGACAACCACCCGGTCGCCGAGGTGCTGCGGCGCAGTTGCCGGCTCGCCGGTTTCGACCCGAAGATCTCCTACGAATCCCACGACTACCAGGAAGCGCAGGCGATGGTGGCGGCGGGATTGGGAATCGCGATCGCACCGCGCCTGGCGCTGACCAACCGCCGCCACGACGTGCGGCTGGTGCACTTCGCCGACGACGTGCCCGCCCCGACGCGGCGAATCCTGCTGGCCCGCAACGCGAACAGGCCCCCGACTCCGGGCGCCTCGGCCATGACCGACATCATCCGCTCGGTCTCCCAGCGGTTCACCGAGTCCAACCTCCACCGCACCCAGCTCGGCACCGTGCGCACCAGTTGACCCCGCATCGCCGGGAAGCCGTCGCGGGGCGTCGTGCCTAGGCTGGTGCCATGCCGCTGCTGCACGCCAACTCCTCGGTCCTGCTGGTCGTGGACCTGCAGGAACGCCTCATGCCGGCCATCGCGGGCGGTTCTGCCGTGCTGGAGAACAACGCACGGCTGATCCGCGCTGCGACGCGGCTGGGCGTCGACGTGCGGGCCAGCGAGCAGAACCCAGCAGGACTGGGCACGACCGTCGGCGAGATCGCCGAGCTGCTGCCGCGGCCGGCTCAGCCGAAGACGTCCTTCGCCGCCGGGTTCGACCCCGGACCCGGCACCGTTGTCGTGACCGGGTGCGAGACGCACGTCTGCGTGCTGCAGACCGTCTTGGCGCTGCTGAAACGGGGCCGGAACGTCGCGGTGGTCGCCGACGCCGGCGGCAGCCGGGTCGAGTCCCACCGCGAGCGCGCGCTGGACCGGATGCGCGCCCACGGCGCCGACGTCGTCACCACCGAGATGGTGCTCTTCGAATGGCTCCACGACAGCGACAACCCCGCCTTCCGCGAGGTCCTCGAGCTGATCAAGTAGCGGCGTCAGTCCTGTTGCGGCAGGCCGGGGTTGTTGCGGGCGGCGAGTTCCGCGCGGGAGCGGATGCCGAGCTTCGCGTAGACGCGGGTGAGGTGGTACTGCACGGTCTTGCTGGACAGGAACAGCTCCGCCGCGACCTCCTTGTTGGACAGTCCGCGGGCGACCAGCCGCGTGACCGATTCCTCCTGCGGGGTCAGGGCGTCCGCGGTCGGTTCCGGTCTGGTCCGGTGCACGCCACCGGCTTTGAGCTCGCGGTCGCAGCGCTCGACGTAGGTGGTGGCGCCCATGGCCGCGAAGCCGTCCCGGGCGGCGCTGAGCACGACGTCGGCGCGGGCGCGGCGGCGGAGGCGGCGCAGCGTCTGGCCGTAGCTGAAGTTGATGCGGGCCTGGTCGTAGCGCAGCGGCAGCGCGCTGATCAGCTCCAGCGCCTCGTCGAACGATGCCGATGCCGCCGCGACGTCGCCGCGCGCGCCGTGCAGGCGGCCGCGGGCGGCGGTGAGACGAGCGCGCATCGAGGTGTGGTCGCGCTTGACGGCCAGCTTCTCGTGCGGGACCAGGAAATCGTCGGCCTCGTCGAGGCGGCCGAGCAGGACCAGGGCGTGGGCGTACATGTCCTGCCAGGGCCAGTGACCGGGTTCGTCGGTGCTGGCGCTCGGTGACGGTCTGGTCAGCGGGTACAGCGCGCGCAGCACGCCGTCGGAGTCGGCGCGGGCCTCGGCCACGTGCGCTCGGGCGAGCTGGCTGGGGACGCGCATGATCTGGTAGTCACCCGCGCCGGTCGCGCTCCGCAGCAGCACCTCCTCGGTCTCGGCGAACTCGCCGCGCAGCGCGTGCACCGCCGCAGCCGTCCACAGCAGCAGCGGGCCGGTCACCAGGATTCCGGTGCGCTCCTGCATGTCCATCGCTTCGCGCGCGGTGGCCAGCGCCTCGTTCCACTCCCCGGTGAGGAACTGGACCCTGGCGAGCCAGGCGCGGGCCCACAACGAGATCCGGGCGGACCCGCCGAGGTAGGCGGTGGGGATGGAGCTCTCGAAGTCGACCCGGGCGTCGTCGACCCGGTCGGTGATCAGGTTGATCCAGCCGCGGGCCATCGTGGCGCGCTGCCACTGCGCGCCGTGGCGCAGCCGAGCGGTGAGCTCGTCGTAGTGGCGCTGGCCCTGCGTCACGCTGCCGGTCGCGGCCAGGCCGATGCCGCGGATGGCCTCGGCTTCGACCGCGGCCGGCGTGTTCGGTCCCGCCAGCTCGATGGCCCGATCCGCCCACAGGACCAGGTCGCGACCGTCGTAGCGGCACAGCGCGTCCAGCACGTAGCGCTGGCAGATCAGCGCGGCGGTCTCGGGTTCGCGGTCGGTGTTGACGATGTCCCAGGCTCGCCGGAACCTGCTGCCCGCTTCGGCCGCGCGGCCCCGGACCATGGCGAGGTAGCCGAGAACGGCGTCCCGCAACGGGGTTTCGCGGATGCTCTCGACCTCGGGGACCAAGGCCGTGGCGCGGAAGACGTCCCCCGCGCCGATGAGCGCGTCGACCGCGCGGGTGATCAGCGCCTGCTGGTGCTGCGGATCGTCGGTGAGCCGGCTCGCGTCGCTGAGCAGGGTGGCGGCGGTCCCCCAGGCTCCTTCGGCCGCGCGCTCACCGGCCAGCGCTTCGAGCCGGCCCGCCACCTCGGCGTCCGGCACGGGACTGGCCGCGACCAGCAGTCGCAGGGACCGGACCGGGTCGTCGACCAGCTCGGCCGCTCGGCGTTGCAGCGCGGCGCGACTCGCCGGTCCGAGGACGGTGAGCACGGCGGCGCGCACCATCGGATCGGGCGGGCTGACGTAGGTGAGTCCGCGCGGGGCCAGCGCCACGAGGCCCGCGGCCGTGGCTTCGTCCATCAGCGGCAGCGGTTCGCCGTCGAGCTCCGCCAGGGACATGACGTTGCGGACCGGGGCGTCCGTCCCGAGCACGGCGGTGGCCTCGGCGAACCCGCGTGCGCTCGGCGTGCACGTCTCCAGGCTCTCGCGCACGAGGGCCTGGACGGAGGCGGGCGCGGGCAGGGTGGGCTCGAACTGCGACCAGGTCGCGCGGGGAAGCTCGGTGAGCAGCTGCACGGCCGGTCGCGGCCTGCCGAGGGTGTGCCGCCGCAGGCGTTCGGCCATCGACGGGTGCAGCGCGACTCCCCGCGCGGCGGCCAGCTCGCTCATCTGCGCGGCGTCCAGCGGCGGGATGCGCGGCACGTCGGTCGCGATGCGCGGCAGCAGGTCCAGGACCTCCGCCGACGCCCGCCGATCTCCGGTGGTGGAGGTCGCCACCACCCGCAGCGCGGCCTCCGGGTGGTGGCGCTGGGCCGAGGCGAGGGTGCGCAGCGAGTCGAGGTCGCCGAACTGCGCGTCGTGGATCACCAGTGCCGTGCGCGGTGCGAGTCGCGCGACGAGTTCGGCCGCCGCGGCGAGCGGGTTCGCCGTCGGCAGGCCGGGGACGAGCTGGGCGAGCAGGGAACCGGGCTGCTCCGCCTCCCACTCCGCCGCGGTGGCGCGCAGGACCGGGCCGTCGTGACGGCGGGCGAGGTGTTCGGCGAGCGTCGAGCTGCCGATACCGGGCGGGCCGCTGAGCAGCACGAAACGGCTCTGGCCGGTCTGGAGGCTCTGCTCCAGACCGGCCACGAGCTCGGCCCGCCCGATCAGCGGCTGCGCTGGTCGTGTCACGTCCACCTCGTCGTTGGTCCCAGGCCCGGGGCCGCCGGTGGGTCCACGGTGACTCATCACGTCGGCGATGGTCGAGTCACGCGGCCGGGACCCCGATCGCCCGTCGCGGCTCGCACGCCGTGAACGGGCGCGGAACAGCCTAGACCGGCTTCGGGCTGCCGGCCGCCGCTGCGGCCAGCGGCCGTTCCGCCTCCTGCTCGTCGCGCGAGCGGGGCACCAGCAAGGTCACCACTGCCGCGCCCGCGGCGACGGCGGCGAACAGGTAGAACGCCGTGGTGCCGCCGAGGCCCGCTCCGACGAGCAGGCCGCCGACGACGGGACCGACGATGCCGCCGATCCTGCCGAAGCCCGCGCACCACGCGACACCGGCCGCGCGCGCCCTGGTCGGGTAGTAGTTCGACACCAGGCCGTAGATGAGCACCTGCGTTCCGATCGTGCCGATCCCGGCCACCGCGACGGCGAGCAGCAGCACGATCAGGGGCAGTTTCAGCGGGAGCAGCGCGAGGGTGCCCGCCGCGAGGACGAACGTCGTGGCGACCACGCGCTTGGCGCCGGCCCGGTCGGCCCACAGCGACGCGAACAGGCCGCCCACGATGGCTCCGAGGTTCAGCACGAGCAGGAACGCCAGCGAGTACGTCTTGTCGTAGCCGTTGTTGGCCATGATCTGCGGCAGCCAGGTGTTGAGCCCGTAGGTCAGCAGCAGACCTGCGAAGCTCATCAAGCCCAGGAGCGCCGTCGGCCACGCGAGATCCTTCGACGCCAGCGCGGGGAATCCGGCGCGGGTGGTGCCCGCCGGTGCCACCGGTTCGGCGCGCAGCTCGATCCCGGTGCGCTCGGCGAGCGCCTTCGCCTGCTCGACCTTGCCGCGCGAGGCGAGCCACTTCGGTGATTCCGGCAGCTTCACCACCGCCAGCGGGAGCACGAGCACGATCGGCAGGGCCCCGATCCAGAAAAGGCCGCGCCAGCCGACCACGTCGTCGAGCACCAGGGCGAGCAGACCGGCCAGCACGCCACCGGCGGGCACTCCGCTGTAGACGATGGCGTTGAGCCGGTTCCGCCGCCCGGGGTCGGCGAACTCCGCCACCAGCGGTCCGACCGTCGCCACCAGCGCACCGACACCGATACCGGTGAAGAACCGTCCGACGCCGAAAGCGGCGACGCTCTGGGTGAGCGCGGTCGCGCCCATCCCGATGGAGAACCAGGCGAGGTTGATCAGCATGATCCGGCGACGGCCGATCAGGTCACCGAGGGCACCGGCGACCAGCGCGCCCACGAGCACTCCGATGAGCGCGTAGCTGCCGAGGGTGCCCGCCTGGCCGGGCGTGATCGCCCCGAGCTGGGTCGGGTCCTTGAGCAGGGTGGGCAGGACGGTGCCGTAGACGACGAGGTCGTACCCGTCGAACACGAGCACGATGGTGGACAGGGCCACGACCCAGGAGACGGTTCGTTGGCGCCGACGCATCGTTGAGCCGGTTTCGGACATGAGGAACTCTCGATTCGTTCGGAGGGAGGAAAGCGGCCTGATCAGGCCGAACCGGCGGCGCGCGGCCGCACGTGGGAGAGGCGGGACGGGGGCTCTTCTCGCCCCCGCCCCGACCGGCGTCAACCGAGGTCGCCGCCTGCGACCGGCAGGACGCTGCCGGTGATGTAGGACGCCTCGTCGGAGGCGAGGAAGGCGATCGCCGCGGCTTGCTCGTCCAGCGTGCCGTAGCGCTTCATCAGCGAGGTGCTCACGGTCTGGTCGATGTGGGCCTGGAACCAGGCGCGTTCCTCGTCCGTCTCCAGCGCTGACCCTCCGCGCGAGATCCGCCGAGGTGGCGCCTCCGTCCCGCCGGGAGCCGTGGCGACCACGCGGATTCCCGAGTCGGCGCACTCCAGGGCCAGCGACGCGGTGACCGCGTTGATCCCGCCCTTGGCCGCCGAGTACGGGATGCGGTGGACACCGCGCGTGGCGGCGGACGAGACGTTGACGATCACACCGCTGCCGCGCTCGCTCATCGAGGGCAGCACGGCCCGGCAGGTGAACAGCGTCGTCAGCAGCGACCGGCGCAGCTCGGCCTCGATCTGCTCCGGGGTGAACTCGGTGAAGGGCTTGAACCAGATCGCGCCCCCGACGTTGTTGATCAGCACGTCGACGCGGCCGTGACGGGCGATCGCCTCGTCCACCACCGCCTGCGCGCCCTCCCAGGTCTCCAGGTCGGCGACCACGGGCACGCCCGACAGCTCCTCGGCCAGGCCCTCGACCAGCTCCGACCGGTCGGCGAGCACGAGATCGCCGCCCTCGGCGGCGACCCGGCGTGCGGTCCACTCCCCGATGCCCTGGGCCGAGCCGGTCACGACGACGACCTTGCCCGCGAAGCGTCCCGGGGTGATGAACCGCGGCCGCTTCGCCGACTCGGCGTCGGCCATGGCCCGCCGCGTGGTGACCTTAGAACGATCCGCGTGCTCGGCTATCAGCCGACGAGCGGTCGTGCGATCGCCCGCCTCGAAGGCGCTGACGATGTCGAGGTGGTCCTGGGTGCACCGCGGGTGGCACCAGGTGGCGTTGCGCAGCGTCGTCTCCATGTGGCCCTTCACGCCGAGCGCGCGGTAGGCCTGCAGGAGGTGCTCGTTGCCGGTGAGGGTGAACAGGTAGTCGTGGAAGGCCGCGTTGGTCTCGGTGTACTCGGCGGCGTCGACGAACCTGTCGCCGTCGACGTAGGGCACGGCGGACTCGGCGAGCAGCCGATAACCGGCGAGCTGCTGCGAGGTGAGCCTGCCGATGGTGAGTTCGAGCGCGCCCAGTTCCAGCGCCTGGCGCGCCTCGAACACCGCGTCCGACTCGTGCACCGACGGGTGCTCCTCGCCGATCTCGTACCCGCCGGGCGCGGGTGCGGTCAGCGGTTCCAGATCGGACCGCGGCGACAGCACCTCCTGACCGGCGATGGATCGCGCCTCGGCGTTCTCGATCAGGGCTGCACCGGAATCGAGGGCACGGCTACCGCGACCGGTGCCCTGCCAGATCCGCTGCCCGGCGATGAGGCTCGCGGTGACCGCGTCCTCCTCGGCCGACCGCTCGGATCCGGCGTGCAGAGGTGCGATCGCGACGTCCGGGAAGAGGTTCTGCCCGGCGACCTCCCGGCTCCCACCGGGGTTCTCGTCCAGCACGAGCTCGGGCTCGGGTTCGGGTTCGACCTCGGCGGACGGTTCGGGCTCGGGCTCGGGTTCCGGAGCGGCCTCGGGCGGCGGTTCCTGGGTCCCGGTGGCGGCGAGGGCGAACTTCTCGTAGTAGAAGCCGGTCGGCTCGAACCCGTCGTCGGCGAAGTGCTTGCGCACCGCCTCCACCATCGGCGGCGGTCCGCACAGGTAGACCGCGACGTCGCCGCCGTGCAGGTGCTCGTCCCGGATCAGCTTGGTGACGTAGCCCTTGTTGGGCGCTGCGCTGTCGGGGTCGGCGACGCAGTAGTCCCAGGTGAGGTTCTCGATGTCGGCCGCGAGCTCCTCCACCGCGTCGGTCTCGACGAGGTCGTCGTCGGTCGTCACGCCGTAGATCAGGTGCGCGGGGCGCTTGGATCCGCACGCACGCATCTTGCGCAGGATCGACAGGATGGGCGCGAGCCCGGTCCCACCGGCCAGCAGCAGCACCGGGCGGTCGGTCTCGCGCAGGAAGAAGCTGCCGTGCGGCCCCGTGAACGACAACTCGTCGCCGGGCTTCGCGCGCTCGGTGAGGTATTCCGACATCACCCCGCCCGGAGTGATCTTGACCAGGAAGCTCAGGTGGTCCTCGTCGGGCGCGCTGCTGAAGGAGTACGACCGCGTCTGATCGGTGCCGGGCACCGCGATGTTGACGTACTGGCCGGGCAGGAACGCCAGCTTGTCGCGGTCCGGCGTCGTCAGCGTGACCGACACCGTGGTCGGCGAGAGCCGTTCGAGCGCGGTGAGCGTCGCCGGGTACGTCGCCGCCTGCGTCTTGGCCACGGCCGAGGTGCTGGCGATGCGCAGCACCAGGTCGGACTTCGGGGACATGCTGCACGGCAGCACGTAGCCGCGCTCGGCCTCGTCGGAGGTCAGCGCGTCGTCGATGTAGGTCCCGCCGTCGTACTCACCGGACTCGCAGAACGCCTTGCACGTGCCGCAGGCACCGTCCCGGCAGTCCAGCGGGATGTTGATGCGCTGCCGGTAGGACGCGTCGGCCACGGTCTGGTCGGGAGCGCACGTGATGAACCGGGTGACACCGTCCTCGAAGGACAGCGCGACTTGGTGAGTCATGGCCGCCTCGCTCAGATGTGGTACACGTCGACGACGTGGTGGATGTAGTCGTTCTTGAGCACCACGGTCTTCCGGCGGATCAGCGGCGCCGGGCCGGAGAAGTCGATGGTGTAGAACGAGGTCCCGTAGTAGGGGTCCACGGTCTTGTACCGGAAGTACATGGTGTGCCAGTTGAAGCGCACGTCCACGAGGTCGCCGCGGCGCTCGATCAGCTCGACGTTGCTGATGTTGTGGCTGGTTCGCGGTTCCGGGATCGAAGTGGCGCTGGAGCGCTCGGTGCGGATGCGGAACACCCGGTCCTCCAGGCCGCCCTTGTTCGGGTAGTAGATCAGCGAGATGTCGGTCTGCGGATCCTCGGTGAGCAGGTCGTCGTCGCCCCACGAGGGCATCCAGTAGACGACGTCGTCGGCGTAGCACTCCAGCCACTTCTCGAACTCGCGGTCGTCGAGGTAGCGGGCTTCGCGGTAGAGGAACTGCTCGATGTCCTGCTGGGTGATCAGCTTTCCGGTGGTGGCGGGGGCGTCAGCGTGGACGGTCATCGGGAACTCTCCTGGCGCAGAGGGGGTCACTGGGATTCGGCGGCGCGTTCGGCGGCGATGGCGGCCTGCATGGTCTGCTGCCAGTAGCCGTGCTGAACCGGGTAGAGGCCCTCGTCCTCGTTCTTCTGGCCCGCCGAGATCACGCCCTTCATGTCGAGGGCTTCGGCGACCTCGTCGGGACCGGTGAGCCAGTGCTCGGCACCGCGGCTCATGTCGTTCCACGGCGCGGCGGTGGCCCGGAAGGTCAGCTGGCAGGAGCGGAACTCCTCCAGGTCGTCCGGGGTGGCCATGCCGGAGGCGTTGAAGAAGTCCTCGTACTGGCGGATCCGCCAGGCCCGCGCCTCGGCGCTCTCGCCCTTGGGGGCGATGCAGTAGATGGTGACCTCGGTCTTGTCCGGCGCGATGGGCCGGAAGTGCCTGATCTGCGTGGAGAACTGGTCCATCAGGTACACGTTGGGGTACAGGCACAGGTTGCGGGATCCGCGAACCATGAACTCGCCCTTGGCCTCGCCGAACTCCTCCTTGAGCTCGTCCATGCGGCCCCACAGCGGACGGTCCTGCGGGTTGCCCGCCCACGTCCACAGGCACAGGTGGCCGTTCGGGTAGGACCAGTAGCCACCACCGGACTTGCCCCAGCTGCCCGCGTCGAGGGTCTTGGTGCTGTTCTTGGACTCGCCGGTGCCGCGCCGGGCGGTGGTCGCCGCGTAGTTCCAGTGCGTGGCGGTGACGTGGTAGCCGTCGGCGCCGTTCTCGGCCTGCACCTTCCAGTTGCCGTCGAAGGTGTAGGTCGACGCGCCGCGCAGCACCTCCAGCCCGTCCGGGGACTGGTCGACGAGCATGTCGATGACCTTGGTGGTGTCGCCCAGGTGCTCGCTCAGCGTCGCCACGTCCGGGTTGAGGCTGCCGAACAGGAAGCCGCGGTAGGAGTCGAAGCGGGCGACCTTGGTCATGTCGTGCGAGCCGCCGTTGTCGAACGAGTCCGGGTAGCCGGCGTCGTCGGGGTCCTTGACCTTGAGCAGCTTGCCGTCGTTGCGGAACGTCCAGCCGTGGAACGGGCACGTCAGCGTGCTCCGGTTGTCGGCCTTGCGGCGGCAGATCATCGCACCGCGGTGAGCGCAGGCGTTGATCAGGCAGTGCAGCTCGCCGTCCTTGTCGCGAGTGATCACGACCGGCTGTCGGCCGATGTAGGTCGTGAAGTAGTCACCCGGGTTCGGCAGCTGGCTCTCGTGGGCGAGGTAGATCCAGTTCCCCTCGAAGATGTGCTTCATCTCGAGTTCGAAGATCTCCTCGTCGGTGAAGATCCGGCGGTTGGCCCGGTACACCCCGGCCTCGCGGTCCTCCACGACAGCGTCTGCGACGACGGCGGACACGTGGTTCAGCATCTCGGTCATGGATCCTCCAACGGCCCAGATCGACTCTGATCGGCCTCGCGGCGACAACTGGACGCCGTGGCATGACTGGGAACCATGACACCTCGTGGTGCCGGTCACACCAGGCAAATACCCAGACCTGGCTTAGGGTGCTATTCATCCACCTTGTTTATCAATCGACCGAAACCAAGTCTTTGTCTTCGATGAGCGGGTTGCCTACCGTGAGAAAAATCGGCGACGAGGACGAGGGAGGAGGCCCGCCGTGGAGCTTCGCCACCTGCGCTACTTCGTCACCGTCGCCGAGACGTGCCACTTCGGCCGCGCCGCCGAGCAGCTGCACATCGCCCAGCCCGCGCTGTCGCACACCGTCCGCCAGCTGGAGGACGAGCTCGGCGTCGCGCTGCTGGCCCGCACGACCAGGCAGGTCAGGGTGACCCCGGCGGGCGAGTTCTTCCTGGGCGAGGCCCAGCGGGTGCTCTCCGCCGTGGAATCCGGGGTGCGCGGGGTGCAGCGCATCGGCGAGGGACAGCTCGGGCTGGTCCGGGTCGGGTTCACCGGCACGGCCGCGTTCTCCCACCTGCCGCACCTGGCCCGAGCGCTGGCCCAGCGCGTTCCGCAGGTCGAGCTGGAGGTGCACGCCGAACTCCTCACCGCCGAGCAGTGCGAGCAGCTGCGCGACGGTTCGCTGGGCATCGGCGTGCTCCGGCCGCCGGTGACCGGTGACGACATCGACTACCGCGTGATCGAGGTCGAACCGCTGGTGCTGGCGGTGCCCGCCGACCACCGGCTGGCCGTCGAGCCCGTGGTGGCCACGACCGACCTGCGGGCCGAACCGCTGGTGACCTACGACGGGCGCAACTCCGTCGTGCACGCGGCGGTGCTGCGCAGCTGCCGGGACGCCGGGTTCACCCCGCACCAGCAGCACCAGGCCCCGGGCACCGCCGCACTGCTCGCGCTCGTCGCGGGTGGTCTGGGCGTCGGGGTCGTCCCGGCTTCGGCGCGCTCGTTGCCGCTGGCCGGGGTGGTGTTCCGGGACCTGGCCGGTGCGGCGACCGTCGAGCTGGCGCTGGCCTGGCACCGCGAGACCAGTTCACCCCTGGTCAACACAGTCCTCGCCGAACTAGAGGACGTCTTCCCGTCCGCACGACCACCAGCAGAGGCCGGTTCATGAAGATCACCCAGGTGGAAGCGATCCCGTTCGCCATCCCGTACCGCAAGCCGCTGCGCTTCGCCTCCGGCGAGGTGCACGCCGCCGAGCACGTGCTGGTGCGGGTGCACACCGACGACGGGATCGTCGGCGTGGCGGAGGCACCGCCCCGCCCGTTCACCTACGGCGAGACCCAGGCCGGGATCGTCGCCGTCATCGACTCGATCTTCGCGCCGCAGCTGGCGGGCCTGAGCCTGCTGGACCGCGAGACCGCGCACGCCCGGCTCGGCCGCACCGTGGGAAACCCGACCGCGAAGTCGGCCATCGACATGGCGATGTGGGACGCGCTCGGCCGCAGCCTCGACGTGTCGGTGACCGAGATGCTCGGCGGCTTCACCGACCGCATGCGGGTCTCGCACATGCTCGGCTTCGACGAGCCGGCCGCGATGCTCGCCGAGGCCGAGAAGATGCGCGACAGCTACGGAATCACGACCTTCAAGGTCAAGGTCGGCCGCCGCCCGGTGTTCCTGGACACCGCCGTGGTGCGCGCGCTGCGCGAAGGGCTCGGCGACTCCGTCGAGCTCTACGTCGACGGCAACCGGGGCTGGACGGCCGCCGAGTCCGCGCGCGCCATGAAGGAGATGGCCGACCTCGACCTGCTCTTCGCCGAGGAGCTGTGCCCTGCCGACGACGTGCTCGGGCGGCGCTGGCTGGTGCAGCAGCTCGACGTGCCGTTCATCGCCGACGAATCCGCCGTCTCCCCCGCGGACGTCACCCGCGAGATCCTCGGCGGCTCGGCCACCGCGGTGAGCATCAAGACCGCGCGGACCGGGTTCACCGGCTCCCAGCGCACCCACCACCTCGCCGAAGGGCTCGGGCTGGAGGTCGTGATGGGCAACCAGATCGACGGCCAGCTCGGTTCCCTGTGCAGCGTCGCCTTCGGCGCGGCCTACCCGCTGACCTCACACCGGGCCGGCGAGCTGTCCAACTTCCTGGACATGAGCGACGACCTGCTGGCCGAACCGCTGCGCATCAGCGACGGTGAACTCACCGTCCGGCCCGGCGCCGGTCTCGGCGCCGAACTCGATCCCGACAAGCTCCGGCACTACCGCCAGGACTCCTGACCCACCACGAATCAAGGAGGATTCCATGACCACCGCTTCTGACTCGGCCACCGCCGCCGCTTCCGGTGCCAACGCGACCGAGCGGTTCAAGAGCGACAAGCTGGTCGGCGTGGAGGGCACGCCACCCGAGCGCGTCAGCCTGCTCGCCCGCGAGGTGCTGGAGGCCGTGCACGAGACGATCCGCAAGCACAAGGTGACCTACGACGAGTACAACGCGCTCAAGGCGTGGCTGATCAGCGTCGGTGAGGACGGCGAGTGGCCGCTGTTCCTCGACGTCTGGGTCGAGCACGTCGTCGAAGAGGTCGCCACCGAACACCGCGAGGGCAACAAGGGCACCATCGAGGGCCCGTACTACGTCCCGGACGCCCCCGAGCAGGGCGCCAGCGGGGCGGTCCCGATGCGCGACGACGAGCCGGGCACGCCGCTGACCTGGACCGGGACGGTCACCTCCACCGACGGCTCCGCGCTGTCGGGGGCGAAGGTGGAGCTGTGGCACGCCGACGCCGACGGCTACTACTCGCAGTTCGCGCCGAACATCCCGGAGTGGAACCTGCGCGCGTCGTTCACCACCGACGCCGACGGCAACTTCGAGATCCGCACCGTGCGCCCGGCTCCCTACCAGATCCCCACCGACGGGGCCTGCGGCAAGCTCATCTCCGCGGCAGGCTGGCACGCCTGGCGCCCGGCACACCTGCACGTCAAGGTGTCGGCACCGGGGCACGAGCTGCTGACGGCACAGCTGTACTTCCCCGGCGACGAGCACAACGACGACGACATCGCCTCGGCCGTCAAGCCGGAGCTGATGCTCGCCCCGAAGCCCATCGCCGGTGGTGAGGCCATCGAGTACGGCTTCGTCCTGGACCCCGCCTGATCAGTCCACAGGAGACAGATTCGTGCTCTACCACATCCGCATGGACGTGAACCTCCCGCCGGACCTCGATCCGGACGTGCGCGCCGACCTCCTGGCGCGCGAGAAGGAGTACAGCCAGAAGCAACAACGCGAAGGCAGGTGGCCGCACCTGTGGCGGATCGCCGGGGAGTTCGCGAACGTCTCGATCGTCGACGTCGCCGACCACGACGAGCTGCACGCGGTGCTGTCCGGCCTCCCGCTGTTCCCGTACATGGACATCGAGGTCACGCCCTTGGCGGTGCACCCGAACAAGATCGCCGACTGAGATTCCACTTGAGCCATCGCCGTGCGTGGCGGTGCGGGTAGCGGAAACCGCGGCGGTGCTAGCTGTTCCCCACACCTGAAACACCGCCGCACACCTCAACAGCTCAGCAGGACTCCACCGATGCCGGGTGTCCCTTGTGGACGCCCGGCATCTCCACTGCCCGAGGGGGATTCGTGACGAGCACGATCGACGACATCGACGCGGAGAAGCCGGTTCGCCGCGAACGATTCGAACGCCCCTCCCCCGCCGGAGCACGCCAAGTGCTGCGGGACCTCAGCGGAGGGTCGGTCGCGGGCGGGCTGGTCGGCCTCGTCTTCTCGGCCACCGGCCCGATCGCCGTGATCCTCTCAGCGGGCGCCCACGGCGGTCTCAGCTCGGCGCAACTGGCGTCGTGGGTGTTCGGGGTGTTCTTCCTCAACGGCATCCTCACCGCGATCGCGTCCTGGGTCTACCGGCAACCGCTGGCGTTCTTCTGGACGATCCCGGGCACCGTGGTGGTCGGCGCGTCGATGAACCACCTGAGCTGGCCGGAGGTGCTGGGCGCGTTCGTCGTGACCGCGCTGCTGATCCTCGCGATCGGTCTCACGGGCTGGGTGCGCACGATCATGGCGGCGTTGCCGATGCCGATCGTGATGGCCATGGTCGCCGGGGTGTTCCTGCGGTTCGGGCTCGACCTGGTCACCGCGACCGGGTCGGACATGAGCGTCGCCCTGCCCATGATCGCCGTTTTCGCGCTGCTGAGCGCATTTCCCAGCGCGGGACGGCTGGTGCCGCCGATCCTCGGCGCGCTGGCCGCCGGTGCGCTCGCCGTCGCCGCGTCCGGCCGGTTCGCCCTCGACAGCGCGGGATGGCTCGCCCAGCCGGTGTTGCAGGCCCCGGAGTTCTCCTGGCGGGCGATCACCGAGCTCGTCGTGCCGCTGGCGATCACGGTCCTGGTGGTCCAGAACGGGCAGGGCGCAGCGGTTCTCAAGCAAGCAGGTCACAACCCGCCGACGAACGTGGCGGCGGTCCTGTGCGGGCTCTGGTCGTTACCGGCCGCCGCGGTCGGCGCGGTCTCGACCTGCCTGACCGGCCCGACCAACGCACTCCTGGTCGCCTCGACCGAACGCTCCCGCCAGTACACGGCGGGCATCGTGTGCGGGCTCGGCGCGATCGTCGTCGGACTGTTCGCCCCGGCCTTCGTCAGCTTCATGCTGGCCACACCCCCGGCGTTCATCGCCGTGCTGGGAGGTCTGGCCATGCTGCGCGCGCTGCAAGGCGCCTTCGTCGCGGCGTTCAGCACGAACTTCACCCTCGGCGCCCTGCTGGCCTTCCTCGTCACCGTCTCAGGCGTGAACCCGCTGAACATCAACTCCGCGTTCTGGGGCCTGCTCGCAGGAGGCCTCGTCGCCCTCGCCCTCGAACGACGAGACTTCAGCCCACGCAGTGCCTGACCGACGCCCGCCCGTCAGGGCGCCGTTCACGGCACGCGGTGGCCCGCTGCTTGGAGGAGCCCGTACCACTCGCCTCGGGTGAGCCGGACGTCCGAGCCCGCTGCGGCATCGGTGACGCGCTGCGGGGTGGTGGTGCCGAGGACCACCTGCATGCCGGCCGGGTGGCGGGTGATCCAGGCCGTGGCGATCGCGATGGGCGTGACGCCGTACTTGGCGGCGAGCTTGCCGAGCAGCGCGTTGAGCTCCGGGAACTCCTCGTCTCCCAGGAAGACTCCGCCCTGGGCGCCCTTCTGGAACGGCGACCACGCCTGGACGGTGATCCCGTTGATGCGGCAGT
Organism: Saccharopolyspora sp. NPDC049357; assembly: GCF_040677225.1. Classification (NCBI taxonomy): domain Bacteria; kingdom Bacillati; phylum Actinomycetota; class Actinomycetes; order Pseudonocardiales; family Pseudonocardiaceae; genus Saccharopolyspora; species Saccharopolyspora sp. NPDC049357. Next base: position 52,985 of record NZ_JBFAQJ010000025.1, on the reverse strand, counting down.
AGTCCACCAGACCACCGCCGTCGCGGGTGAGCGCGTCGTCGACGGCCATGTTGGCGGCCAGGCCCTGCGCCACGATCGTCGAGTGCGTCACCGACAACTGCACCTGGTTGGCCACGATAGGCTGCCGCACCGCCGTCTTCAGCAGGTCGATCTGCCGCGGCGTGTAGTTCGAGACGCCGAAACTCCGCACCTTCCCGGCCGATTCCAGCTCGTCGAAGGCCCGCGCCACCTCCTCCGGCTCGACCAGAGCGTCCGGGCGGTGCAGCAGCAGCACGTCGACGTGTTCGGTGCCCAGCGCCCGCAGCGACTCCTCCACGGACGACACGATGTGCTCGTACGACGAGTCGTAGTGCCACTCGTCGTCCACGATGCTCGCCTTGGTCTGCAGCGTGATCTGCTCGCGCTCCGCAGCCGAGAGCCCCAGCGCCTCGTTGAACCTCCGCTCGCAGTGGTGCGTGCCGCCTCCCGGGTGCCGGAAGCCGTAGAGGTCCGCGTGGTCGAAGAAGTCGATCCCGGCCTCGCGGGCCGTGGTGTAGAGCTCGCGGATCTGCTCATCGGTCTTGTCCGCGATCCGCATCATCCCGGAGATGACGTTGGGGACATGAGCACCGGTCGTTCCGAACGGAACAGTCCGCATGGGTCGTTTCCCAATCAGTAGACGTCAGCGAGAGCCCGGACGCACCCGAGGCAGCACCGGCATTCTTCACGAACGCACCGCGGTTCGGCCAGGCCGCTCACCTGTTCCCGTCCCGAGCTCCGGATGGAGGGTCTATCGGCCCTACCCGTGCGGGCTGCGGGGTCGCCATGGTGGCCACAACAGACCTGCCGACCGCCGGAGGGACCTCATGCTTCGCCGACATGAAATCCGCATCCTCGGAGAGATGGAACGGCAGCTGCGCAACGACGATCCCGCGCTGGCCGGCGAGTTGACCCACCCCCGGACCCGGTTCCGCGACTGGGGGACCACGCGCAGAATGCTGGGGTTCACGACCGCGGGTCTGTCCCTGCTGTGCCTCGCGCTCGGCGAGGGCACGGCCTTCTTCACCACCGCAGCCCTGGCGGCAGCGCTGATCGTGTTCAGCCGGTGGTCCGTCCGAACCGGGTGACCGCACCGAGCCGGTGGTTCAGCGCGGCGTTCGAGGTGGGCGGCGGAGGTCGGCGGCGCTCGTGATGTTGCGGACCATCCCGCCGAACACGAGACCGTGGAACGGGGAGATCACCGCCCAGTACAGCTGTCCCGTCAACCCGTGCGGTTCGAACACCGCGCGCTGCCGGTAGAGCGCACCGCCGTCGTCCGCGGGTTCCACGGCGAGCTCCAGCCAGGCACGACCGGGCACCTTCATCTCGGCCCGCAACCGCAGCAGTCCGGGCCGGTCGACCTGTTCGACCCGCCACCAGTCCAGCGCCTCCCCGGCGTGCAACCGGTGCGGGTCCCGGCGGCCTCGCCGCAGGCCCACCCCACCGACCAGCCGGTCGACCCAACCGCGCACCGACCATGCCAGCGGGAACGAGTACCAGCCGTTCTCACCGCCGATCGACTCGATGACCTCCCACAACGCCTCCACCGACGCGGTCGTGCGCTGCTCGCGCACGTCCTCGCGCACGCTGCCACCGGTCCACTCCGGGTCGCTGGGCAGCGGATCCGACGGCGCGGTCGGTCCGGTGGCGTCCGACCACCGCGTCGGCACCTCGGCGCTGCGCATGCGCGCCAGCGCGAGCTCCACCGCGCGTTCGTAGGTGGTCAAGCCGCCCTCGGGGTCCGGGATGTGGTTCGCCACCGCGTGGTCGCGGCAGACGACCTCGTGCACCAGCGATTCGATCAGCGGGACGGCGATCGCCTTGGGCACCGGCGTGACCAGGTTGACCCACTGCGCCGACAGCCAGGGCGTCAGCACCGGCACCGGGAGCACCACCCGCCGCGGCAGGTCGGCGACCTTCGCGTACCGGTGCATCATGTCCAGGTAGGTCAGCACATCCGGACCACCGATGTCGAAGGCACCACTGGTCTCGGCGGGAATCTCGGCGGCGCGCACGAGGTAGTGCAGCACGTCGCGCACCGCGATCGGCTGGATCCGGTTGTGCACCCAGCGGGGCGTGACCATCGCCGGCAGCCGATCCGACAGGTACCGCAACATCTCGAAGCTCGCCGACCCCGAGCCGATGATCACCGCCGCCCGCAGCACGATCGTCGGCACACCGGAGTCCGCGAACACCCGGCCCACCTCGGTCCGCGACGCCAGGTGCGGCGAGAGCTCCTCCTCGCCCGGCACGATCCCGCCCAGGTAGACGATCCGCCCGACGCCCGCCTCCCGCGCGGCCTCGGCGACGGTGCGCGCCGCAGCGCGATCCAGCGCGACGAAGTCCCGGCTGGTCAGCGAGTGCACCAGGTAGTAGACGACCTGCTGCTCCGACAGCGCCCGCGCGACGCTCCCGGGATCGGAGACGTCGCCCTGCACCACCTCCACCTGGTCGCGCCACCGCATGTCGTCGAGCTTCTCCGGGGTGCGGGCGAACACCCGCACCCGGTGCCCGGCGGCGAGCAGCTCGGGCACCAACCGCCCGCCGATGTAACCCGTCGCACCCATGACCACGCACCGCATACCGCGATGGTTCCCCGAACCGAGGCGTTCCGCAGAGCCGTCCGCGACGCGCCGCGGCCCGCAGGCGGGTCTTGCCCGAACGATTCGGGCATGCTGGTGAGCTCGCACGACCGAGACCCGTGAGGTGCCTTCCGATGACCGTCGCCGTCGCCCTGTTCACCCGTGACCTGCGGGTGCACGACAACCCGGTGCTGCACGCCGCGGCGACCGGCGCGGACCGGGTCATCCCGTTGTTCGTCCTCGACCCCGCGATCACCGGAACGGGCTTCCCCGGGCCCAACCGCGCCGATTTCCTCGCCCGCAGCCTGGCCGACCTGGACGACGCCCTGCGCGAACGGGGTGCCGCGCTGGTCGTCCGGCGCGGCGACCCGCTGCAGGAGCTGGCGGAACTGGTCGCCGAGCACGACGTCACCGACGTCCACCTGGCCGCCGACGTCAGCGGTCACGCGCAGCGCAGGCAGGACGCGCTGGTCGACGAGCTCGACGCGAGGGTGCACCTGCACGAGGCGTCGATCACCGCCGTGGCGCCCGGTGCGGTCACCCCGTCCGGCGGCGGCGCGCACTTCGCGGTGTTCAGCCCCTACCTCCGGCGCTGGCAGGAGACCGGGAAGCGGTCACCGCTGCCCCCACCGGACCGGCTGCGCATGCCCGACCTCGACCCGGGGAAAGTTCCGGAGGCCGCTGAGATCAGCGACGGCGACCCGGCCGTGGACCTGGTCCGAGGCGGTGAGCGCAACGGCCGGAGCCTGCTGTCGGAATGGGCTGACGAGCTGGTCGACGACTACGCGTCCGGGCACGACGACCTCGCCGGCGATCGCACCTCGCGGTTGTCGCCCCACCTGCACTTCGGCACGCTCTCGCCGACCGAGGTGGTGCACCGGGTCGGCACCCGCACGCAGGGGGCGCAGGAGTTCGTCCGGCAGGTGGCGTGGCGGGACTTCCACCACCAGGTGCTGGCCGCGAACCCGCGCACCTCGACCGAGGACTACCGCCCGCGCGGCGACGACTGGCGCGACGCGCCGGAGGAGCTGCGCGCCTGGGCGGAGGGGCGCACCGGATATCCGATCGTCGACGCGGGCATGCGCCAGCTGCTGCGGGAGGGCTGGATGCACAACCGCGCCCGGATGATCACCGCCAGCTTCCTGACCAAGACCCTGCACCACGACTGGCGGGCCGGTGCCCGGCACTTCCTCTGGCACCTGGTGGACGGGGACGTGGCGAACAACCAGATGAACTGGCAGTGGGTGGCCGGGACGGGCACAGACACCCGGCCCAACCGGGTGCTCAACCCGCTGCGCCAGGCCGAGCGCTACGACCCGCGCGGGGACTACGTGCGGCGGTACGTGCCGGAACTGCGCGACATCGACGGCCCGGCGGTGCACACGCCGTGGAAGCTGCCCGCCGACCAACGACGCGCGCTGTCCTACCCGGAGCCGATCGTGGACCTGGACCTCGGGCGCCGCCGCTTCCTGGAGGCCCGCAAGGCCGACTGAGGGTCGCGGATCGCCGCTGACCTGGGCCGCGCACCCGCCTGGTCGGACTGGGCCGTTCCCGGGCACGCACGACCCGGTACGTCCGGTTAGGGTAGATCAGATGCGTGAAGCGTTCCACGGCGAACTCGTGGCGCTCGGCGAGCAGCTGGCCGCGATGGTCGGCCAAGCGGCCGAGGCCATGCGTCTCGCCACACAGGCTGCCACCACGGCTGACGTGTCGCTGGCCGAGCAGGTCCTCACCGCCGATGCCGAGCTCGATGCCGCGCGCAACACCTGCGAGGACCACGCCCAGCGGCTGCTCGCGCTGCAATCACCCGTCGCAGGTGATCTGCGCACCGTCCTGGCCGTCCTCTACTGCGGGGTGAAGGTCGAGCGGATGGGTGATCTCGCCGCCCACGTCGCGGGCCTGGTCCGCTACAGCCACCCGGACCCGCTCGTCCACGACGAGGTCGCCGACACCGTGGGCGCCCTCGGCGAGGTGACCGTGACCATGGCCCGTTCCCTCCAGGAGCTGATCCGGGGTTCAGGCCCCGCGGACTCCGCCTGGTTGAGCGGCACCGACGACGAGGTCGACGCTCTGAGCAGCCGGCTGGACGCCGCGGTGCGCAGCGAGAGCTGGCCCCACGGCGTGGCCTCGGCGATCCACCTCGCGCTGCTCGCCCGGTTCTACGAGCGCTTCGCGGATCAGGCCGTGTCCGTGGCACGCCGCCTCGAATTCGCCACCACCGGCGCCATGCCGGACTGAAGCGGACCCGGACACCTCAGGGCTGCCCTCGGTGATCGTGGAGGCCGGTGCGGACGGCGTACCGGCGTTCGGCGTAGGCGAGGTCGTCCCGCCAGAGCCTGCGCGCCGCCCGCGCCATGGCCGGCCGCAGCACCGTCGCCGCGTTCCTGGCGAGCCGGAAGCCCGTCCTGCCCGAGGACGCGACCACGGCTTCGACGACCTTCGTCAGCGGACGGCCATCGGCCGTGCTCCCCACCGGTGTGGCGTGCGTTTCGACGACGCTGCCCGCGCCTTCCCCGGAGATGATGCGCATGAGCACCGTTCTCGCCTCAGGACAGGTGAACTCGGCGAGGACGGGAACGCCGAGGCGTCCCGCCACGCGGAAGGTGACCTCGACGAGGTAGCGGTCCTTCTCGGGTTCCGCGCCGTCGAGCGGCGGGGTTTCCAGGACGCGGAGCCGGGTGAACGAGTACGGGTGGAACCACGCCCCGTGCCAGGGATCGAGGCGGTTGGCGACCACATCGGACGGTTCGCAGACACCGGTCGCGGTCATGACCGCGTCGATGCTGCCGCGGGCCAGCGGACGGGCGGCGATCACCGGCTCGTCGAGCGGCTCCTCGTCACCTGCGGTGTCGAGCCGGACCCAGGCGAGAACGCCGTCGTCGTGGCTGGGGAGGGGATTCCACCCCGGGCGTCCGCGGTGTCCCAGGCGCATACCGTGCCACCGGCACACGAGAGCTCCGCAGTGCACTGCGGCCTCGCTCAGCGGAGCCCCGAGGTGCGGGCAGGCACCGGGCCCGACCCGCAGCGCGCCCGATCGATCGCGCCACGCCACGAGTTCGGTGCCCGCGACGTGGAAACCCAGCGGCCGGTCGGCGCGAACCTGGCGGCTGCCTGCGAAGACGTACCAGTTGCCGCCGGATCGGCGTTCGGCCCTGGCCAGCGCGGCCCGGATGATGCGCGGCTCGGCCTCGGGGAAGGTCGGGTGCTGCTCGGCCCACGCGGACCTGGGAAAGGGTTGCAGGGGCCACCTCTCGGGCCACTGATCGAGGATGTTCACCGCCGAGTGCTCCCTTCTCGCTGGGCGAGCCGCCGCAGCGGGCCGTTGCGACCGCGGGTGGGAACCGAGCGCAGCTCGTGCCCTCGAAGACCCCAGTGGGCGAGGAGCCGGTTGGCGGCGTGCCAACCGGTGGTCGCGGCCCGTTCCATGAGCGCCACGGGCAGGTCGACCCGAATGCCGTCCCCGGCGAGCACGAGACCTTCGTGCGGAGTCGTCACCCCAGGTCGCCGGAGGAAATCGCCGACGCCGAACAGCGGGCAGTCCTGGCGCCACAGCACCGACTCCGCGACGACACCGGCTCGCGCGGTCTCGGGGTACAGCTCGTGGAGCCGCCGCACGAGCTCGCTTCCCAGCCGACGCGTTCGCGCGCAGTCCCCGGGGTGATCGGCCACCGCGTAGGCGTGCAGCTCGACCACGGAACCACCGCGCCGGGCAGCCCAGCCGCGGGCTTCGCCGTCGTAGCGGTCGAGCACGCTGATGTTGTCGAGCGGGCCGTGGCCGCTGGTGGCCAGGAACGCCGACCGGTGCGGCTCGACGGGCCGGTCCAGCCAGAGCCGCTGGACGAAGAACGAGGGAGCACTTCGCAGCCCGCGCACCGACTCCGACCAGCCGGGCACCTCGAGGTCCTGCGAGTCGTCCAGGAGTTGCCGCAGCGCTCGCACGTCAGCGGCGATGACCACGCCGTCGGCGTCGAGCGGTGCGCCTCGGTCGCGGTGCACCCGGTAGGTGCCGTCGGCGCCGCGTTCGATTCCCGACGCCGCGGTGCCCAGGTCGAACTCGACTCCGAGCGCGCTCAGGTACGTGCGGAGCGGATCCCACAGGCTCCGCTCGAAACCCGCGTCCGGGACGTCGAACAGCAGTCCTTCGCTGGAGCCGAGGAAGAAGATGTGGAACATGGTGGCGAGCTCCGCCGCCGACATCTGGTCCGGGCTCGCGAAGAAGCTGCGGGAGAACACCTCCAGCGCCAGGTGCCGGGCCGCGTCGGGGAAGCGGATGCGGTCGAGGAACGTCGCGGCGTCGACGTGGTCGAGCCGGTCGTAGATCTCCGGGACCGACACGGCCGCCAACGGCGCCGCGGCGCGCGGATCCAGCCTGGCGAGGTCGGAGAGGCGGAACGTGGGGCTGCGCAAGGCGAACAGCAGCGCGTTCCACGGTGGCGTGCGGGGCAGGCCCTGGAAGGTGTCGGTCCGGCCTTCGGCGTCGACCAGCGGGTAGTCGGGCAGGGCGACGAGGCGTTCCAGGCCGGGGTCGGATCTGCGCAACAACTTCCGCAGGTTGTAGTACTGGCGGAAGAAGGCGTGGAAACCGCGGCTCATCGCGACTTCCTCGCCGTCGGGCAGCCGCTCGGTCCAGCCACCGACGCGACCGCCGAGGTAGGTGTTGCGCTCGACGAGCTCGACCGCCACGCCCCGCTCGACCAGGCCGGTCGCCGCGCACAGCCCGGCGATCCCACCCCCGACGACCACGGCGCGGGGGCGGCGCCCGAGCGCGCCCGCGTCCGCTGCTCCTGGCGGTGCCCGGTGCCGCACCGCCCGCGGGTCCGCGCAGCCCTGGTCACGCATCGGTGGTGTTCCCGGACGGTGTCCTGGCGAGGAAGGTGTGCACCACGCGCCGCTGCCACCCCGACATCGTCCGGGTCTCGACGTCGGTGAAACCGCAGTCCAGCAGTCGCCGCTGGAAGCGCTCGACCCCGTCGAACGACCGGACGCTGCGCCACAGGTACCGGTACAGCGCGGAACTCCCGCTCGCCGCGGTGCCGGCGGGGATGATGATCGTCCAGCACACCAGGTTCCAGACCGCGCGCGCCCGCACCGAATCGCGCACCGAGAACTCGTGCACGACGAGCCTGCCGCCGGGGCGCAGCAACCTCCGGAACGCGCGCAGCTGCCCGTCGGGATCGTCCAGGTTGCGGACCAGGTAGGCGGCGAAGACGGCGTCGAACGGGCCGTCTTCGCCCGCGCTGGGCAGGTCTTCGACCCGGCAGTGCGCGAAGCGCACCGAAGACGGCCAGGTCTTCAGCCGAGCGCGGCGCAGCATCTGCTCGGACGCGTCGACCGCGACGACCTGCGCCAGCGGAGCGGCGTTGAGCACCGCCTCCGTGGACGCACCTGTGCCGCACCCCGCGTCGAGCACCCGCAGCCCGGCACCGTTGCCGGGCAGTCCCATGCGGAGGGCGGAAGCGCGGAGGTGGCGGTGGTAGCCGGGGTCGGCCGCCACGAGGGCGTCGTAGGACGCGGCTGCGCCGTCGAAGGCCGCCGGGACGGCACCGGCTCGGAGCGCGGTCTGCCTGCGCCTCATCGCGCGGCCCCCGTTCGACCACGTCGGTGGCGCTGCCGCTCCCACCCCAGCAGCACCGCCGTGACCAGGGAGAAGCCGAAGAGGAAGTCCTCGACCGGGATGTCCCACGGGAACCTGATGCCGCTGACGTGCGCGGGATCGTAGACGACGATCGGCGCGTCGAGCTTGGTCAGCCAACCGTCGACGGGGACCTGGAACGCCAGCACGATGACCAGGGAGATCCAGTAGGCCGGTTTGGCGAACAGCCCGGTGCGCAGCACGGCGCACTCCAGGAGGATCACGACGCCCACCGACAGCAGCGCCGGGACGGTGTACCCGAGCCCGGTCACCGGTGCGCCCCCACGTCGCCGCGGGCGCGTCGGACGCGCCGCGTCAGCGCCTCGACGGACTGGTAGGTCAGCAACGCGCACAGCGGGATGACGAGGAAGAAGAGGAACTCCTCCAGCACGATCCCGGCCAGCGAGACCCCGAGCGTGTAGCGCGGGTTGAAGCTCCACACCTCGGCCCAGACGGCCACCGCGTCCCACACCAGGAAGATCAACGCCACGGGCAGCACGGAAGCGGCGATCCTCCCCGGTTCGCGCAGCACGCGTGCGCCGAGGCACTCCAGCGGGAGCACCAGCAGGAGGCATCCTGCCATCACCAGCAGGTAGTGCCACTGGTCGGCAATCACGACCGAGCACCTCTCGTGGGTGCGGGCCGGTGCGCACCGCGCTCGCGCGCCCGGACGGCCCGGAGCAGCGCGGCACCGGCGATGCGCGCGCGGTAGGCCTTGCCCACCACCGCACGGCGCGCGAACACCGCGAAGTCGTCGGCTTCGATGCGCTCGAGGATCCGCGAGTACAGGGCGTACGCGGTCTCCACGCACGGCCGCGACACCGGGTCCAGCATCCTGATCCCGACCCGGGCGAACCGGTAGATCTCGCGGGTGAGCGCGTGTTGTTCGACGAGCGCCGCACGCACCCTCGGATCCGTGCGGCGGTGCCGGTGGCACCACAGGAGCAGGTCCCGGTCCACTCCGTGCGCGGCGAGCTCGTCGGCCGGGAGGTAGACGCGACCGCGTTCGAGGTCTTCGGCGACGTCGCGCAGGAAGTTCGTCAGCTGGAACGCCCGGCCGAGCGCCGCCGCGTGCGGCGCGGCTTCGTCGAGCGGAACGACAGCGCCCAGCACCGGCAGCACCTGCAGTCCGATCACCTCGGCGGAACCGCGCATGTAGCGGCCCAGCGCGGCGCGGTTCGGGTAGTCGCGCACCGAGAGGTCCATGCGCATCGACCTCAAGAAGTCCTCGAAGAGATCGCTCGACAGCTCGTGCCGCACGGCGGTGTCGACCACGGCGGCCAGCAGCGGATCGGAGCAGCTCCCGCTCCGGATGCCCGAGATCAGTGCGGCGCCCAGCCCGCTGAGCCGTTCCGCGCACCGCTCGGGCCTCTCGTGCTCGCGCGGCTCGTCGACGATGTCGTCGGCCCAGCGGGCGAAGCCGTAGAGGGCGTGCACCGAGGGTCGTTGCGCGGCCGTCAGGAGGCGGGTGGCCAGGAAGTAGGTCCTCCCGTGGCGGGCGTGGAGGCCGCGGCAGAGCTCGTAGGAGCGGCGCAGGGCGGGGTCGGTGATGTGCGCGGCGTCCAGCTCAGCTCGTGGCACGGCACCTCCCCTCGCCCGCGCGGCCGGCCCGCTCGTCTGGTGCATCCGCCCCATTGCAGCCCGGCGGCCAACTGATCGCCATTCCGCGCGACGATGGCCCGGCGGCCGGGGGATCTCGGCGGCGAGGGCACCGACACCTGATCCGGCCGCCGTCGCCGGTCAGGTGCCCGCGGGAACCGGTTGGTGGACGGGAGCCCCCGTCTTGGTCCGCACCTCGTCCGGGGTGACTCCCGGTGCCACCGACACCAGGTGCAGGCCGTCCGGGGTCACGTCGAGCACCGCCAGGTCGGTGACGATCCGGTCGACCACGCCGGCGCCGGTGAGCGGCAGGGTGCAGCGCTCGACGAGCTTCGGTGTGCCGTCCTTGGCCACGTGGTCGGTGAGCACGACGATGCGACGAGCGCCCACGACCAAGTCCATCGCACCGCCCATGCCCTTGACCAGGGAACCCGGGATCGTCCAGTTCGCCAGGTCGCCGGTGCTGCTGACCTGCAGCGCGCCCAGCACCGCGATGTCGATGTGCCCGCCGCGCATCATGCCGAACGATGCGGCCGAGTCGAAGTAGCTGGCGCCCGGGTTGACCGTGACGGTCTGCTTGCCGGCGTTGATGAGATCGGCGTCCTCCTCGCCCTCCCACGGGAACGGGCCCACGCCGAGGATGCCGTTCTCGCTCTGCAGGGTCACCTGCACGCCGTCCGGGACGTGGTTGGCGACCAGGGTCGGGATGCCGATCCCGAGGTTGACGTAGTCGCCGTCGCGCAGCTCGGCGGCAGCGATGGCGGCCATCTCGTCACGGGTCCAGCTCATGTGCTGCTCCTAGTTCGTCGAGGCGGTGGTTCGGGGGCGCACGGTGCGCTTCTCGATGTCCTTGACCCGCGGCTTGGCCCGCACCAGGCGGTCCACGTGGATGCCGGGAGTCACGATCCGCTCGGGGTCCAGGTGCTCCTCGGCGAGGTGCTCGACCTCGACCACCGCCACCCGCCCGCACGTGGCCACGACCGGGTTGAAGTTGCGGGCGCTGGCGCGGTAGACGAGGTTGCCCGCCGGGTCGGCGGTGTGGGCGTGCACCAGCGCGACGTCGGCGACGATCGCCCGCTCCTGGACGTAGGTCGTCCCGTCGAACTCCGCCACCGGCTTGCCCTCCGCGACCGGGGTGCCCACGCCCGCGCGGGTGTAGAACGCGGCGATGCCCGCGCCACCGGCTCGCAACCGCTCCGACAGCGTTCCCTGCGGCGCGAACTCCACCTCCAGCGTCCCGTCCAGGTACTGCTGGGCGAACCGCTTGTTCTCACCCACGTACGACGCGATCACCCTGGACACCTGCTCGTTCTCCAGCAGCAGCCCGAGGCCCTTGCCGTCCACGCCCATGTTGTTCGACACCACCGTCAGATCCCTGACGCCGCTGTCGCGCACGACCTCGATCAGATCGTTCGGAACACCGCACAGGCCGAACCCACCGACGGCGAGCGTCATGCCGTCGGTGAGCACACCGCGCAGCGCCTCCTCCGCGTCGGAACGCAGCTTCGACACCTCATCACCTCTCCCACGTCCACTTGACGGACGTCGGGGAGTAAAGAGCCTGCGAGGCCGTTACCGCAACGTTCGGGGTTTCTTCGATCGCGATCCGCTCGCTCGGTGACCGGCTCGGCCGCATCGCGTCCACTGAGCGGACGCTACGATGGCTCCATGAGCGACGGCCCGAACGCCCACCTGGTCGGCAAGATCGGCGCCGTGCTCCGCGCGCTGTCCACCACGAACGCGGCGGGCACGACGACGACCGACCTCGCACGCGACGCCGGGCTCCCGCGGCCGACCGCGCACCGGCTGCTCAGCTCGCTGGCCGAGGAAGGATTCGTCGACCGCGACCTGCACACCGGTAACTGGTTCCTCGGACCCGAGCTCTACCTGCTCGGCCAAACCGCGGGGAGCCGGTACGACGTCACCCACCACGCGCGCGACAGCGTGCACCGGCTGGCCGCCAAGACCGGTGAGAGCGCGTTCTTCTCGGCGCTGCGCAGCCAGGAGACGGTGTGCCTGCTGCGCGAGGACGGCGACTTCCCGATCCGCTCGTTCGTGCTCTACGAAGGCGCGCGCTTCCCGCTCGGGGTCGTCTCCGCGGGCCTGGTGCTGCTCGCCTTCCAGGACGACGCCGACATCGACTCCTACCTCGGAGGCACCGACCTGACCGCCCGCTGGGGCCAGGACCACTCCCCCGAGGCGATCCGCACCCGCATCGACCGCACCCGCCGACGCGGCTACGCCGTGAACCCCGGCTTGGTCGTCGAGGGCAGCTGGGGCATGGCCGCCGCCGTGTTCGACCACACCGGCAAGCCCGCCTGGGCCCTGACCCTCACCGGCATCGAGTCCCGGTTCAAACCGGCCCGCCAACCGGAGCTCGGCGCCCTCCTGCTCCACGAAGCCCACGTCCTCACCCGGCACCTGACCGGCAACGGGCGAGGCCGGTGAGCGCTCCTAGGTCTCGTCGCCGAGGGCGATGTCGGCTTCGATGAGGGCGGTGATCTGCTCGTCGCTGCAACCGAGGGAGGCGAGGATGCGCCGGGTGTCGGCGCCCTGCTCGCGCGGCGCCGATCGGACGTTGCCGGGAGTCCTGCCGAGCTTGATGGGAAGCCCGATGCCGCGGTAGTCGTCGTGCTCGACGACCATGTTCCGGTGCCTGACCTGCGGGTCGGTCAGCGCTTCTCCGACGTGGTGCACCGGGGTCGCCGGAACTCCCCGGCCCACCAGCGCCTCGCTCAGCTCGTGGCGCTTCCTGGTGCTGATCCGCTCGGCCAGCAGCTCGCGCAGCGCGGCGATGTTACGCACCCGGTCTGCGTTGGTGGTGAACCTGGAGTCCTCGGCGAGGGCCGGGATCGCCAGCACGTCCACCAGGGTCCGGAACTGGCGGTCGTTCCCGCCGCTGATGAAGATCAGCCCGTCCGCGGCCTCGAAGGTGTCGTACGGGGCGATCGAGGGGTGCGCCGATCCGGTGCGCTGCGGGGTCTGTCCCGAGGCCAGCCACGCCGAGGAGTGCGGGTGCAGCAGGGACACGGCGGTGTCCAGGAGGGCGCAGTCCACCAGCTGGCCGCGTCCGCTGGTGCGCCGGTCGTGCAGCGCCAGCAGGATGCCGGAGAAGGCGTAGATGCCGGTCACCACGTCGACGATCGGCACGCCGACCCGCAGCGGTGGACCGGTCTGCTCGCCGTTGATGCTCATCAACCCGCCGTAGGCCTGCAGGATCGCGTCGTAGCCGGGAGCGGACCCCATCGGCCCGTCGGTGCCGAAACCGGTGATGCGGCAGTGCACCAGCCGGGGGAAGCGCGTGCCGATCTCCTCGTCGGAGAAGCCCCACTTGGCCAGCGTGCCCGCCTTGAAGTTCTCCACCACGACGTCGGCTCCGGCGAGCAGTTCGCCGAGCAGCCGCTGCCCCTCCGGCTCGGTGAGGTCCAGGCAGATGTTGGCCTTGTTGCGGTTGATCCCGGCGTGGTAGGCGCTCATCGAGTCGGTGACGAACGGTGGCCCCCAGGTGCGGGTGTCGTCGCCGGCCGGTGGCTCGACCTTGATCACCTCGGCTCCGTGGTCGGCGAGCATCTGCGCGCACAGCGGGCCGGCGAGGATCCGGGACAGGTCGAGGACGCGGATGCCGCGCAAGCTGCCGGTGGGTTCAGGTGTGGTCATCGGTGGTGGTCCTGTTCGTCTGGTCCTTCGACGGTTCGTGCTTCGCCGGTTGGCGGGACGGTTCGCTCCGCCGCGCGCTCAGTAGGACTTGGGCAGGCCGAGGACGTGGTGGGACACGTAGTTCATGACCATCTCCTGGCTGACCGGGGCGAGCCGGAGGATCCGCGACTCCCGGAAGTAGCGCTCCACGTGGTACTCGCGGGCGTAGCCCATGCCGCCGTGGGTCTGGATCGCCTGGTCGGCGGCGTGGAAACCCGCGTCGGCGCACAACCACTTCGCCATGTTCGCCTCCTTCCCGCACGACAACCCCTGGTCGTAACGCCACGCGGCGTTCCGCGCCATCAGCTCGGCGGCGTCGAGCCGGGTCGCCGCCTCGGCGAGCGGGAACGCGATCCCCTGGTTCTGGCCGATCGGGCGGTCGAAGACGACGCGCTCCTTGGCGTAGCGCACGGCCTTGTCCAGCGCCGCGCGGCCGATGCCCAGCGCCTCGTGGGCCAGCAGGATCCGCTCCGGGTTGAGACCGTCCAGGAGGTACCGGAAACCGTCGCCTTCGGCTCCGATCCGCGCGCTCTCGGGCACGAACAGGTCGTCGATGACCACCTCGTAGGAGGAGACCGCGTTGCGGCCGAGCTTGGGGATCGGGCTCAGGTGCACGCGCTCGGGGTCGATGTCGATGAGGAACAACGACATGCCGTCGGTCGACCGGGCCATGTCCTCGCGCCGCGTGGTCCGCGCGATGAGCACCATCTTCTGCGAGTCGCCCGCCTTGGTGATCCACACCTTGCGGCCGTTGATCCGGTAGCCGCCGTCGACGCGCTCGGCGAAGGTCGAGATGCGGGTGGTGTCGGTGCCCGCGTCGGGTTCGGTGACCCCGAAGCAGACGTGCAGCGAGCCGTCCGCGGCCGCGGGCAGGACCTCCTCGCGCAGCTGCTCGCTGCCGTGCTTGACGATCGTGTTCAGCCCGAAGATGGTCAGGTGCATGGTGCTGCACCCGTTCATGCCGGCACCGGAGGCCGCCACCTCCTCCAGCAGCAGCGCGGCTTCGAGGACTCCGAGCCCGCCACCGCCGTACTGCTCGGGGATGGCGATGCCGAGCCAGCCGCCCTCGGCGAAGGCGTTGTAGAACTCCCACGGGAACCGGTTGTCCGCGTCGCAGTCGGCCCAGTAGTCGTCGGAGAAGCTGCGAGCCAGTTCGCGCGCCCCCGCCCTGAGGTTCGCCTGATCCGCGGACAGTTCGAAGTGCATTCCCTGGTCCTCTCCCGACCCAGATGTTCGTATTTGCGAACATCACGACTGATATGGGAAACAGACTCGTGCGCGGCGGCTCTGGTGTCAACTGCTTGACAGTGACTCGCTTCACTCCATATGTTCCCGATTGCGACACCTCGTTGGTATTTGCGAACGCCCTTTCTGCGGCTTCTCACGCGATCTCCGCGACCACCACCGTCGAAGAGGATTCGAGCAATGACGCTGAACAACGCCGCCTCGGCACCGCCAGATCCGTCCTCCCGCAAGGCCGTCGGGCCCGCGGTGGTGATCGGCTCGGCACTGGAGTGGTTCGACTTCTACCTCTACGCCTCGATGGCCGCGCTGGTCTTCGGCAAGCTGTTCTTCCCCGCGAGCAACCCGACCACGGCGACCTTGGCGTCGATGGCCACCTTCGCGGTCGGCTTCCTCGCCCGACCCTTCGGCGGCATCGTCTTCGGCCTGATCGGCGACAAGTTCGGCCGGAAGACCGTGCTGTCGGCCACTTTCCTGCTGATGGGCATCTCATCCGGACTCATCGGCCTGCTGCCGACCTATTCCTCGGTAGGCCTGGTCGCGCCGATCCTGCTGGTGCTGCTGCGCCTGCTCCAGGGGCTGGGCGCCGGGGCCGAGCTGGGCAGCGCGACGGCGGTGGCCTACGAGCACGCCGACGCGAAAACCCGCGGACGGAAAGGATCGCTGCCCGCGCTGGGTGTCAACATCGGACTGTTCGGGTCCTCGCTCACCGTCACCGTGCTGACCAGCTTCAGCGACGAATTCCTCTACGACTGGGGATGGCGAATTCCGTTCGTGGCCACCTTCGCCCTGGCAGGACTCGGTTTCTGGGTGCGCCGCCAGATGCCGGAAACCCCGGAGTTCGAGAAGGCGGCCCGCACGGCGAAGGTCGGCGCGAAGGCCAGGCCGCTGCGCTCGCTGCTGCAGTCCAACTGGCGCGGTCTCGCCGTGGTCATGGCGGTCACCCTGGGCTACAACGGGGTCAGCTACATCTTCAAGACGTTCTCGCTGTCCTACCTCACCACGTTCCGCGACGTGCCCGCCAACGTCGGCGCTTTCGGCATCACGCTGGCCAGCGCCTGCGCCATCATCACGGTGCCGATCGCCGGCCGAATCTGCGACGTCGTCGGCGCCAAGACGGTCATCCTGGTGGGCGCGGCCGCCACCGCGGCACTGGCCTTCCCGTTCTTCTGGCTGCTGGACACCGGGCAGCACGTGGCGATCTGGACCGCGCTCATCCTCGCCACCGGCGTCGTGGTGCCCGCCATGCTCAGCGCCCAGGGCGCGTTCCTCTCGCAGCAGTTCCCGACCCGGACCCGGGTCTCCGGGCTGGGAACCGGCCGGGAGGTCGGCGGCGCGTTCTCCGGAGGGCTCGCACCGGTGGCCGCGCTCGCCCTGGTCACGGCCACGCCGGGGCACGCCACCTGGGCGGTGTCGCTGATGTTCGTCGGTGGGGCCGCACTCATCGCCGTGGGCGCGCTGTTCGACCAGATCAAGGCGGTCGAGGCCGACGAGGCGCAGCCCGCCGGAGCCGTGGGCGGCCGGTGCTGAACCACCGGCGGTAAGTTCGACACCGGACGAGGTCGGTCAACACGATGGGGAACGCAGTGCCACTTGCCGAATCGGGAGCAGCCAAAGCGCACCGGACCGTTTCGCGGATCACCACCATCCTCGAACTCGCCGCATCGCGCCGGTCCGGGGTGCGGCTGTCCGAGCTCGCCACCGAGCTGGACGCACCCCGGTCCTCGCTGCACGGCCTGGTCAAGGGCCTGGTCGCCGACGGCTACCTGCGCGAGCAGGGTGGCGCGTACACCATCGGCCCGGCGATCAACGCCCTGCTCGCGGCGGCGCCGCCCACGATCGCCGAAGCCGCCCGCCCCGCCATGGAGGAGCTGCACCGCCAGTTCAACGAGACCGTCATGCTGGCCTCCCCGGTCGGGAGCTCCCTCGTCTACACCGATGCCATCGAGTCCACGCAACCCATCCGCTACTCCGCCCCGCTGCGCATCCGGCGCCCGCTGCACCCGACCAGCTCCGGCAAGTGCCTGCTGGCCTTCGGCACCGAGCGGTTCCGGGAGAACTACCTGACCGGCCACCTCGCCGACATGCCCCGGGAAGACCAGGTCCGCCACGAGCTCGACGAGGTCGCGCAGGCCGGGGTGGCGATCAATCGCGGTGAAACGCTCCCCGACATCACCGGGGTCGGAGCACCGATCTTCGGCAAGGGCCGCGTCGTGGCGGCCATCGCCCTGGCGGGCCCGACCTCCCGCCTCGGCGAGGTCGTCGCCGACATCGCCGAAGCCACGAAGGCCGCGGCCCACGAAGTCACCGAACGCCTCGCCGGCCGCTGAGCTACGCGGACTGCCGGCCTCGCGGTTTCCCGTCAGGTGTCCATCATGGACGGCCGCGACGCCGATCACACCAGATCTGAAACCCCGCTGGAACTACCGGCCCGGCCCGGACTTTCGCGCGACTCGCCCTCGTCGGGCTCAGGAGCGGTGCGGGAGGCCAGGAAGCGCCGCCAGCGCTCACACGTGCCCCGTAGGGCCTCCTCGGCGCTGTGCGCGTGCGGGGCGAGCGAGCGGGCGATGGATCCGGGACCCGCGAGGGGCGTTTCCGGTGGGGAAACCCGCTCGTCCGGGCGAGCTCCGAGCAGCGCGGCGGTGGCGAGCACCCGGCAGTCACCGAGGATTCCCGGCGCCTTCCTCAGCTCCGGCGAGCGCAGGTCGAGCTCTTCGACCAGGAGGTCCCGCCCCGCCAAGGCGCACCGCAGCTCCGAGCGCAGCCCGCCGCCCTCTTCGCCGCTGCGCCCGAGCACCAGGGTTTCGGACAGGAGAGCGACCGCGCCGTCGTCCAGGACGATGCCGGTGCGCCGGTCGACGTCGGCGCCGCCGGCGACCACGAACGGTGCCGCGGCCCAGACGAGCGAACCCCCGGATTCGACGTGCACGTCGGACGCCCAGCGCTGGTGACCGCCCCGCGCGTCGTAGGCGACCATGCCCGAGGGTTCGACGAGTTCGAGGTGCGCACCGCTGCCGACCGCGATCTCCACTCGCAGGTCGTCTCCGGCGAGCAGGGTGGCGCACACGCCGACGAGCGCGATGCGCACGCGCGGTCCGTCGATGCCGAGCAGGCGGGGGCGCAGGTAGTCCCCGGCCCGCAGAACCGCGGCCCGCGCGACCCCGTCGACGAGTTCGACGGACACCGTTGCCATCGCGCGGTCACCCGTGGTGGACGTGCGGGGCCATCGGGCCCGGATCCGCGGCGGTGTGCGCACCCCGGCGGTGCTCGGCCACGAGGTGGTGCACCCACTTGCACAGGTCACCGACGGCCGTCGGATCCGTGCGGGACAGCGCGAGCGTGGGCAGTCCGGAGCGCACCGACTCGGCGTCGATGATCATCTGGGCGACGTCGACGTCCACGTGCGGGGCGAGGTCGGTCTTGTTGATCACGAGGAGGTCGGCTCGCTCGATGCCGGGACCTCCCTTGCGCGCGACGTCGCCGCCACCGGCCACGTCGATGCAGAAGATCTGGGCGTCGACCAGCGCGGGGCTGAAGGTCGCCGTGAGGTTGTCGCCGCCGCTCTCGACGAGGACCACGTCCAGCGGCTTGAAGGCGCGTTCCAGGTCTTCCACGGCGATGAGGTTGGCGGTGACGTCGTCGCGGATCGCCGTGTGCGGGCACGCTCCGGTCTCCACGGCGCGAATCCGCTCCACCGGCAGAACGCCTGCGGCGCGCAGCATCCGGGCGTCCTCGTCGGTGTAGATGTCGTTGGTGACCACCGCGAGCTCCAGCTCGTCGGCGAGCTGCCGGCACAGCGTGGCGATCAGGGTGCTCTTGCCGGTGCCGACCGGCCCGGCGATCCCCAGCCGCAGCGGACGGGACGCGGCGCTGGTGTCGCGGTGTTCGTGCTCAGGCAACGAAAATCCTCCTCGTGCTGTTCTCGTGCTGCAGAGCCCAGTGCTCTGCCAGCGGTGCGGTCACGGCGGGCATCTCGGCCGGGCAGGTGACCGCGACGGCGATCTCCGCGGATTCGCGGACGACCGCCGCCGACTCCCACATCCAGCGCGTGGTGTCGACGGGATCGACGGGCAGCAGCTTGAGCGCCGCCGCCGCGACCGTCTGGGCGTCCTCGTACAGGCACGCCCGCGCGACGCGCGACTCGTCCAACCCCATGACGGCCGCGACGACGCCGAGGGCCACGGGGCGCTGCGGCCCCGGGCCGATCGCGCCGAGAGCGGCCACGGCAGGATGCTCGGGCCACAACCGCTCGGCGAGCCGGACCAGCCCCCGTCCGAGCAGGGCGGAGGCCGCGCGCACCGGCTCGGTCGGCGTGCGCGCCAGCAGCGCGTCGTGGATCTCGTCGAGCCGGACGTGCTGCTCCCCGGCCGCCCGCAGCGTCAGGACGGCGGCCGCGGCGTCGACCAGCGCCACCGAGCGCAGCCGAGCGCGGATGTACTCGGGGACCTCCGCGCGGTCGAGACCGGCCGCCAGCGCCGGTTCCAGACCGGCGGAGTGCGCGTGCCCGCCGGTGGGGAGCCGCGCGTCTGCCAGGAGCATCGCTCCCAGATCCGGGTCCATCACCCACTCCTCAGAACAACGAGTAGCGCTGGGCGAGCGGGAGGGTCTCGGCGGGGTTCGGGCGGACGCGCTCACCGTCGATGCTGATGCCGAAGGTCTCCGGGTCGACCTCGATCCGCGGCAGCGCCGTGTTGTTCGGCAGGTCGTGCTTGGTGACGCCGCGGGTCTCGCGCACCGCGGCGAGCCTGCGCCGCAGGCCGAGCTTGTCGGCCAGACCGTCGTCGAGCGCCGCCTGCGCCACGAAGCTCACCGACAGGTGCGGCGCGGACGCCGGTCCCTGGGGCAGCGCCGGGCGCATCATGACCGGCTGCGGTGTCGGGATCGTGGCGTTGGGATCTCCGAGCGCGCCCCACACGGCGGCGCCGCCCTTGATGACGGTGAGCGGGCGGATGCCGAAGAAGGCCGGGTCCCACAGCACGAGGTCGGCCAGCTTGCCCGGTTCGATCGAACCGACCTCGTGGTCGATGCCGTGCGCGACGGCTGGGCAGATCGTGTACTTGGCGACGTAGCGGCGGGCGCGTTCGTTGTCGGCGGGCAGCGACGAGCCCAGCGGTCCGCGCTGGTTCTTCATCACGTGCGCGACCTGCCACGTGCGGCACACCACCTCGCCGATGCGTCCCATCGCCTGCGCGTCGGACGAGGTGATCGACATCGCGCCGATGTCCTGCAGGATGTCCTCGGCGGCCATCGTCGTCGGGCGGATGCGCGACTCGGCGAACGCGAGGTCCTCGGGCACCTGCGGGTTGAGGTGGTGGCACACCAGGAGCATGTCCAGGTGCTCGGTGGCGGTGTTGATCGTGTGCGGCAGGGTCGGGTTCGTCGAGGCCGGCAGCACGTTCGGCTCCCCCGCGACGACGATGATGTCGGGCGCGTGCCCGCCACCGGCGCCTTCGGAGTGGAACGCGTGGATGCCGCGGCCGTCGATCGCGTCGAGGGTGTGCTGCACGTAGCCGGTCTCGTTGAGGCTGTCCGAGTGCAGGGCGACCTGCAGGCCGTACTCGTCGGCGGCGCGCAGCGCCGCGTCGATGGCCGCTGGGGTAGCGCCCCAGTCCTCGTGCACCTTGTACCCGCCCGCACCGGCCAGGGCCTGCTCGGCGAGCCCCTCGGCGCTGACGGTGCTGCCCTTGCCGAAGAGGATGACGTTGAGCGGGAGGTGGTCGAGGGCCCGGTGCATCATGGCCAGCGACCAGGCTCCCGGGGTGACGGTCGTGGCCTTCGTCCCCTCGGTCGGTCCGGTGCCGCCGCCCACCACGGTCGTGGTGCCGGTGGCCAGCGCTTCGGCCAGCTCGATCTCGGTGAGCAGGTGCACGTGGGTGTCGACCGCCCCGGCGGTGAGGATCCTGCGCTCCCCCGCGATGACGTCGGTGGTCGGTCCGATCTTCAGATCCGGGTGCACGCCGTCCATCACGTCCGGGTTCCCGGACTTGCCCACCGCGACGATGCGTCCGTCGCGGATGCCGACGTCACCGCGGACGACGCCCCAGTGATCGAGCACGATCACGTTGGTGATGACCAGGTCGAGAGCGCCCTCCGCACGCGTGGTCGTGCCCTGCGCGCCGGACTCGCGGATGCTCTTCCCACCGCCGAACACCGCCTCGTCGCCGCCGACGCAGAAGTCCTGCTCGATCTCGATCCACAGGTCGGTGTCGCCGAGCCGGACCTGATCACCCGTGGTCGGCCCGTACAGGTTCGCGTACTCGCGACGACCGATCTGGCTCACTGCCCCTCCTCGAAGTGCTGCTGCTCGCCACCGCGCTCGGCGGTGGCCGATTCGTCGTTGACCGCTTCGCCGGTGACCTCCCGATCGCGGATCTGCAGGCCGGCCACGCGCCCGGTCCCGCCCAGCGCCACCAGCTCCACGAGCCTGCTCACGCCGGGCTCGAAGCGCACCGAAGTCCCCGCGGGGACGTCCAGGCGGAAGCCGCGGGCGGCGTCGCGGTCGAAGGTCAGCGCCGGGTTGGCGTCCGGGAAGTGCAAGTGCGCCCCGATCTGGATGGGCCGGTCACCGTCGTTGACCACCAGCAGCGTGCGCCGCTCGCGCCCGGCGTTGAGCTCGACGGGCGTCTCGCGAACGCGGACCTCTCCTGGGATCACGAGATCGGCTCCGTGATCGTGACGAGCTTGCGCCCATCGGGGAAGGTCGCTTCGACCTGCACGTCCGGGAGCATCTCGGGGACGCCCTCCATCACTTCGTCTCGCGTGAGCACGCGCCTCCCCTCGTTCATGAGCGCGTCCACGGTGAAACCCTCCCGGGCGCGCTCGATCGCCCAGCAGGACAGCAGGGCGACCGCTTCTGGATGGTTGAGCAGGACGCCGCGTTCCCGTCGATCGCGGGCGATCATTCCGGCGACGCTCAACAACAGCTTCTCCGTGTCAGACGGAGTGAGATTCATGGAAGCACCTCGCATCACCGCAGTTCGCGACCGACTGTAAGGCACACGCCGATCATGCGCACAACGCGCTCGGACATCGCGAAACCGCGCGTCAAAAACGGCGAAACCGCTGTTCATGACCCCACTATCACTGCGCCCGAACGCCTTTCGCGCCGGAAAAGCGACCCGTGACGGATTTCGTCCGGTCAGGATAATTTGGCGACTCTCGCCACACAACGCAGTTTCGGGAAACTTCATCGGAGACCGATTTCGGAAACACGCGCGCCACATCCGCGAAACACGAAGATCCGAACAAACTTCCAATTTCCGCCCCGCCGGGTTGAAAAAGTGCGCACCTGAACCCCGGGGGAAGCAACTCCTCCTCGAAAACCACGCGGGTCAGCCCCGCCCACGTCCGGTGAGGACGTTGCGCAGCCGCACCGCCACGTGCAGGTTCGCGGTGTTCGTCCAGGTCGGGCGGCGCCTGGACAGCCTGGGTGCCGGTGCGGAAGGCGCGTGCTTCACCCGACGGCCTGGGGCGAACGGGGTCGCGCGGTCCAGGCCACGGCCGGGATGATCGCGAGCGCGAGGACTCCGCCCAGGAGCGTGAGCGTGGCGTAGCCGCTGCCTGCGACGACGAGACCGGAAGCCATGCCGCCGCCCGCACCGGAGAGGGCGATGGCGACGTCCACCGTCCCCTGGGTCTTGGCGCGAGTCGCGAGCGGAACGGTGTCGGTGATGATCGCCGTGCCGCTGACGAGGCCGAAGTTCCAGCCGAGACCGAGCAGACCGAGGGCGAGCGCCAGCAGGAAGACCGAGTGGGGCGGGGAGAGCGCGGCGAGCAGACCGGCCGCCAGGAGGGTGACGGCCGCGGCGGTCGCCACGGGCAGGCGACCGAACCGGTCGGCGAGCAGACCGCTGATCGGCGAGGGCAGGTACATGCCGGCCACGTGCACAGCGATGACCAGCCCGGCGGCACCCACGCCGTGGCCGTGGTGCTGCATGTGGATGGGGGTCATCGTCATGATGCCGACCATCACGAGCTGGGTGAGGACCATGACCGACGCACCCAGCACGAGTCGACCGCCACCCCCGGCAACGCGGTGCCGCGCACCGGTGTCGGCCGCGTCCTGCGGAGCGTCGGCGGCGAGCTCGCGCGCGGTGAGCAGCGGGTCCGGCCGCAACATCACACAGAGCACGAGCCCCGCAGCGGCGTAGGCGGCCGCTGCGAGCAGGAACGGCCCGGCCAACCTCGGGATGTCGAGCACGTCAGCCAGATCGCCGGTGATCGCGGCCAGGTTCGGTCCGGCGACGGCGCCGAGCGTGGTGGCCATCAGCACGGTGCTCACGGCCCGGCCCCGGCGCTGCTCGGGCGCGAGATCGGCTCCTGCGTAGCGGGCCTGGAGATTGGCGGCGGTACCGGCGCCGTAGACGAACAGCGCGATGAACAGCAGGGGCACGCTGCCGAGAGCGGCTGCCACGACAACACCGAGGCTGCCGACGGCCCCAACGCCGTAGCCCAGCGATAACCCCGAGCGCCGCCCCCACCGCTGCGAGATGCGCCCGACGAGGACGGCCGCGGCGGCGGAACCGATGGTGAACAGAGCGCTGGGAATACCGGACAGGCCGGTGCTGCCGAGCAGGTCCTGGGCCAGCAGGGCTCCGACGGTGATGCCGGCGGCGAGCCCGGCTCCGCTGAGGACCTGGGCGGCGACGAGCACACCCACGACGCGGCGGTGAGCGGGGTGAACAGCGGCGTTCGACACGTCATGCCTTTCCGGAACCGGGACGGGATGCGCGTCGAGCGCCGAGCGAGTTGACCTTCCGACGCCGTGACGGCAACAACCCGCAGCTTTCCAGCTGAGGCCAACACCCGGCACCCCTCACGGACGTCCACAGCTGCGACGGCGCCGGACGGACCGCACGTCCCTCGCGGGTCATCAGCACGCCGTTGGCGGAGACCAGGAAGGACAGGGCCCACACCAAGCGCCACCAGCCACAACCGGCCCGAAGATCACGCCCTGAACGATGCCGTTGGCCAGGAAGAGCCCGATCGCGAAGCCCCAGATGATCGAGTGCGCCAGCACCGCGCCGGCGAGCATGCGCGCGAACATCACCGGCTTGCGGCCGAACCGGTCGGACAGGCCGCCGCGAACCAGATCGCCACGATGGTCAGCGTCGCCCCGGCCGCCTTGACGTTGAGCACTCCGGTCCGGTCCACCCCAGCTCGATCACACCTCGATCAGCGTCATCTTGCGCCGTTCCCCAGTTCCAGGAACAACGGCGTTTCGGAGACCGTCAACCGCAGGCCGAACGCGATCAGCACGATGCTGAGCAGGAAGGGCTCAGCTGTCCGTGGAAGGGTCGGGGCGGACGTCGGTGTTCGGGTCGTCGTCCGCGGGCGGTTCGGCCTCGAGCGCCTCGTCGGCTCGCTGACTGCCGCCGCTGCGGAGGTGCCCCTCCATCTCCTTCTCCAGCTCGTCGTCCTTCATCGGTCCGTGCTTGTCCGAGCCTCGCTGCATGGTGCCCACTCCTTCCGGTCGAGAACCCGCAGCCCACCAAGCCCTACCCGGCCGACGACGCGGGAAAACGGACCACCGGGCAGGTGCTCATTCCGCGGGGAGCACCGCCACAGGGCAGTTCGCCTGGTTGAGCACCGCGTGACTGACCGATCCGAGGAAGGCGCGGCGCACCGGTCCCCTCCCGTGGCTGCCCACCACCAGCAGGTGCGCTCCGTCGGCTTCGCCGAGGAGGAGGTGCGCGGGCTGGTCCGCGCCGACCACGTGGCGGACCCGCACGTCCGGGTACTGCTCAGCCCACCCGGCCGTCGATTCGGCGAGCACCTCGTTGGCCCTGTCCCGGAACTCGCTGCGGTCGGTGTCCCACTCGTCGACGATGTCGAACGGGTTGAACGCCGATTCGCCCCACGAGTGCACGGCCACCAGCGGGCGGTTGCGCCGGGCGGCCGACTCGTAGGCGAAGCCGATCGCCCGGGTGCTCACGGCGGAACCGTCGACCCCGACGACCACCGGAGCATCCGCCCCCGAGTCGGTCTCGCCGCGAACCACGACGATCGGGGCCGCGGCGCGGCGGGCGATCACCTCCGCCGCGGTGACCCCCAAGCGATCCGTGCCGGCCCCCACCAGCGGCCCGCCCAGCACGACCAGCTCCGCTTCGCCGGCGAACTCGATCAGGATCTCCGCCGCATCGCCGATCGGGATGCTCTTGCGCACCTCGATCTGGGGGTCGATCGCCCTGCACGAATCCTCCAGGGAATCCAGCTCCCGACGCACCGCGTCCCCCAGCTTGCCCATGACCTCTTCCTCGTCGGGGATGCGCATCGGGATGGAGTGCTGGAAGGGCCGCGCCAGGACGTGCACCAGCAGCAGCGGCGAACGCCTGCTGGAGGCCTCCCGCGCGGCCCAGCGGACCGCTTCGCGAGACGCCTCCGTCCCGTCGAAACCTGCCACCACCGCTGAGCGAGCTTCCTCGGCCATGCGAACCTCCTCCGATCGAACCGCAGCGCGACTGCGGGCCTCGAATACCCGCTCGGCCTCGCGGCCAACCGGGCAGAGCCACCACGAGGTGAACACCGTCGTGGCCGGGGCGTCCTACCGCTGGTGCCCCGAGCTCGGGTGGTCGATGCGCAGCGCGATGCGTTCGAACGGCCCCGTCCGTGCGTCCGAGGGCGCGAGCAGCAGTGCGTCGTGACGTCGTTCGGCGACTGTCCGGCCGTCGGCGAGGCGGGCCTGGACGAGCTCGTACATCCGCGTGCCGCAGCGCCGGTAGAACTCCAGTTGGGTGGCTCGGCCGAACAGCCGCCACCCGAGCCGGAGCACCGGATCGAGCGTGGGGGCGTTCTGGGAGAACCCGGTGATCACGAACTCCACCGCCCCCGAACTCATGTCCTTGACTACCTCGTAGGTCATTCGACCGCGTTCGAGATGTCCTTCGAGCGTCTCGTACCCCCAGCCCCACACCCTGCGGTCGTCCTCGCGCGTTTCGTCGATCACCACGGTGACCCGAACGCCCATGTCGAAGCGCAAGCCGTAGAACCGCCCCTCCAGCAGCATGTTCCGTCCCAGCAACTCCTCGCGGCCGTCGTAGGCGGCGCGGACGCGGTCGGGATCGGAGAACTCGTAGTCGCGCACGAGCGCGCGAGCGATGTCCCACGCACCGCCCGGTTCCGGAGGCCCCGGCGGTTCGCGGGCGAGGAAACGCCGGTGGGTGTCGAAGTTCCACTCGCCTCCGGGCGAATGCGGTTCCTCCTCGGTGAAGTTCACGCTCCTGCTCCGCAAGCCCGCCAGCACGCGAGCGCGCTGCTCGGCGCTCGTGGGACGAGGAATTCGCACCGTCACTCGAACTCGCGCAACGAGTCACCGATCAGCCACAAGGTCGGAGGCCACAACCCGGTGAACAGGGCGCGGCGTTCGGCGTTGCCGCGCTCCTGCTGGTCCACGGTCTTGGCCCGAATCCACAGGCAGAGGCACAGCACGACCCCGCCCATCGACGCCAGGTGCAGCTGCGCGCTGCGCAGTCCGATCCGGTGTAGCGACCGCACGAACATCGATCCTCCCGAAAGCCTGGGTTTCGCCTGCCACCCGGAGGGGCACACCTTCACCATGCCCGTCTGCGGACGTCCACGCGAAAGGAACGAGGTGACCGCCGACCTCTTGTCCACGCGCATCGTGCCGATCGTGGTCCGCTCCGCGTTCGGGCTGGCGCTGGTCTCCTGGCGCTACCTCTGGCTGACCACGCCCCTGCACCGGCGCGAGGAACCCGGCGACGAGTCGGACCTGCCCCTGGACGTGCCCGAGGATCACCTCGACGAGCGCTGCCAGCAGCTCTGCGATGGAGCGGGGCCGCTGTTCCACCGGCACTTCAGCGTGGCCATCGAGGATGCCGGCCTGGACGCGCCGGAGCTGATGGCGATGGTGATGGCCGACTTCAACCGCGCTCTGCCCAGCGAGGTCGCGACGTTCGACCGACCAGAGACCCAGCGGAGACCGCTGCAGCTCGGGGAGGACTGCGTCGTGCGCATGCCGGGGCCGTGGAACGGTCCGGTTCGCGTCATCGATCGTGCGGACACCTCGTTCCGCTTCGCCACCTTGCGCGGACACCTCGAAGCAGGCCAGATCGAATTCAGCGCCGCGCCGGTGGGAAACGCGATCGTCTTCGAGATCGAAACGTGGGCGCGGCCCGGCAGCCGACTCGTCCACCTGCTCTACACCCGCCTGCGGCTGGCCAAGGAGATCCAGCTGAACATGTGGGTGCGCTTCTGCCTCCAGGTCGCCAAGATGGCCGGCGGGCGCCCGCGCGACGGCGTCCGCATCCACACCCGCGAACTCATCCACCACTTCCCCGCGAGCACCGCCCACTCGACGACGCGCGGATGACAAGGCCCGCGCTTCGAAGGGGGCTGCGGTTTCCGGACAGCGGGTGCGTCTTGCGGATCGCGGGGTGGTCGACGACTGCTTAGCGTCTGCGGAGAACCGCGGCCGGCACGGGGTCGACCGCGGTTCCACCAGCGCACATCCCGAAATCCGTTGGGGGTAGCCGTGGTCCGCGACACTCTCCGGCAGCGCACCGTGTGGCGCGGGCTCAGCGATGTTCCCGCTGACTGGCCTTCCTGCGCGGTCACCATCGGCGTGTTCGACGGCGTGCACCGCGGGCACGCCTGGCTGATCGAGAACACGCTGCGCGCCGCGGCCGAGAGCGGCCTGCCCACGGTCCTGGTCACCTTCGATCCCCATCCGGCCCGCGTGCTCGGGCTGCCGCGCGACACCTCAGCGCTGAGCAGCATCGAGCGCAGAGCCGACATCGCTCGCGAACTCGGCGTCGACCGCGTGTGCGTCCTGCCCTTCACCCCGGAGCTGGCCCGGATGAGCCCCGCGGAGTTCGTCGAGAACTGCACGCCAGCAGCGTGGTGGTCGGCGCCAACTTCACCTTCGGGCATCGCGGCGCCGGTGACGTCGACACGCTGCGGCACCTCGGTGCACGCCACGGCTTCAGCACCCGCGGCGTGCACCTGATGCCCACCGACGGGGCGGAGTGCTCCTCGACCCACGTCCGCGGCTGCCTGCGGCGCGGCGACGTCCTCGCGGCCAGCCGCGCGCTCGGCCGTCCGCACGAAGTGGAGGGCGTGCTCACCAGCGACCACGAGGTGGCCATCTCGGAGGGCACCGCGCTCCCGCGCCCGGGGCGCTACGCGGGGCTGGCCTCCGGCCACCCCGTCCAACTCGTGGTCACCAGCTCTCCCCGGCCCGATTCCGAGACCCCGCGACTTCAATGCCCCGGTATTCCCGGCGCGCTCGGCGGAACCGTCCGGGTTCAATTCCTGGAACAGCGCGGCACCTGACTCGCCGCGCATGAATGATCAGAAAAGACGCTCGAAGACGCACATCAACAACTGCTCGAGAATGAGCTGGTCGTCTCAGATGAATTCGGGGCACTTGACGCGGTGGCTAGAATTTCGCAATCAATGAGAACGCTTTGCCCTGATCAGGGCGTTGCGATAAACCTCACCCCGAAATATCCGGAGGAGACGTGGCAAGGCGCGTTGGAAAGCTGCTCGTTCCCGTCACCGGCATGTCCGGCGTCACATACCCCGTTGGCACCACGGTGGTCACCCACGGCCGCGGCTCCGCCGTCGACGCCTTCGTGAGCGGCGACTGGCTACCGCTCGCGTGGTGGGAGTTCGCCGACACCGCCGACCACCAAGTGGACTCCTCCCGCCCCTGATGAAGTCCGAACGGCGTCGCCAGGTGCTGTTCAAGAACGCGGCGGAGCCGCTGCTTCAGGTGTGGGACTCAACCAGCACCGCCGCAGGTTCTGAGCGGCGCTGTGGCGAGTACGCCGCGACGCCGATGTCCACCCCCTGGGTAAGCGGAATACATCAGGAGTGGCGCACGGAGCCCACAGCGCCGCGCAGGTTCTGCTACTGGCACCGCCAAGCAACGCAACTACGGAAACAGCTCCTACCCGGGTTCGCCGCGACGTTTCCGGTGCAGCACCCAGGTGAAGTCGATCAACGCGGCGACCGCGAGCACGACCAGGACCCAGGCGAACCACGCCAGCGGCGGAACGAGCACGAACAGCCCGACCGCCGCTGCGGTGCAGAAGATGAGGCCGAACCCGGCCAGCCACAGCCGCAGCGTCAAGGCGCTTCGCGCGGCCGGCGCCCCCAGGTAGCGCACCCCGGGATCGTGGTAGCCGGGCAGCCCCCGCTCGTAGTCGCGCCGCTCACGTCTCCGCTCCATGCGCGAGGACTACCCAGCACGCCTCCCGATGAACATTCCCGCCTCGCCGCCGGAGCGCTGCGAGCGCGAGTCCACCGCCTCCGGCTCCGGTGGGCTTGGTGATGGTGACCTCCGCGTTCCCGATCTGACATGCGCCAGTGTCAGTTGCGCGGTGGGTAAGATTCCGCACAAGCCGACCCCGAGGAACGTGCGATGACGCAGAACGCCGGGCACCAGCAGCGACCGGGGCGCCGCTACTCCGGGCTCGACGCCTCCGAGCGCACCCGGCAACGCCGCGAGGCGCTCCTGGACGCCGCGCTGGAGCTGTTCGCCTCCCAGGGCTACTCGGCGACCTCCGTCAAGCAGCTCTGCCGACAGGCCGGGCTGACCGAGCGCTACTTCTACGAGTCCTTCCGCGACCGGCACGCCTGCCTGGTGGCGCTCTACGACGAGCTGGTCGACCGGCTGCGCGCGACCACCGTCGCCGCGCTCGATGACGAGCGCGAAGCCGACGCGGTGACGTGGCGCGGGCTCTCGGCGTTCGTGGAGCACCTCACGGTCGACACGCGCCGCGCCCGCGTCGTCCTGCTGGAGGTCGTGGGGGTCTCGGCGGAGCTGGAGAACCGCAGGCACGCGGTCCTGCGGGAGTTCGCCGAGCTCACCACCGCCGTGTGGCTGCGCATCGACGACCAGGCCGCCCCGACCGACCGGCAGCGGCTGGCCGCCGTCGGACTCGTCGGCGCGGTCAACCACCTGCTCGTCGACTGGCTCCACCGCGGGCAGGAGGAACCGCCGACCGTCCTCGTCGAGACCTGCTCCGCCCTGTTCGAAGGCGCCCGGCGTCAGCTCGACGCCTGAGGCGGCCGAGCCCCCGAAGCCTCCGCAGAACTCCGCAACACCGCAGGTCATGCGCGGTGCGCGTTGTGAGAGCATGGCGTCATCATGGAAGATCTTCTGCTCGACAACCCGGTCATCGCCAGCGTCAAGGACGATGCCGGGCTGGACGCCGCGCTCCGGTCGGAGTGCCCGGTCGCGTTCCTGCTCTACGGCTCGGTGCTCACCGTGCCGTCGCTGGTGGAACGGCTCAAGAACGCCGGCAAGACGGTCCTGGTCAACGTCGATCTCGTCGAGGGCTTCGTCGCCAAGGAGATCGTCGTCGAGTACGTGCGGGAGAAGACCGGCGCCGACGGGATCCTCAGCTCCAAGGCCGCGCTGGTCAAAGCCGCTCGCGCGCGCGGACTTCTGGGCGTGCACCGGTTCTTCCTGGTCGACTCGTTCTCCTACCACAACCTCGGCAGGCAGATCGCGATCTCCAAGCCCGACTACGTCGAGATCCTGCCCGGCTGCGTGCCCCGCGTGATCACCTGGCTGCGGGCGGACATCGACGTGCCGATCATCGCCGGAGGCCTGGTGTGCGACAAGGACGACGTGGTCGCCGCCCTCGGAGCGGGGGCGGCGGCCATCGCCTCCTCGAACACCGACGTCTGGGCGATGTGAGTCAGCCGAAGATCCGGGCCGACCGGCGGAACACCTCGTCGGTGTGCCGGGTGATGTCCCGGTAGACCTCGTGCTGTCGCGCGTGGAGCTCGTGGTTCGCCACGTCAGGCCGGAACTCCTCGCCGACCGAGACCATCGCCGCCACCGCCTCGTCCACCCCGGTGAACCGGCCGAGACCGACCCCCGCGCAGATCGCGGCACCCAGCCCGGCTCCGTCGTTGACCACCGTGCGGACCGCCGGAACGCCGAAGACGTCGGCGATGATGCCCATCATCACGTCGGCACCCGCTCCGCCACCGGAGACGATCACCCGCTCGAAGCCGGTGCCCAGCTCGTCGGCCATCGCGCCCGCCCGGTCGTACATCGTCAGCGC
Organism: Saccharopolyspora sp. NPDC049357; assembly: GCF_040677225.1. Lineage (NCBI taxonomy): Bacteria > Bacillati > Actinomycetota > Actinomycetes > Pseudonocardiales > Pseudonocardiaceae > Saccharopolyspora > Saccharopolyspora sp. NPDC049357. The sequence continues at coordinate 22,176 of NZ_JBFAQJ010000025.1, read as the reverse complement.
GATCGCCTCCAGCACCGAGCGGTAGAGGTGGAACCTCCCCTGCCTCCCGTCGAAGCCGAGGAACGCGCCCTTGCGGTGCGGCGCGTCGGTCGGCGCCAGCCAGTCCAGCACCGCCATCAGCCCGTCGCAGCCCGCGGGCACCTGCGCCGCGCCCGCGTTGAGGTACTCCTCGGGGCTCAGACCCGCTCGCTGCGCGCCCTGGACGACCTCCTCGCCGAACAGGTCCCGCAGCCAGCTCGCGGTCCACATGCCGCGCCGGATGCCGTCGCTCTCGTAGAGGTACTCGTGCGCGACGCTGCCGAAGTTGGTCCAGAAACTCGTGGCGCCCTGGATGTTCCGCTCGCCGACCGTCATGCTCGCGATGTAGGTGCCCAGCGAGATCAGCAGGTCTCCCGGACCGCGCAACCCGCACCCCAGCGCCTCGACTGCCTTGTCGTTGGCGGTGGCCACGACAGGCAGCCCGACAGGCAGCCCGGTGTGCTCGGCGGCCGCTGCGGTGACCCCGCCCAGCGTCTCCCCGGGCATCGCCAGCTCGAAGAGCATCTCGGCCGGGATGCCCGCGGATTCCCGCACCTCCGGGTCCTCCGACCACTGCCAGGTGTCGGTGTCGATCGGCCACATGCCCTGGTAGTTCGCCGCGGTGTCCCGGAACTCCCCGGTCATCCGGTGGGTGATGTAGCCCGAGGAGGTCGTGACGCGGGCGACCGACTCGTCGGTGTGGGCGTAGGGCCGGGAGACCCGCTCGTCCATCCAGCTCAGCACCGGCTGCGCGAGGGTTCCGTCGGCCCGCAGCAGCACGCGGCAGAAGCGGATGGTGCACAGCCCGACACCCGCGATCTCGGCCGGATCGCCCGGGAAACCGGCCATCGCCTCGCGGCACGCGGCACCCACCGAGGACCACAGGTCGTCGTCGGGGTGCTCGACCACCCCGGGACGCGGGGTGTGGTTGGGGCGCAAGGCCTGCCGCCCCTGGCTGACGGGGTTACCGCGCTCGTCGAAGATCGTCACCTTCGTGCTCTGCGACCCGTTGTCGATGCCGATCAGATACCCCGTCATCGCCTCTCCCAGCTGGATCCACGTCCGAAGTGGCGGAGCCACTGCGCTCTCCCCTTCGGGGTCTCCTCCCGCCCCTGAGCAGAACGGACCGCGTGGGGTGGGCCGCGCCGTTGCGACCGCCCCACCTGCTCAGTCCGCCGGGAAGATCGTCCCGCGGTTCATGATCCCCCGGGGGTCGAACGCTTCCTTGAGCCGAACCAGCATCTGGTACGCGCTGCCGTGCTCCTGCTCGGTCCACTGCGCGCGGTACTTGCCGATGCCGTGGTGGTGCACCATCGAACCGCCGTGCCGCAGGGCCTCCTCGACGATGATGGCGTTGAGCGGCTTGTGGTACTTCTCGATCTCCTCGCGGGGTTCGCAGTTGATCGCGTAGTCGTAGACGAAGTACATGTTCGTGCCGGTCTGGTAGCTGTGCGAGGAGTGCCCGCCCAGCATCGTCAGGTCCGCGGCGTGCGGGTATTCGGTGCGGATCCGGTGCATCACCGCGTCGTAGATCGCACCGATGCTGGACCAGTCGGCCGAGACCTCGGTGGTGTAGCCCAGGCGCTGCTCGGCGAGCATGGTGTCCTGCTCGGCCTTGATCTTGGCGCGACCCCAGTTGAGGTTGTCGAACCAGGCCTGGACGAGCGCCGGGTCGACGGCGGTGTGCGGGTGCCGGGAGACGACGCGCTCGATCTCGGCGCTGGTGGCCTCCACGATGCCCTTCGGCCCTTCGGAGACGAACACCAGCACGCACTTGCCGTCGGCGAAGTGCGAGAAGTGCTGCGCGGCGTCCTCTTCGGAGTACACCCGCGCCACCGACGGCCGGAAGCCCTCGGTGATCACCTCGCGCAGGATCGACACACCGGTGTGCACGTCGTCGATCAGGTAGCCGTGGAAGCGGTTGTTCTCCGGCTGGTGCTTGAACACCTTCACGGTGACCTCGGTGACGAAGCACAGCGCGCCCTCGTTGCCGATCACGACGTGCCGGATGTCCGGCCCGGCCGCGCGGCGCGGGACGTTCTTGATCCGGCTGATGGTGCCGTCCGGGAACACCGCTTCCAGACCGACCACCATGTCCTCGATGCCGCCGTAGAGGGTCGAGAACTGGCCGATCGAGCGGGTCGCCACCAGTCCGCCCATCTGCGCCAGCGGCTTGGACTGCGGCGAGTGCCCGGTGGTCAGGCCCTGCTCGCGCAGCGCGTCCTCCAGCGCCTGCAGCGGGACTCCGCACTGGGCGGTGGCCTGCATGTTCTCCTCGTCGATGCGCACGATGGAGGCCATCTCGGAGCCGTCGAGCACGATGGTGCCCTCGACGCTGGTCTCCAGCCCGCCTTCGGTGCCGGTGCGGCCGGTGCGCGGCACCACGTTGATCCGGTGCTCGTCGGCGAAGGCCAGCACCTCGGCGACCTGCCGGGTGTCGGCGGCGCGCACGACCGCGCGGGGAAGCGGGCCGTCGAAGATGCCGTGGACCGCGGTGTACTTCTTGAACCGGTCCACGCTGGCCTCGCGCAGCACCTGCTCGTCGGTCACCACCCGTTCGTCGCCCACGATCTCGCGCAGCCGCGCGACGATCTCGTCGTTCTCGAATGCCGTTGATTCGGTCAAGGTTTCCTCCGTGCGGGTTTCGGGTTGGGTCAGCGGGTGAGGTAGCCGCCGTCGACGGTGAGCACGTGCCCGTTGACGTAGTCGGAAGCGCGGGAGGCCAGGAAGACGGTGGCGCCCATCAGGTCTGCGACCTCGCCCCAGCGCCCGGCCGGGATGTGGTCCAGGACGCGCTGGTTGGCTTCCGCGTCGGCCCGGGTGCGCTCGGTGATCGCGGTCGCGAAGTAGCCGGGGGCGATGGCGTTGACCTGGATGCCGCGCTGGGCGAGCTCGTCGCAGTAGGCCTTGGTGAAGCCGACGATGGCGTGCTTGGTCGCGGCGTAGGCCGGGGACCACTGGCCGCCGAGGAACGAGAACAGCGACGCGATGTTGATGATCTTGCCGGAGCGCTGCTCGGTCATGAACCTGGCCGCCTCCCGGCCCAGCTCGAACGGCGCGGTGAGGTTGATGTCGAGCATCGGGTCCCACTGCTCGCGGCCGAAGCCCTCCACCGACGCCATCCGGCAGATCCCGGCGGAGTTGACGAGCACGTCCACCGAGCCGAGCCGGGAGACGCAGTCCTCGATCACCCGGCGAGGTGCCCCGTCCTCGGTGATGTCGACGTCCAGGAACTCCATCCGCCGGCCCTCGGCCTCGACGAGCTCGCGGGTGGTGCCGTCGTCGTCGAGCAGGCTGGGGACGAACACGTCGGCGCCCGCCTTGGCCAGGGCCAGGGTGAACGCCTGCCCCAGGCCTGTGTTGCCGCCCGTGATGACGGCGTTCTTGCCCGCGAGGGAGAACGCGTCGAGCGAGAAGTCGCGGATGTCCATGGATCGCCCTTCTTCAGCGTTGGCGGTGTTCACGCGGCAGGTGTTCTCATCGTGGCCACCTCGTCGTGGTCAGCGCGGGAGCGCTCGGGATCGGCGGAAGACCGTTTCCGGGCATGAAAAAAGAGAACAGTCCCCCGGTGCGTGCACGGGTTACTGCTCTCTGCGTCTCTAGTAACCACTCGCGGCGAGCCGCGAGCGAATGTTCGGTTGTGCGACGGGGCCTGCCCGTCGGGCGGGAACGTTAGCCAGGCCGCTCGAAGAGTGTCAAGTCCCCGCGTGAGGCGGAACACGAGCCCTCACGCGGGGAGACGACCGGCAGCGGTCAGTAGCCGATGCTGCGGAGGTACTCGCGGGAGTCGCGCAGGCAGTCCATCGGGTCGCGGCCGTACTGGTCGTCCTGTTCGACGAAGAAGTACTCCGCTCCCGCGCGCTCGGCCGCGGGCAGCAGGTCCGGCCAGTTCATGTTGCCCTGGCCGACCTCCGCGAACTGCACGTTGGTGTTGAACAGGGTCATGAACCTCGCGCGGTCCTCGGGATCTCCCGAGGTGATGAGTTCCACCGACTCCGCCGGCAGCGGCAGCACCCGGAAGTCCTTGACGTGAACCGTCTTGCACACGCCCGAGTACTCCCGGAGCATGTCCAGCGGGGCCATGCCCCCGCGCTGCACCCAGAACAGGTCGACCTCGAAGGCCACCGTTGTCGCCACCCTGCGGACGAGGTCGAAGATCCGCTCACCGTCGAACTGGGCGAGGTCGACGTGGTGGTTGTGGTAGAGCAGCGTGATCCCCTCGTCGGCCAGTCGCCGAGCCTGCTCCTCGCACTCGCCCGCCCACGCCTCGCAGGCGTCCTTGGACGCCATCGCCTCGTAGGGCATCATCCCGATCCGCACGTAGCGGGTGTTCAGGCGCGCGCAGTCGGCGATGATCTTGTCGAAGTCGGTGTCGAGGCCGTCGCCGGTGGCGAACGCGTTGCGCTTGAGCGCGACGGACAGCGCTCCGACGTCGAGCCCCAGTTCGGTGACGCCCTTTTCGAGGTCGGCGGTGTTGGACTCGTCCATCGGGATCTGCGAGACCTCGACCGCGTCGTAGCCGAGGGCGCGCAGCTGCCGCAGGACCGGGAACATGCCCTGCTCCGCGACCTGCTGCTTGACCATCATCATCTGGACGCCGAGGACTGCCATGCGTTCTCCCATCGTTGTCGGGGTTTGCGAGATCCGGTCAGAAGGTTCCTGCTTCGACGGCGGCCGTGCGCTCGGCCTGCCTGGCGACGTCCTTCGGATAGGTCTTGTAGAAGGCGAACCAGTACACCGCGTTGAGCAGGTACGGAACGGTCACGAGGTAGAACATGACCTGGGTCAGGCCCAGCGTTTCGCCGAGGAATCCCATGGCCAGCGTCAGCAGCGCCGCGAGTCCGCCCTGGATCAGGGAGAACAGCACGGCGAAGGCCGTCGCGGACAGCTGCTTGGGGGCGACCGCGGAGACCATCGGCAGCACGCAGGCGGAGAAGCCGATGAGCATGATCAGGCCGAACAGGAACATCACGACGTAGACGGCGATGCCCTTGCCCCAGTCGATCTGCAGTGCCACCACCGACATCCCGGACACGGCGACCAGGTAGATCTGCATCAGCATGATCCGTCCCTTGTGGCCGAAGCGCCGGACGAACCAGTCCCCGAGGAATCCGCCGAGCAAGGACGACAGCGCCATGCCGCCGGAGAGCACCGAGTACAGCAGCGCGGCCGAGGGCACGCCCCAACCGCGGGCGTCGACCATGAAGGTCACGAAGTAGGTGAACAGCACGAGGCTGGTCACCAGCGGGAGCATTCCCCCGAGCAGTGCGATCGTGGGAATCTTGAACAGCTTCACGGCGTCGGCGACGCGGAACCGGCCCACGTCGGGATCTTCGGAGATGGCGGTTCGGCGCTCCGGCTCCCGGACGAAGATCAGGATGGCGAAACCGGACAGCACGCTCAGCCCGCCCATGGCGAACATGCCGTAACGCCAACCGTTGGGATCGTTGGCGAGCAGGGCGATGGCCGGTCCGAGCCCCATGCCGATCAGCGACCCGAGCGAGCGGACCATGCCGAACGCCCGGCCGCGCTGCTCGTCGTCGAAGAGATCGCTGAGCAGACCGTTGGTGATCGGTTCCGAGGCCACGGTGCCGAGGACCCCGATGCCGTAGAGGATCAGCAGCGTCGTGAAGTTCGGCGCGAGGCCGGCCGCCGCGGTCCACGCGCCCCAGAGCCCGGTGACGATGAACAGCACCTTCTTGCGGCCGAACCGGTCGGCGGCCATGGCCCACAGCGGTCCGGCGATCATGCGGGCGAACCGCGACAGGCTCGCCATGATGCCCAGGGCGCCGAGGCCGAGCCCGAAGGCATCGCGGATCAGCGGGAAGAACGTGTTGATCAGGCTGTTCTCGGAGTTGTCGATGGCATTGGCCGCCGCGAGGGAGCCGATCGCCTTGCCGCGGCCCTTCGCGGGTGCCGCACCGGGCTCCTCCGGAGCTGCGGTGAGGTTGCCGGTGTTCGATCTGCCGGAGGAGTCGGAACCTTCCGCGTGGTTCACGCTCATCGGGTGTGTCCTTTCGCCGGGCGCTCGTCGTTGGGCGACCGCAGGTGCGAGAGGCTGAGCGGCGGTGACGGTCGGTGCTCACCCGCCGCCCAGCCCGAGGTGCTCACCATTGCGGCAGACGTCACACGCTGACAGAAGCGGTTGCCAGTAGTTGCAGCGGAACCCCCTCCTGACCTGCCATCTCAGCGCGCAACAGGACGCCCTGGCTCCGCCTGCGGGAGGCGGGGCCAGGGCGTCCTGCCGGATCGGAGTCAGGCGCCTGCCGGGCGTTCGGGGAACTTGCCCTCCGAGCGGATGCGCTTGTTGAGCTCGGCCAGGTAGACGTCCTCGTCGAAGTCGAGCGGAACCTCCTGTCCGAGCCAGCTCGACAGGTGGATCGCGTTGGCCAGACGCACCCCGTTGACACCCTCGCTGCCCGGCGCGAGCAGCGGTGTGCCGTCGAGGACGTTCGCCGCGAAGTTCTCCAGCACGCCCGAGTGCTGTGCGCCCCAAGCGGATTCGAACTCGATGACCTCCTGCGAGTAGTAGGTGGTCGGGTCCACCTCGCCCTTGAAGAGCTTGCGCACGTCGTCCATGCCCATGCGGTCGGACAGCGCGCGCTCGTCGTCGACCAGGCGAGTGACCGTGGCGGTCTTCGAACCGTCGACGACGATCTTGCCCCGGTCGCCCAGGATCTCCAGCCGGTCTGTACCGGCGAGGTCGTGGACGGCGGTGACGAAGGTGCCGGTGGCGCCGCCGCCGTAGTCGACCACGGCGGTGACCTCGTCCTCCACGGCGATGTCCCGGCGGAAGCCGTAGGCGACCTTGGCGTACACCGACTTCGGGACGCCGCAGATCCACTGCCACAGGTCGAGCTGGTGCGGGGCCTGGTTGACCAGGACGCCGCCGCCCTCACCGCCCCAGGTGGCGCGCCACGCCGACTGCTCGTAGTAGCCCTGCGGGCGCCACCAGGTGGTGATGATCCAGTTCGTCCGCCGGATCGCGCCGATCTCACCGGCGTCCACGATCTGCTTGATGCGCTGGTAGAGCGGATTGTTGCGCTGGTTGAACATGATCGCGAACGTCAGCTCGGGGTGCTGGGCCGCGCACTCGTTGAGCTCCTCGACCTGCTTGGTGTAGACCCCGGCGGGTTTCTCGACCAGCGCGTGGACACCCGCCCGCAGCGCGTCGATCCCGATCTGCGGGTGCAGGTAGTGCGGCACCGTCGTCACGACGGCGTCCACCTCTCCCCCGGCCAGCAGCGACTCGTGGTCCTCGTGCACGGGCACGCCGTGCTCAGCGGCTGCGGCCTCCCGTCTGACGGCCTCGACGTCGGCGATGGCGCCGATCTCGACGTTGGGGACCAGGCCGTCCTCGATGAACTTCGCGTACGCCGAGCCCTGGGCGCCGAAACCGATGATCCCGAGCCGGACCTTCCTGGACATGGGCGTTTCTCCTTCGTCTCGCGAGCGAGTGGCCGCGCCTCGTGCCGACGAGGCGCACTCGTGACTCTGCGCGCTCGCCCCCGGTTCGGCCACGGGTTGCCAGCTGTTTCCGGCCGGGCGTGGCAACAACCGGCAACACGTAGGAGCGCGGTCGATCACCCATCATGGTGGGTGGTAGACCTCTCCACCCGGCTCAGTGAGGAGCACCCCGCATGTGGACGCTCTCGGGATTCTCCGACGAGATCTCGCCCGACCTGCAAGAGCAGGCTTCGCTGCTCGGCGAGCTCGGATTGTCGTACCTGGAGTTCCGCAGCGCGTGGGGCACCAACGTCCTCGACCTCGACGACGAGCAGCTCACGCGGGCGAAGGACCTGCTCGACAACCACGGCCTGCGGGTGTCGAGCATCGGATCGCCGATCGGCAAGATCTTCCTCGACGAGGACTTCGAGGTCCACCTCGCCCGCGCCCGCCACGCCGTCGACGTCGCGCACCGCTTCGACGCCCCCTACATCCGGATCTTCTCCTTCTTCATGCGCCCGGGCACCGATCCCGACGACGCCCGCGACGAGGTCCTGCGCCGCATGCGCGCCCTCGCCGACGTGGCGGAGCGGGGCGGCGTCGTCCTGCTGCACGAGAACGAGAAGGAGATCTACGGCGACATCCCCCGCCGCTGCGTCGACGTCCTCGAATCGGTCGGTTCGCCGAACTTGCGCGCGGCGTGGGATGCCGCCAACTTCGTCCAGGTGGGCGTGCGGCCCTTCACCGAGGGCTACGCCGCGCTGCGCCCCTACCTGGAGTACGTCCAGATCAAGGACGCGCACCTCGTCGACGGCGAGGTGTGCGCCGCGGGTCGCGGCGACGGCGAGGTCGCCGAGACCGTCCGGGCGCTGCGCGAGGACGGCTTCGACGGGTTCTTCTCCCTCGAACCGCACCTGTCCCAGACGCACAGCCTCGGCGGGTTCTCCGGTCCGGAGCTGTTCACCGAGGCGTGGCAGGCGTTCACGGCCCTGCTGAAGGAGGAAGGGATCGAGCACCGATGATCACAGCGGCCGTCATCGGGTGCGGCGACGTCTCGACCGTGCACCTCGAGGCGATCCAGGCGTTGGAGGACGTCGAGCTCGTCGCCGTGTGCGACACCGATCCCGCGGCGCTGGCCACGACCGTCGAGCGCGTCGGCGTCGCCGGGTTCGCCGACCACCGCGCCCTCCTGGAGGCGGTGCGCCCCGACGTCGCCCACGTCTGCACCCCGCACCACCAGCACGCGCCCGTGGCCCTGGACCTGCTCGACGCCGGGGTGCACGTGCTCGTCGAGAAGCCGCTCGCCCACACCCTCGACGAAGCCGAGCGCCTCGTCGAAGCCGCCGAGCGGGGTCGCAGCCGCGTCGGCGTGTGCTTCCAGAACCGGTACAACGCCACCGCGCAGGCCGCCCGCGAGCTGCTCGACTCCGGCGAGCTGGGCCCGGTGCTCGGCGCGACCGCGACGGTGATGTGGACCCGCACCCCGGACTACTACCGCGCCAAGCCGTGGCGGGGCAGGTGGGCCACCGCCGGCGGTGGGCTGCTCATCAACCAGGCCATCCACACCCTCGACCTGGTGCAGTGGCTCGTCGGCGACGTCGTCGGCGTCCAGGGCCACACCTCGACCCGCCAGCACGTCGTCGAGGTCGAGGACACCGCCGAGCTGCTCCTGACCCACGACGGCGGAGCGCGCAGCCTGGTGTTCGGCTCGCTGGCCAACGTGGTCCACGCACCCGTCACCATCGACATCACCGCCGAGCGCGGCGCCCTCTCGATCCGCGGTGACCTCACCATCACCCACGCCGACGGACGAGTGCGAACGGTGGCCGAACGCCGGTCGTCGTCGAACGGCCGCTCCTACTGGGGCGTGTCCCACGAAGCGCTCATCCGCGACTTCTACGCCCGGCTCGGCGAGGACGAACCGTTCTGGATCAGCCCGCGCGAAGCGACGAAGGCGTTGCGCGTCCTCACCGAGGTCTACGCCCAGAGCGACCTCGCCGGACCAGCGCACGTGGCCGCCCACCCTGTTTAGGGTGTGCCTTTGCGTGGCGGTGCGGGTTGAAACAGCGGCTCCCCCGCCGGCTCCCCGTCAGCCCAGGCTCAGCGCCTCCTCCGCGGCGTCGGTGGCGAGCTCGCGGTCCGCCGCGACCAGGCCGAGCCGGGTGCGCCGGTCGAGCAGGTCGGAGACGTCGAGAGCGCCCTCGTGCCGCACCGCGAAGCGGAGTTCGGCCGGGGTGACGTCCACGCCGTCGATCGGTTCCAGGAGCCGGTGGTCGCCACCCGCCTCGGCGACCACGGCCGTCGCTTCCGTTCCGTAGCGGGAGATCAGGCGCCGCGGAGCGTCCACGGTGGACAGATGCGCGGAGCTCGCCGCGCCGACGAGGGGCAGCTCGCGCGTGCGGCACGGCCGGGTGGTCAGCGCGGTGGCGTCCACGGCGTCCTGCGCCATCTTGCGGTAGGTCGTCAGCTTCCCGCCCACGACGCTGATCACGCCGTTGTCGCCGGTGATCACCGCGTGCTCGCGCGAGAGGTCCGAGCTCCGACCGTCACCGGCGTCCAGCAGGGGGCGCAGGCCGGAGTACGTGCCGAGCACGTCCTCCTCGCGGATCGGCCGGGCCAGCACGGAGTTGACCGTCTTCAGCAGGAAGGAGATCTCCTCGGCCGAGGCGGTCGGCACGTCGGGGATCGGGCCTTCCTGCTCCTCGTCGGTGAGTCCGATGTAGACCCGGCCGTGCCCGGCGGGCAGCGCGAACACGAACCGGTTGGTGGTGCCGGGAATCGGCACGGTGAGCCCCGCGTCGAGACCGCCGAACACCGCGTCGGAGACGACCAGGTGCGTGCCCCGGCTCGGGCGCAGGCGCAGTCCCGGCGCCACCTCGCCGGCCCACACCCCGGCCGCGTTGATCACCTTCCGGGCCCGGAGGTCGACGGTCTCGCCGGTGAGCCGGTCCCGCAGCACGGCACCGTCGCCGGTGACCTGCTCGGCCGCGCAGCGCGTGAGGACGCGAGCCCCGTGCGACGCCGCGGTTCGCGCGAGGCCGACCACCAGCCGCGCGTCGTCGACGAGCTGACCGTCCCAGGACAGCAGGCCGCCGCGCAGCCCTTCCTGCCGGACGGTCGGCACCATCCGACGCGTCTCCACGCGGGAGACCCGGCGCGGCGGGGCCAGCACCGACCCGGCGGTCCCGGAGCCGCGGCGCAGCAGGTCGCCCGCGAAGAACCCGGCGGCCACCAGCGCCACCTGCTTCGCCCCGACTCCCGAGACCAGGGGCACCAGCTGCGGGAGCGGGCGGATCAGGTGCGGCGCGGTGCGCTCCATCAGGACGCGGCGTTCCACGGCGCTCTCGTAGGCGATCCCGACGTTGCCGGAGGCCAGGTAGCGCAGTCCGCCGTGCACCAGCTTCGAACTCCACCGGCTGGTGCCGAAGGCCAGGTCGTGCTTCTCGGCCAGCACCACGCTCAGGCCGCGCGAGGCGGCGTCCAGCGCGACGCCCGCGCCGGTCACCCCGCCGCCGACGACGAGCAGGTCGACCTCGCCTCCGTCGGCGAGTTCGGTCAGGTCCCTGGTGCGCCGGGCTGCGTTGAGCGAGATCATCAGATCACTCCTCGGGGCTGAGGTAGGCGTCGAGCACGACGCGCAGCTGCGCGTCGAGGCGTTCCGGGGGAAGCGCGTCGGAGACGATGCGGGCGGACAGGACCGCGGACTGCGCCAGCAGCAGAACCATCGCGGCGATCTCGTCCGGGTCTCCCGCGCGGATCGTGCCGCCCGCCTGCCCGCTGCGGATGGCGGCGGCGAGGACGTCGAGGATGCGCTGCTGGCTGGCCCCGAGCCGGTCGAACACGTAGGTGGTCAGCAGCTCCGGGTCGGTTTCGAGGATCTTGAGGAACAGCGGGTGCTGCCGCACGGCCGAAACGGTGCGCACGATCCCGTCGACCCCGTGCTCGCGCGCCCCCTCCCAGGTGCCGACCGGGAGCAGGGCGACGAGCTCGCGGGTGAGCAGGTCAGCGGACAGCGTTCGCACGTCCGGCCAGCGCCGGTAGACCGTCGGGCGGCTCACCCCCGCTCGGCGGGCGATCTCCGCCAGCGTGGTGCGCCGCATGCCGACCGAGAGCACGCACTGCTTCGCGGCGTCGAGGATGGCATCGTCGTTACGGCTTGACGTCATGTGTAAAACTGTAACGCATGACTGAGCTTGAGCACCGCACCCCGGAGCAGGAGTGGAACGCCTGGGGCACCGCCGAGGGGGCCAACCCCGTGTCCGAGCAGGTGCGCGCCCTGATCGAGCAAGGCCTCGGCGTGGAACGCCGGGACACCCCCTCGGTGAGCCGCTCCGAGGTGCGCGTCGGGCAATCGCGACTGCCCGCCGAGGCCCGCTCGGCGTTGGCCGCGATCGTCGGTGACGACGGCGTGCGCACCGACGACCACACCCGGCTGCTGCACTCGGGCGGCAAGAGCACCCCGGACCTGCTGCGCCGCCGGGCCGGCGAGGCAGAATTCGCGCCCGACGCCGTGGTGCTGCCCGGCTCCCACGAGCAGGTGTGCGCGGTGCTGGCGCAGTGCGCCGAGCACCGGGTGGCGGTGGTCCCGTTCGGGGGTGGGACCAGCGTCGTCGGCGGCGTGGAGCCCGAACGCGGCGGCTTCGGCTCGGTCATCGCCCTGGACCTGCGACTGCTGGACGGCCTGCTGGAGGTCGACGCCGAGTCGCAGACCGCGACCTTGCAGGCGGGCCTGCGCGGCCCGGAGGCCGAGGCCCTGCTGTCCGAGCACGGCTTCACCCTGGGTCACTTCCCGCAGAGCTTCGAGCACGCCAGCATCGGCGGCTTCGCGGCGACGCGTTCCTCGGGCCAGGCGTCGGCCGGGTACGGCCGGTTCGACGGCATGGTGGTGCGGCTGCGCGTCGCGACCCCGAACGGCGAGCTCGACCTCGGCCGGGCTCCCGCGTCCGCGGCGGGGCCGGATCTGCGGCAGCTCTTCCTCGGCTCGGAGGGCGCGCTGGGGATCATCACCGAGGTGACCGTCCGGGTGCACCCGAAGCCCGGGGAGGTGGAATCCGAGGCCTGGTCGTTCCCGGACTTCACCACCGGCGCGACGGCGCTGCGGCTGCTCGCCCAGGAAGGCGCGCTGCCCACCGTCGCCCGGCTCTCCGACGAGGCCGAGACGATGATCAACCTCGCCACCGCGCACGACGTCGGCAGCGGGGAGCAGGCCGGCGGATGCCTGATGATCACGCGCTACGAAGGCTCCCGGATCGCCGCCCGCGAGCGGGTGGCGGAACTGCTGACCGAAGCGGGCGGCTCCTCGCTGGGCGCCGATCCCGCCGAGCAGTGGGACCACGGCCGCTACCACGGCCCGTACCTGCGCGACGCGCTGCTCGACGTCAACACCGTGGTGGAAACCCTGGAAACCGCGTGCACCTGGTCCCAGCTGACCGCGACCTGCGACGCCGTGCGCGGGGCGCTCACCGAATCGCTGCAGGCGCAGGGCACCCCTCCCCTGGTCATGTGCCACATCTCGCACCTCTACCCGACCGGCGCGTCGCTGTACTTCACGGTGGCCTGCGGGCGCGGCGAGGACCCCGTGGCGCAGTGGCGACGGGCCAAGCGCGCGGCGGGCGACGCCATCAGCCGGTCCGGAGCCACCATCACCCACCACCACGCCGTGGGCATGGACCACCTGGAGTGGCTGACGGACGAGATCGGCGAGCTCGGCGTGCAGGTGCTGCGCGCCGTCAAGTCCACTGTGGACCCGTTCGGCGTGCTCAACCCGGGCAAGCTGATCCCGTGATCACCGACATCGCCCTGCTGGTCAACCCGCGCTCCGGGCAGGGCCGCACCGCTGCCGCCGCGCTGCGCGCGCTGCGGCACCTGCGGGCCTCCGGCGCGTCGGCGACGGTCCTGGTGGGCCGGGACGAGGCGGATTCGCTCGCGCTCGCTCGCCGAGCCGTCGCGGCGGGAACGGGGGCGCTGGTCGCCTGCGGCGGCGACGGAGTCGTCAACACCGCGCTGCAAGCGGTCGCCGGGACGGACACGCCCTTCGGCGTCATCCCGGCCGGAACGGGCAACGACCACGCCCGGATGCTGGGGATCCCGCGCCACGACCCGGTCGCCGCCGCGCAAGTGGTGCTCGACGGCGCCGTGCGCCCGATCGACCTCGGACGCGTCGGCGACCGCTGGTTCGGCACGGCGTTCGCCGGCGGCTTCGACGCCCTGGTCACCGAGCGCACCAACCGGCTCACGTGGCCGCGCGGCAAGCTGCGCTACAACCTCGCGACGCTCATCGAGCTGGTCGCACTGCGTCCGCTGGACTACGTCCTGGAACTCGACGGCCGGAAGCTGACGACGCAGGCGATCCTGGTCGCGGTCGGCAACGGCCAAACCTACGGCGGCGGCATGCGGATCTGCCCCGACGCGGTGCCCGACGACGGCCTGTTCGACATCACCGTCATCGGACCGGCACGGCGCGGCCAGATCGTGCGCCTGCTTCCCACGATCTACCCCGGAACGCACGTCCAGCACCCGCAGGTGACCACCTACCGGGCCCGCCGAGTGCACCTGTCGGCCCCGGGAATCACCGGTTATGCCGACGGCGAGCGGTTCGCGGAGCTGCCAGTGACGTGCGAATGCGTCCCGCTCGCCGCCAAAGCCCTCGTGCCGTCCTAGACGAGGGGATCCCTCGGCGGAACGCGTTGCTGCGACCCGGGACTCGGCCGGGTCGCAGCAACCGCGTCGTCGCCTACTGGGTCAGCAGGGTCAGACCGTAGGCGGAGAGGACTTCTCGGACCGGCTGGTAGTAGGTCTCGCCGCCGGTGCGGCAGTCGCCCCAGCCTCCGGAGGTCATCCCCTGGGCCTGGTTGCCGGAGATGAACGAGCCGCCGGAGTCGCCGGGTTCGGCGCAGACGTTGGTCCGGGTGAGCCCGCTGACGGTGCCTTCCTGGTAGCGCACCGACTGGTTCTTGGCCAGCACGGTGCCGCAGTGCCAGCCCGTGGTGGACCCGGAACGGCAGATCGACGAACCCAGCGGTGCTTCCGCGGACCCGGAGACCCGGACGTACCCGCCGCTGTAGTCGTAGACGAGGGGATGTCCGGTGTCGTCGGTGCCGGTGTTGACGAAGGCGTAGTCGTTGCCGGGGAAGGACGACCCCGCGAAGTAGCCGGTCGGCTGGGTGGTGCCCTCACCCGGCGCCCCGCAGTGGCCCGCGGTGACGAATCCACCTTGGACGGCGAAGCCCATCGAGCACCGCGCACCTGCGGCGGTGTAGTAGGCGTAGCCGCCGACGACATCGGCGTAGGTCTCCGGCTGCGCGGGGGACTCCAGCACCCGCACCGTCTCCTGCGACACCTGCGCGTCGCGCACGAAACCGGTTGCCTGCTCCGAGGCTCCGGGCTGGGTGGTCACCACCACCGCGTTCTCCCGCACGTCGGCGTACCAGCCGGTCACCGCCGCGGGTGCCTGCGCGCCGCGGCGGTCGAGGGCTTCGACGATCTCGTCGAGCTGCCGCTCGCTCGCGGCGACCTGCCGGGGTTCGGCACCGGCCGCGCGCACCTCGTCGGACCGGGCCGCGTCGGTGGTCCCGACGACGAGCTTGCCCAGGTTCGCGTCGAAGTAGGAGCCGCCGTAACTGCCCGCGAGCGCGCCGCGCAGCGCGCTGTCGGCTCGTGCCGCGACGGTTTCCTGGTCCAGCCGCACCCTGGCCTGGTCAGCGGTGAGGCCGAGATCGCGTTGCATGGCGGAGACCAGCTCCGGCGACACCGGCGCGTCGGAGGGTTCGGCGATGGTCGCGGGTGCGGTCAGCGCTGCGACCGTTCCAGCGGCGACGAGCGCCGCTCCGGTGATTCGTGCTGCGGTTCTGGGTTTCATCGGACGCCTTTCGCTCAGGGATCACCGGCCCGATCTGGGCGCGCGGGATCCGCTGCAATGGAGTCGATCAAGGCGATCGGTCAGATCACCGATCAAGGAGTGAGCCGATAAAAATGCCAGTGAGGCCAGAAAAATCATCGGACGAAAGAAGATTAACCCGGTTTCATCCGCAATCAACTATTCGTCGCGGGAACGAGCAGTTCTCGCCAAAACCTTGCGGATCTCGCCGAAATTCGCCCAAAGCAGGCGCCGTGGAGCCGTTCGCAGCAACCGCGAGCCGCGAACGGCGCCCGCGCGGGAGAGTCGGATGGGCGACCCCGATTCGATCTCGGCGCGAGAGGAGGGGATCAACTCCCAGATAATCGGAATAAAATGATCCGCTTCGCCATTTCGCATCTCGCGACCGGCGCAATTCGGCGAGCACCCGGAACGCGCGGTGGGCCGGGGCGCGAGAGGGGATCGCGCCCCGGCCCACCGGGGACCGCCGTGAAGCACGACGATCAGTGTGCGGACGCCTTCTCAGCGCCCGCGCCGGTCAACGAGCGAACCTCCATCTCGGCGTACTTGTCCTCCAGGTGCTCCTTGGACAGGACCGTGCCCAACCACCCGAAGAAGAACGCCGCCGGGATCGAGACCAGACCCGGGTTCTGCAGCGGGAACCAGTGGAAGTCCACGTTCGGCAGCATCGACTCCTCGGTCCCGGACACCGCTGGGGAGAACACGATCAGCACCACGGTGGTGACCAGACCGCCGTAGATGCTCCACAGCGCCCCGGAGGTGTTGAAACGCTTCCAGAACAGCGAGTACAGGATCGTCGGCAGGTTCGCCGAGGCGGCCACGGCGAAGGCCAGCGCCACCAGGAACGCGACGTTCTGGTTGCGGGCCAGGATGCCGCCGACGATGGCGACCGCGCCGATGACCACCGCGGTGATCCGCGCGACGCGGACCTCGGCGTCCTTGTCCTCGACCTTCCCGCGCTTGATCACGTTGGCGTAGATGTCGTGTGCGAACGACGCCGACGCGGTGATGGTCAGGCCCGCCACCACGGCCAGGATCGTGGCGAAGGCGACCGCGGCGATGAACCCGAGCAGCAGCGGGCCGCCCAGCGCCTGAGCGAGCAGCGGTGCCGCGGCGTTCGACGAACCCGGCGCGTTCTTGATCGCCTCCGGGCCCACGATGGCCGCCGCGCCGTAGCCCAGCACCAGCGAGAACAGGTAGAACAGACCGATCAGCCAGATCGCCCACACCACCGAGCGCCGCGCTTCCTTGGCGGTCGGCACCGTGTAGAAGCGCATCAGCACGTGCGGCAGACCCGCGGTGCCGAGCACCAGGGCGATGCCCAGCGACAGGAAGTCCAGCTTGCTGGTGTCCGACTTCCCGTACTTGGCACCGGGGTTGAGCAGCTTCTCACCCGAGGACGCCCGGTCGACCGCCGCCTGCAGCAGGCCGGAGAAGTCGAAGCCGTGCAGCGCCAGCGTCCACACCGTCATCACGGCCGCGCCGCTGATGAGCAGCACCGCCTTGATGATCTGCACCCAGGTGGTGCCCTTCATGCCGCCGACCAGCACGTAGACGATCATGATGACGCCGACGATCGCGATCACCAGCGCCTGCCCGCTCCCGCTGGACACGCCCAGCAGCAGCGAGACGAGCACGCCCGCGCCCGCCATCTGCGCCAGCAGGTAGAAGAAGCTGACCATCAACGTCGAGGTCGCCGCCGCGGCGCGCACCGGGCGCTGGCGCATGCGGAACGCCAGCACGTCGCCCATCGTGTACTTGCCGGTGTTGCGCAGCAGTTCAGCCACCAGCAGCAACGCCACCAGCCATGCGACCAGGAAGCCGATCGAGTACAGGAATCCGTCGTAGCCGTAGAGCGCGATCGCGCCGACGATGCCGAGGAAAGACGCCGCCGACAGGTAGTCACCGGCGATCGCGATCCCGTTCTGCGGCCCGGAGAACGCGCGACCGCCCGCGTAGTAGTCCGCGGCGGTGCTGGTGTTCCGGCTGGCGCGCAGCACGACGACCAGCGTCACCACGACGAAGGCCGCGAAGATTCCGATGTTGAGCAGCGGGTTGCTTCCTTGCAACCCCTGCGCGAGGTGGTACATCCCTGCTACTCCTTGGGGTTTCAGGCTGTGTCTTCGACCTTGACGCGGATGCGTTCGGCCACCGGGTCCAGGCTCCGGTTGGCGTAGCGCACGTAGAGCGTGGTGATGACGAAGGTGGACACGAACTGCAGCAGGCCCAGCACCAGCCCGACGTTGATGTTGCCGACGAGCTTGATCGACATGAATGCGTGGGCGTAGTCGGCCAGCAGCACGTAGACCAGGTACCAGACGAGGAACAGCGCGGAGACCGGGAAGACGAACGCCCGCAGCCGCCGGCGCAGCGTGGCGAAGTCCTCGCTGGCGTGGGCCTCGTGCCACACATCTCCGGTGGGCGGCGGATTGGCCGAGTCGGTGGTGCTCACGGATCCTCCCTAACGTGTGAGGAGCGCCACGTTAAGGAAGCTCCGAGCCGCAGCGGGAGCCGTCCGAGACCGATGACGGCCGCACGAGACGAACGGTCGACGAACGGCCCGCCGACCGGGACGAGCGGTCGCGCCCTTCTCCTGCTCGTTACCTGCGCGTGAACATCGCGTTCAGGTGCGCGACGGTTCGTCCAGGTGCAGGCGCAGCATGGCGGTCTCGGCCCACGTCGGGGTCTTCCCGCGCAACGAGATCGCGATCATGGTGGCGAAGGACAGCGGAACCGCCCAGGGAGCGGGCTGGGCGAGCAGGATCGCGGGCACGCCGTCGAGCTGCGGGCCGAACAGGGTCGCGCCGATGGCTCCCGACGTGGCGGTCAGCCCGACCAGCACGCCCCACAGCGCTCCGGTCCTGGTCAGCCGCGGCCACCAGATGCCCAGCACCAGCAGCGGGCAGAACGTGGCGGCGGCAACGGTGAACCCCCAGGTCACGAGCACGCCGGCGGACAGGTGGGCGGCCTGCAGCGCGAGCAGGACGACCACCGCCGCCGCACCCAGCACGGTCCAGCGCAGCTGACCCAGACCGCCCGGGGTGAGGTCGTGGGAGATCGCGCCGGAGACCACCAGCAGCAGGCCCAGCGAGGTCGCGAGGAACGCCGCGAACGCCCCGCCCGTGAGCAGCGAGGTGAACACCGTCCCGACCCAGCCGGTGTCGACCTGCGCGGGCAACCCGACCACCACCGAGTCGGTGACGCCGGAGAGGTACAGCTGCGGCACGAGCACCCGGCCGAGCGCGCCGTAGATGCCCGGGAACAGGTAGAAGCTGCCCAGCAGCAGCACGGTGATCGCGGCGGCCCGGCGTGCCGCGCGCCCGTCGGGGCTGGTGTGGAACCGCACGATGACGTGCGGCAACCCCATCGTGCCGAACATGGTGGCCACCAGCACCGCCCAGGTCCCCAGCAGCGGGTGGCCGGCGTTCTCCAGGTCCAGCAGCGGCCGCCGCCAGTCCGGCCCGCCCGGCACGTCCACGCCGTCGATCTCGGGGACCGCCGCACCGGCGGGGAACGTCAGCGTCCGCCCCGCTTCGATCTCGTGAGCACCCGGCGGCAGCGGCACCGGCCGTCCCTCGGCGTCGCGCGCGGTCACCGGTTCGGTGATGTCGAGGTCCACGGCGACGCGGAACGTCACGGGGGTGTCCTCGGCGAAGTGGGTGAACTGCACCGGGTGCAGCGCGTCGTGCCGCACCGCAGGGCCGACCTGCAGCACCAGCCACACCGCGGGGATCACGAACAGCAGCAGTTTCAGGCAGAACTGGAAGGCCTGCACGTAGGTCGCCGCCCGCATGCCGCCCAGCGCGAGGGTCACCGACACCGCGGTTCCGGCGATGACCACGCCCACCCAGTACGGCGTCCCGCTGACGACGCTGAGCACCAGGCCCGCGGTGCGGAACTGCGGGACCAGGTACAACCCGCCGATGATCAGCACCACCACCGCGGCCAGCCGCCGCAGCTCCGGCGAGGCGAAGCGGGCCTCGGCGAAGTCGGGAACCGTGAGGGCTCCGGACCGGCGCATCGGGGCGGCGACCAGCACCAGCATCGCCACGTACCCGGCGGTGAACCCCACCGGGTACCACAGCGCTCCCACGCCGTTGGACAGCATCAGCCCGGCCACGCCGAGGAAGGACGCCGCCGAGAGGTACTCCCCCGACACCGCCGCCGCGTTGACCAGCGGCGACACCTGCCGGGACGCGACCAGGAAGTCCGAGGTGGTGCGCATCGCCGCCACCCCGCGCAGCCCGATCAGCAGCGTGAGGAGCACGATGACCGCCACGGTCAGCAGGGCGAACACGGCTCAGCGCTCCTCGACGCGCTCGGCCGCGCGCAGCTGCCAGCGCGCCAGCACCGCCATCGCCGGGAACGGCAGCAGCACCAGCAAACCCCAGGAGACGGGGACGCCGAGGACGCGCACCTCGTCGAGCGCCGGAACCGCGGCGAACACCAGCGGCAACCCGAAGACCAGCGCGAACAGCAGGAGCAGCGTCACCGCGCCGAGCCTGCGCTGCGCGCGGTGCAGGGACCTGGCCCGCAACGCCTCCCCGGGTTCGAGGCGCGGCGCCCGCCAGCGCCGCCGCATCACGCGGCGAGCGTGCGCCACCCGGGTCTGCGGGCTGGTCACCGCCACCCGCTTCGGACCACCGCTCATCCCCGCCCCCGCGGGTCGGCGATCTCGGCCTGCCGGGCGTTGTCCAGCAACCGCTCCCGCAGATCGCGGGCGTGCCTGCGGCTGACCGGGACGTCCCCGGCGTCGGTGTGGGCGTTGAGCGCCCCGGCGGAGTCGCTGCGCAGCTCCCGCACAGCACCCAGCGACAGCAGGAAGCTGCGGTGCACCCGCACGAAACCGGCTCCCTCCCAGTACTCCTCGAGCCGGGAGAGGGGCATGCGCACCACGTGCACGCCGCTGCGGGTGTTCAGCCGCACGTAGTCGCCGTGCGCCTCGACGAACAGCACCTCGCTGCGCCGCACGTAGCGGGTCCGCCCCGCCGTCTCGACCGGCAGCGCCACCATCGCGTCCGGCTGCGCCGGAACGGGTTCCGCGACGTCCTCGGTGGCCAGCAGCCGCGCCACCCGGTCCAGCGCAGCCGAGAGCCGTTCCGCCCGAACGGGTTTGAGCAGGTAGTCAACGGCTCCGATGTCGTAGGCCTGCACGGCGTGCTGCTCGTAGGCGGTGACGAACACGATCACCGGCGGTTCGCTCATCTTCGCCAGCAGCGACGCCAGCTCCATGCCGTCCAGCCCTGGCATGGAGATGTCCAGGAACACCACGTCGAACCGGTCGCTCTGCAGCGTGCGCAGCGCGCTGAGCGAGTCCGAGGCCGACACGACCTCGGCGACCTCGGGGGCTTCCCGCAGCAGCCTGCACAGCTCGTCGAGCGCGGGCGGGAGGTCGTCCACGGCCAGCGCGCGCAGTCCTTCGCTCAACTCGGCACCACTCCCGGATGGAATCGCGGGACGCGGACCACCACTCGGGTACCCGCTCCCTCGGCGGTTTCCACGACCAGCCCGTACCAGGCCCCGTAGACGCTGCGCAGCCGCCGGTCGACGTTGGCCAGCCCGACCGAGTCCGCCGGCCCGTGCCCGGCGAGGATCGCCTCGGCGTGGGCGGGATCCATGCCGACCCCGTCGTCCTCGACGCTGATGACCAGATCGTTCCCCTCGGCTTCGCCGCGCACCTGCACGGTGCCGACACCTTCCGAATCCGGGGTGAACCTGGGTTCCATGCCGTGCCGCACGGCGTTCTCCACCAGCGGCTGCAGCACCAGGTACGGGATCGCCACGGCCAGCACCTCGGGCGCGACGCGGATCTGCACCCGCAGCCGCTCCCCCAGCACCGCGCGCTGCAGGGCGAGGTAGGTCTCGATGGCGTGGAACTCGTCGGAGACGGTGGTGTAGTCGCGGTGCCGGGCCAGCCCGTAGCGGATGAACTCGGCGAAGTCGAGCATCAGCTCGTGGGAGCGCTCCGGGTCTGAGCGCACCAGCGAGCCGATCACGGTCATCGCGTTGTACATGAAGTGCGGGGAGATCTCGGCCCGCAGCGCGCGCAGCTCCGATTGCGCGGCCAGCTCCGCCGAGTGCTCCAGCCTGCCGTGCTCCAGCGCGTCCTCGACCCAGGCGGTGGCTTCGCGCACCGCCGACATCCGGACCTCGCCGTCGATGACCAGCACCCCGGCGAGCTCGTCCTGCACCAGCAGTGGCATCGCCACCAGCGGCGGGCGGCCGCTGCGGGTTTCGGTGTGCAGCACGTCGGCCACCGAGGTCACCGCGTCCGGCTCGGCCTTCGACCGGCCGGACCACTGCAGCGACCCGGACAGGTCGCTGATCCCGACCGCGTCGACGTCGAGGAGCCGGCGGAGGTCGCGCAGCGCGCTGGGCACGCCGGGACCGGCGGGACCGGCGCGCAGGTTCACGGCCAGGCGGCGCGCGGTGCGCAGCACCGATTCGGATGCCGGGCGCCGCAGCGACCACGCGCCCGAGGGCGTGCGGTTGGTCGGTGCCGGCATCGAAAACCCCAAATCGCCATTGATGGATGCTGGGATGCTAATCCGTTCGGCTGACGTGAGCGAGACCGCTCATCCGCCGCTCGTCGCGCAGCGGGGGCGTTCGGACGCGTCAGCACGACGATCGGTCGCGCAGGTGGTGCCACAGATCACGGGAGTTGCTTACGTTGCGGGCCCAGTACCCCGCACCGAGCATCAGGGAGTGTCCGTGAGCAACGAAGCCCACGACCGATTCGCACCGTCCGAGGATTTCGCGGCGCAGGCCAACGCCACGTCGGCGCTCTACGGCCAGGCCGATGCGGACCGCGAGGCGTTCTGGGCCGAGCAGGCATC
>NZ_JBFAQJ010000024.1:0-104731 GCF_040677225.1 Saccharopolyspora sp. NPDC049357 | reverse complement strand
TAGCCTCTGGGGGGGGGGCCCGCCCCCCCCCCCCCCCGCGCGGACGCCCCCCCACCCACGGACGTCCGGCGCACATGGGTGGGCGCGCCCGGAGCCGGAGAGCCGTCTCAAATGGAAACACCAGCCCGCCGGCGTGCGTGGATCGCCGACGGGCTGGTGAGCCGGTGGGTGGTGCTCAGTCGATTTCCTCGTCGATGCGGCCGATGCGGGAATCGGGGGCGTGGCCGTCGATGGAGATGCCGGGGTAGCCGCGTTCGGCGAGTTCGGTGCACATGCGGCGGTATTTGCCCACGCCGCCGACGTAGCCCATGAAGGTGGTGGGTTTGCCGGCGATGTTCGAGCCGCGGTACCAGGAGTCGGTGCCGGCGTAGAGCGTCTGGCCGACGGTTTCCTCGGTGATGGTCACCCAGTCGTCCTGGGCCTCGCTGGTGGGTTCGATGACCTGGGCGCCCTGGGACTTGGCGTGGTCGATGAGCCCGGTGATCCAGTCGACGGCCTGCTCGATGGTGACGATGACGTTGCTGACGAGTGCGGGGCTCTGCGGGCCGCCGATCATGAAGAAGTTCGGGAACCCGGCGGTCATGATGCCCAGCAGGGTGCGGGTGCCGTCGCTCCACGCGTCCTGCAGCTTGCCCGCCTGCGGCGTGGTGATGTTGAGCGCGAACAGCGGGCCGGTGAAGGCGTCGAACCCGATGGCCAGCACCAGGGCGTCGACGGGGTAGGACTCGTTGCTGGTGATGATGCTGTCGGCGGTCATGGTCTCGATGGGTTCGTCGCGCAGCGAGACCACGGAGACGTTGGGGCGGTTGAAGGTTTCGTAGTAGTCGGTGCCGAAGCAGCTGCGCTTGGCGCCCAGCGGGTGGTACCGGGGCTCCAGGACGCGTGCCTTCTCGGGGAGGTCGACGATCTCGCGGATCTTCCCGCGCATGAATTCCGCGGCGGTCTCGTTGGCCTCGGTGTCGAGGAGCAGGTCGGCGAACTCCGCGCCGACGCCGAGGAATCCGCTGCGTTCGTAGGCCTTCTCGTAGCGCTGGTGCCGTTCTTCGGCGGGGACGTCGAAGGCGCGGTCGGTGACCGGCCGGTCCGGGATGCCGCCGGGGGAGTGGCGGCATTCTTCGCGGATGGCGGGGTAGTTGCTCTTGATCTTCTCGACGGTGTCGGGGTCGAGCGGGGCGTTGCGGGCGGGGAAGACGTAGTTGGGGGTGCGCTGGAAAACGGTGAGGTGCTCGGCGACCTCGGCGATGAGCGGGATGCACTGCACGCCGGATGATCCGGTGCCGATGACGGCGACGCGTTTGCCTCCGAGGTCGTCCAGGGAGATGTTCCAGCGGCTGGTGGACACCGTGATCCCGGTGAAGTTCTCCTGCCCGGGCACGTCGACGTCCTTCGGCGTTGACAAGCCGCCCGATCCGGCGAGCAGGTAGCGGCCCCGGCGGGTTTCGCCGGAGTCGAGCGCGACCTCCCAGAGGTGCTCGTCGGCCAGCCAGGTCGCGGAGACCACCCGGGTGTTGAACTGGAAGTGCCGGCGGAGGTCGAAGCGGTCCGCCACGTGATTGATGTAGGCCAGGATCTCGGCCTGCGGGGCGAAGCGCTCGCTCCAGGTCCACTCCTGCTGGAGCTCTTCGCTGAAGGAGTAGGAGTAGTAGACGCTTTCGACGTCGCAGCGGGCACCGGGGTAGGTGTTCCAGTACCAGGTTCCGCCGACGCTGGGAGCGGTCTCGAATCCGGCGAAGCTCCAGCCCTTCTCGGTGGTCTTGTACGCGGCGTACAGCCCGGAGAACCCGGCGCCGACGCACAGCACGTCCACAACAGGGGCGGTCGACGAAGGGGTGTCAGTCATGGTCTCTGCCTTCTCGTCGTCTGGAGCGGGTCATGGACAAGCCACACAAGATAGATTGTCAGCTGTCTGGGTCATTTGACTAAGAAGTTAAGCGCGGGCTGTTCGTTCGTCAATGGCAGGACCGCGCCTCAGGAAGGTGAGGGCGGCGCGGCGAGGCCGCGCAGATGGCGAACGACGTCGTCGATCGCCGCGTCGGTCTTGGCGAAGACGCCGACCTCGGTGAAGAAGCCGTGGAACACCCCCCGATAGCGGATCGCGGTCACCGCAACGCTGTCGTGGCGCAGTCGCTCGGCGTAGGCCTCGGCGTCGTCGCGCAGCGGGTCGACCTCGGCGGTCAGGACCAGCGCGGGTGGCAGAGCTCGCAACGACCGAGCCCTCATCGGGGCCGCGAGGTGTCCGACGTCCCCGCAACCGGCGCCGACGTACTGCTCCCAGAGCCAGCGGGCGTCGGCAGCGGTCAGCAGGGGTGCGTCGGCGAACTCCGTCCAGGACGGTCTGGAGAACGAATCGTCGACGGCGGGGTAGATGAGGACCTGCGAGGCGGGCCGGGGCAGTGCGAGGTCCCGGATCTGGAGGCAGAGCGCGGCGGCGAGGTTGCCGCCTGCCGAGTCTCCGCCCACCGCGATCACGTCCGGGTCGATGCCGAGCTCGGGTGCCGATCGGCGGAGCCAGGTCAACGCGTCGAAGGAGTCTTCGAGGGCGGCCGGGTGTGGGTGCTCCGGGGCAAGTCGGTACTCCGGGGACAGCACCGCCCACCCGGACCGCGCGGCGATGGCGCGGCAGACCTCGTCGGCGCCGTCGAGGGTGCCGAGGACGAATCCGCCGCCGTGGAGGTAGATCAGCGCCGGTCGTGGGTCTGCTGTGGCGGAGCGGGGCGGGTGGTACAGGCGAGCCCGGAGGTGTCCCGACCTGCCGGGCACGGTCAGCTCGTCGACGCGGTCCAGGTGGGTCTTGGGGTTCTCGGAAGGCGCTGTGGACAACAGCTCTCGCGCCGATTCGGCTCCGAGTTCGCGGAGCGGGCTCCTCAGCACTTCGGCGTTGGCCTGGGCGACGAGTTGGGCGTCGGCGTCGAGGTGGCCCCAGTGCGAGGGGCGGGGCTTGGTCACGCGATGACTCTCCAGGTTGAGGTGGGTTGGGGTGTTGACAGTGTGTGACCTGTGCCGCAACATAGTCAAACGTCCAAGTCGCCTGACTAAGACCGCCGGGTGGTGGAACGGGTGACTCTCCGCGCTTCGCGTGTGATCTCGCGAATTCGAAAGGACCACAAGATGACCGAAACCGCGACGGTCCCCACGGCGCCCCCTGCGGGTGCCGGACAGGTCGAGGTCAGGACCGAGGATGATGCGAGCCCGATCGTTCGGTTGATCGGGCGCACCTTGCGGGACTCAGCCCGGGCCGGGCACGCGTTCGAGACCCTGCGCAGGTCGGCGGGAACGGTGGCGATCTGTTCGCACGACACGCCGCAGGCGGCGACGATCGCCTTCGGCGACAACGGAATCGACGTGTCCAGCGGCGTGTTCGTCGCGCCGAACGTGACGCTCACCGTCGACCTCAACGCGCGGTTCGCGCCGGTCGGGGATCCCGTGGGCGATGCCGATCTCGCTGCCGGGATCCTCGCCGCCCTGGCTCCGCCGCTGCCGGACTGGCGCGCGGCGGCGCAGCACTTCTGGGAGGCCGCTCGGTCCATGCCGGGCATCCCCGACGTCTTGATCGCGGTGACCGAAGGTCCGGACGGCGTGGAACAAGCTGTTGTGGGCCAAGGGAGTTCGCAGTACTTGATCGCGGGCGAACCGGAAACGCTGGCCGGGATCTTCTCCGGCGCGGACGATCTGCTCGCGGTGCTGTCCTCGGGTGTGCTGGGGATCCAGGGCACGTTGTCTCAGCTGTCCGTGATGGTCGGCGCTTCCTGGAAGGTTCGTTACGATGACTGAACTCACCACGGCTGCACGGGGTGCGCACGCCCTGGAAACTCGTTCGCGGACGGTGCGTCTGGAGGCGACGAACCCAGAGGGGAGTTTCCTGGGCAAGAACGTCGCTCGGGAGAAGTTCGCCTCCGGTGCGGACTCCGGTTTCGCCTTCGCTGATCTGCTGTTCGGTCTGGACCTGGGCAATGCCCCGGCGTTCGGGTTCGCCTACCCGGAGTGGCGCGGGCATCTGGACGACGTCTACTTCCGCCCCGACATGTCGACGCTGGTGGAGTGGGCGCCGGGACTCGACGCGGTGATCGGTGATTACTGGCTCAAGGACGGAACGCCCGTTCCGCTGTGCCCGCGCAACCTCGTGCGGAAGATGGTTGATCGGCTCTCGGCTTCCGGTTTCACCGCCGCCGTCGCCGTCGAGATCGAGGCGACGGTCTTCGAGGAGTCGGTTCAGGAGGCGCGGTCCCGCGGTTACCGCGATCTCACGCCTCTCGGTGGGACCGCGGGAACGGCCTACCACCTCGCGAAGTCGAAGGACTGGGTCGAGTACATGAGCGCGGTCACACGTCGTCTCGACGAGGTGGGCATCGCGTGGGAGGCGTGGAGCGACGAGGACGCCGCCGGTCAGATCGAGCTGAACCTCGCGCCGGGTGATCCGATCGCGGTCGGGGATGCGTGGGCGCGGACCCGGCAGGTCATGCGGGAGGTCGCGTTCGAGCAGGGGCGCACCGTGACGTTCATGGCCAAGCCCACCGCCGGCTACGGCCAGGCGTCGCACCTGAACGTGTCGCTGCAGCGCGACGGGGTCAACGCCTTCCACGCCGAGGACGGGCCGTCGGCGACGATGCGCCACGCCATCGGTGGGCTGCTGGCGACGATCGAGGGCAACACGTCGATCGTGCTGCCGCAGATCACGTCGTACCGGCGGTTGGTCGACCTCAGCGGACCGCCGGTGACGATCACGTGGGGCATCAGCAACAAGACCACCGCGGTGCGGGCGGTGTGCGGGCATCCGACGCAGTCCCGCCTGGAGTACCGGCTCCCCGGTGCGGACGCGAACCTGTACCTCGCGCTGGCGGGTGTGCTGGCGGGCGTGATCGCGGGCGTGGAGCGCAAGATCGAGCCACCGGAGCCGGTGAGCGAGATGGCGTGGTGCCTGCCGCCGGGGCTGGGCGTCGAGCGGTTGCCGGACACCATGACCAAGGCTGCCGACAAGCTCGAGCAGGATCCGCTCCTCCGGGATCTGCTGGGCGGGGAGTTCGTGGACTACTGGGTCGGGTCTCGCCGGTGGGAGTGGATGCAGTTCCACACCGCAGGCGGTGATCCGTTCGCCGAGCTCTCGGAGTGGGAGTCGGCCCGGTACTTCGAACTGCCGTGACGGCGATGACCACCGACACCTCACCCCTGACGCGGCCGCTCATCGGCATCACCGGCCGGCGCTACCGCCTGGATCTGCTCGGAGGGGATCGCCGCTACGGCGATCGCTGCGCGGACAGCTACATGTCGGACTTCGCCGACCGGATCGCCCGAGCCGGTGGGCTGCCGGTGCACCTGTCGTACGACACCGATGTGGTGGCGATCTGCCAGTGGCTGTGCGGGGTGGTCATCACCGGCGGGCAGGACCTGCACCCGGCGTGCTGGGGCGGGGACACCTCGGTGGTCCGCGGGGTTGATCCTCGCGCGGATCCGATGGTCCACGACGTCGAGCGCGACGAGTACGAGATCGCACTCGCGCGCGCCGCCCTGGCGCGCGGGCTACCGGTGCTGGGTGTGTGCCGGGGCATGCAGGTCCTCAACGTCGCGCTCGGCGGCACCCTCGTCGCCGACCTCCCGCCGAGCGCGGTGCGGCACCTCTCGGAGGAGTCGGCGCCGACCGACGGCGCGGCCGACCACGTCGTGGTCTTCGAACCAGGCTCGATCGCGGCGGAACTGCTCGGGGACCGGGCGGTGACCAACTCGTGGCACCACCAGGCCGTCGACCGCTGCGGTGCGGGGCTCGTGGTGACCGGCCGGACGAGCGACGGCGTGGTCGAGGCCGTGGAGCTCCCCGGTTCACCGGTCCTCGGCGTGCAGTGGCATCCGGAGTGGATGGTGCGTGCCGATCCGACGATGAGCTGGATCGTCGAGGAGTCGGCCCGCCGGGTTCCCACGACAGCAACATCGACGAACGCGAGAGAAAGGCAGCAGTCATCGTGAACGAGTGGGGCGAAGGGGCCGACGTCGCGTCGCTGTGTGGTCAG
Source organism: Saccharopolyspora sp. NPDC049357 (assembly GCF_040677225.1). Lineage (NCBI taxonomy): Bacteria > Bacillati > Actinomycetota > Actinomycetes > Pseudonocardiales > Pseudonocardiaceae > Saccharopolyspora > Saccharopolyspora sp. NPDC049357. The sequence continues at coordinate 98,732 of NZ_JBFAQJ010000024.1, read as the reverse complement.
CAATCGGTCGTGGCGATGGAGCGCATCGGGGACGACCCGTCCACTCCGACGCTGAACGCTCTGCTGTCCGCGTGCGCGACGCGCTTCCCCGACGAGGAGTTCCTGCGGTTCGGCGACACGTCGTGGACCTTCGCCGAGATCGACAGGTGGACGTCGAAGTTGGCGCACCGGCTGATCGAGGTCGATGGCGTTCGGGTGGGTGACCGCGTCGCGATCATGCTGCCGAACATCGTGCACTGGCCGGTCGCGTGGCTGGCCGCGCTCAAGGCCGGTGCCGTGGCCGTGCCGATCAACTCCTCGTACAAGAGCGCAGATCTCGCGTTCGTCCTGGAGGACTCGGGCGCGCGAATCGTGGTCACCGACAGGGAACGCGCACCGCTCGTGAACGACGCGGCAGCCGAACGCGGCCTGGAGGAGGTGCGCATCGTTGATCTCGCCGAGGACGGGACCGGTCCGTTCCCGGCGACCGCGCCGGAGGTGGTCGTCGACGCCGACACGCTCGCCAACCTGCAGTACACCTCGGGCACGACCGGTTTCCCGAAGGCGTGCGTGCTCACCCACGACTACTGGGTCCGCCTGGGCTGGGTCTGCGCCGCGGTCACCGAGCTCGGGCCCGAGGACGTCCTGCTGACGGCCCAACCGTTCTCGTACATGGATCCGCAGTGGAACACCGCGCTCGCGCTGACGGTCGCGGCTCCCCTGGTGGTGCTGCCGCGGTTCTCCGCCTCCGGCTTCTTCGCCGACGTCCGCCGTCATCGGGCCACGTTCTGCTACGTGCTCGGCTCGATGCCGACCCTGCTGTTCAAGCAGGCACCGCACCCCGATGACCTGGACAACGACCTCCGCCTGGTGCTGTGCTCGGGCATTCCAGTGGGCCTGCACGCCCAGCTGGAACAGCGCTGGGGAGCCCCGTGGCGGGAGGTCTTCGGCATGACCGAGTCCGGGGTCGATCTGTTCAGCCCGGTCGACGACACCGGCGCGGTCGGGAGTGGCAGCCTCGGTATTCCCGTGCCGACCAAGACGATTCGCGTGGTCGATCCGGACGGCAACGATGCTCCCGACGGCGAACCGGGTGAGATGGTCATCTCCGGCAAGCCGATGATGAACGGCTACTGGAACAGGCCGGAGGCGACCGCGGAGGTGCTGCGGGACGGTTGTCTCCGCACCGGCGACGTCGTCCTCCGCCGACCGGATGGCGGCATCCAGCTGGTCGGGCGGGTCAAGGACATGGTGCGCCGCGGCGGTGAGAACGTCGCGAGCGCCGAGGTCGAGGCCGCGCTGGAACGCGACGACGTGGTCGTCGACTCCGCCGTCGTCGCCGAACCCGACGAGGTGCTCGGCGAAGAGGTGAAGGCCTTCATCCAGCTCGCCGAGGGGATCGTGCCCGAGCGGGCGACAGCCGAGCGGGTCATCGAGCGCGTCCGTCACCAGCTGGCGCACTTCAAGGTGCCGCGCTACGTCGAGTTCGTGCCGGGGTTTCCCCGCACGCCGTCGGAGCGGATCAACAAGCCGGCGCTCAAGGCGCGCGCGGCGGACGAGCCCGGGATCACCTACGACCTGCGTCCGCGCCGTGAGAACACCTCGGCGACGGCGAGTTCTGGCGTCGTGGACGTCGAGGTCGTGCGGGAGGTGGCCGTGGTGACGTTGCGCCGCCCGGAGAAGCTGAACGCCCTGGACGTCGAGGCGCGGGTGCGGCTGGCGGAGGCCATCCGCGAGCACGGAACAGGTGACGCGGCCCGCGGGATCGTGCTCACCGGCGAGGGACGGGCGTTCTCGGCAGGGGAGGACCTCTCCTCCGCTCCCACCTCCTACGAACAGCTCCGGTCGGCCTTGGAGACGTTCCACGACATCACGCGAGCGATCCTGCAGACGAACGTTCCGGTCATCGCCGCGGTCAACGGCCTCGCCGTGGGCGGGGCTTCGGAGATCACGCTGTGCTGCGATGCGCGGATCGCGAACCCTGCGGCGGAGTACTACCAGCCGGAGAACCGCCGTGGCCTGACCATCTCCAACGCGTCGAGCGTGCTGCTCCCGCGGCTGGTCGGCAACCACGCGATGCGGATGATCCTCGGCTCGCCGCGCATCGGCGCCGACGAGGCACTGCGGATCGGGTTGGTGGACGAGATCGTGCCGCCGGACGAACTCATCGACCGGGCCATCCGCACCGTCCACGCCTGGACCCCGGAGAACAGCACGACGGCTCCCCACCTGGCACTCCTGCGGCCGCAGCTCGAGGAGATCGAGAAGGCCTTCGCCCGCGAGGACGTCGCCGGGCAGCAGGCGTGGGACAGCGGGGTGGTCAGCGCGGGCATCGCGGGCTTCTGGACGGCCAAGGCAGGTCGACCGTGACCCGGAAAGCCCAGAGCCGAAACGTCCATCGCACAGCAGAGGAGTGCGCGACATGATCGAGACGAAGGCCGCGGTCCTGAACGCGGTCAACGAGCCGTTGGACCTGGCCGCGATCCAGGCCGACGAGCCGGAACCGCTGGAAGTGCGCGTCGAAGTCACTCACGTGGGTCTGTGCCACAGCGACCTGCACTACATGACCGGAACCGTGCCCATCGACCTGCCGGTGGTTCTCGGCCACGAGGTCGCCGGCGTCGTCGAGTCTGTGGGGTCGTCGGTGTCCGATCTGCACCCGGGAGACCGGGTCGTCGGGGCGCTGACGCCGTCCTGCGGCCGGTGCACCAACTGCGAAGCGGGCCGGTCGACGCAGTGCCAGCGGGTGGCGGAGATCCGCCGGCGACCACGACCGGCCTTCCAGTTCCAGGACGGCAGGCCGGTCGAGCGGCTCGGCGACATCGGAGGTTTCTCGCAGCACACCCTCATGCGGGAGAACGCTCTGGTGAAGGTCGCCGACGACGTGCCGCTGCACGTCGGCTGCTTGCTCTCGTGCTGCATCACCACCGGCGTCGGCGCCGTCTTCCGCGGCGCCCAGATGCGCCCCGGCAGCACCGCCGCCGTCATCGGATGCGGTGGAGTCGGCTCGGCCATCATCCAAGGGGCCCGGCTCGCGGGAGCGTCGGCCATCGTCGCCATCGACCTCGACGAAGCACGGCTGAAGGCGGCCCGCGGCTACGGCGCGACCCACGTCGTCAACGGCGGAGCCGACGACGTCGTCGCACAGGTGCGCGAGCAGCTCGGAGACGGCGTCGACTACGCGTTCGAGGCGGTCGGCTCGGCGCGCACCGCGGCGACGGCCCTGGCCGTCGTGCGACCGACGGGCACCGCGTGCCTGGTGGGCATCGCCCCGGGAGGCACGGAACTGAGCCTGCCCGCACTGGACTTCTTCTTCGAGGAGAAGCGACTCATCGGCTCCTACATGGGCTCGGGCCAGGCGCGCCAGGACATCGCGCAGTTCGCCAGGCTGTACCAGCAGGGCCAGCTGCTCCTCGACGAGATGGTCACGCAGGTGATCCCGTTCCGCGAGATCAACGAGGGCTTCGAAGCGATGAAATCCGGTGACGTGACACGCGTCGTCGTCGACCTGCAGTCCTGAACACAGCACGAAGGCGATCCCCACTATGGCGAGCAAGGACAACAGGATTCCCCAGCCGGTGAACTACATCGCCGACGACTGGAGCGCATGCGAGGCGGTCCACGACGCGTGGAACGTCGACCCCAACACGCGAGAACCCGTTCACCGCGCGGTCACGACCGCTCCCGGTGAGCTGGAACGCGCGCTGCACCACGCGCAGCGGGTGTACGACATCGGGCGCTGGGACGACGAGGCCCGCCACGAGCGAGCGGACGTGCTCGAGCGCGTCGCCGCGCTCCTCGAGGCCCGCGTCGAGGACATCGCTCGGACCGATTCCCTCACCAGCGGTGCCCCGATCAGCATCACCCGGACAGCTGCGGCGTTCCTCCCGGCCAGGATTCGATCCGCGGCGAGCGATCTGCTGAGCATCCCCCGCGTGACGGCGTTGGAAGCGGGTGGCCGCGATGTCCGCCTCCACAAGGTCCCGTGGGGTGCGGCCGCGATCCTGACTCCGTGGAACGGCCCGAGCTTCATCCCCGCGGCGAAGGTCGTCAGCGCGGTCGCGGCGGGCTGCCCGGTGGTCCTGAAGCCGTCGGAGCACGCGCCGAGCAGTGCGCAGATCATCGTCGAGTGCTTCGTGGAGGCGGGCCTGCCCAGCGGTGCGCTGCAGCTCGTGCACGGTGCCGGTGACGTCGGCGCCGCGCTGACCAGCGATCCGCGCATCAAGATCGTCTCGTTCACCGGGGGACCGGGCGCGGGCCGCGCGATCGCCCGGGCAGCCGCGGAGGACTTCACGGTGCTGCAGCTGGAGCTCGGCGGCAACAACCCAGCGCTCGTGCTGGAGGACGCGGACGTCGAGGTCGCCGCCGACGGCATCCTCGAGGGCATGACCAAGCTGAACGGTCAGTGGTGCGAAGGCCCCGGGAAGGTGCTCGCGCACCGCCGTCTGGCCGATCCGCTGCTCGAGGCGTTGACCGAGCGCATCGCCAAGCTCGTGGTCGGCCACTCGCTCGACGAGGACGTCGAGATCGGCCCCCTCTCGAACGCGCCGCACTTCCAGACCCTGCAGGGCAGGATCGAGGGGCTGCGCGATCGCGGCGCGAGCATCCACCAGCCGGCCCGGCTGCCGGGCCTCGACGGGTTCTTCCTCTCGCCCACGATCGCCGTCCACGCCGATCCCGCGCAGGCCACCGCCGAACTCTTCGGGCCGGTCGTGTCGCTGCACCCCGTCGACTCCGACGAGGAAGCCTTGCGCACCGCCAACGCGACACCTTCGGGGCTCGCCGCCTACGTGTTCGGCACCGACACCGGCCACGCGATGGAGATCGGCTCGCGCGTCCTGTCCGGCGAGGTGCGCGTCAACGGCGCCAAACTCGCCGACCTCGGCGAGGACTCGGCGCAGAGCTTCTGGGGCCCGGCCGGAATCGGCGGCCACGGGCCTGCCGAGTCGGTTCGCGTCTTCTGCGGCGACAGGGTCGTCGGTGTCGACTCGCCCGACCTTCCGCTGTGAGACCGCGGAGCGGCGCTCGCGCCGAGCCGAGGGAGCCGATCACAGTGCGGCGGGCGACGTTTCGAGTCGAGTCGCGAGCCAGCTCTCCAGAACGGAAGTGGTGACCTGCATCTGTTCCGCTGCGGCGGATCGATCGCCGTAGGTCAGCCAGTTCAGGCCGAAGCCGTCGGCCAAGCTCGCGATGACGTAAGCGAGGTGGTCGACGGTCTCCGGTTCGAGCGGCTGGTCCGCGGCCGCGGACCGGAGCGTGGCGCGCAGGGTTTCCATGGCCTTGTCGTACACCGTGATGGCGTGGTCTCGGTTCTGCCGCCGTGCCCAGTTGGTGACCTCCAGGGCCGTCGACCCGAGGTTGGGCGATTCGAGGTAGAACTCCATGACGCCACGCAGGAGCGCACGAGCCGTTTCGACCAGGTCGGCGTGCGGGTCGCTGTCGGTGATGGCCTCGCGGAACCTGCCTGCGACGTGGTCGAAGACGTCGGCCAGCAGGTCCTCCTTGGAGTTGTAGCAGTAGTGCAGCGTCGCCAGCGGCGCCTGCGCCTGCTCGGCGATGCGCCGTGTCGTCGCGCCGTCGATGCCGTGGGTCGCGATGACGTCGACCGCTGCGCGGACGAAGTCGTTGCGCCGCTCCGCGGCGGAGATGCGTGGCACGAAGTCCTCCCGATCTCAGGGCGTCCGCAGCTAGTTGGACACTTGACCCAGTCAAGTACAAGCCTAACAGGCGCGCCGGAATCGGACGGCGAGGTTTCGATCTGAAAAACTTGGTCAAACGACTGGCTCAAATGACTAAGACGCGGCTAGGATATGGCCGGGATCACAAGTTCCTGGTCTGCGGCACGCAACCGCTGATGGCGAGCACACGCCACCCGCCACACCGGGTGTGCGTGTCCTGAATCAGTCGCCCGCGCCGACCGTCTCCACATCGGGCGCCGAGAACAGCGCACCGGTCTCCGGCGCAGGAGCGAAGGCTCGACCCAGAGGACAAGGAAAATGAAAGACCTGCTCTTCATGCTGGCCGATCTGTGGATGATCTTCGCCGGCTTCTTCTACGGGTGGAAGTTCATCCGGAACTACGGCAACTACCTGCTCGGCTTGGAATGGATGGTCGTGGCCACCTCGGGCACGAACTTCCTGATCTGGGCGCTCACCGGTGGTCACGACGGCAGCGTGCTGTACAGCATCGCCTACTTCTTCGACGCCTTCTCGCGATCGGTCGGCATCACGCTCATCCTCGTCATGGGCCTCATGCGGGTCACCCACCGCTACAAGCCCAGCGTGGTGGTCGATGTCGCCGCGTTCGGGTTGGCCATCGCCGCCGGGCTGTACCTCCAGCAGTTCCGCGCCCCCGCGTTCTACGTCGGCCCGGCCGTGTTCTACGTCGTGGTCAACGTGCTCACCACGCTCTTCCTCGTCTACTTCTCGTGGCGGCTCTGGCGCATCGGCGCCAAGCGGCTGGCCGTCGGAGCGGGGCTGGCGACGGCAGCGGCATCCGCCATCGCGATCACCTACGACTTCTTCCCGATCCCGGGCGACGACGCGCACCGGACGGTCTTCTACACCGCCGCGCTGGCCGTCTGGGGAACCCAGATGTGCGTGTACTACTTCGCCTACCGCGCCGCGCACGACCACAACGTGGCGACGGGTGTGGAGCCGACGGCGAACGACCGGAGCACGGCACGACTCTGAGCGTCGAGGCCTGAACAACGCATCTGCGAGGAGCACGTCAATGAGGACGAGCAACGTGGAGTACGAGCCCTTCAGCGGTTGGGTCGATCCTCCCGGTGATGTTCAGCCCGCCTTGGCCGACGACCGCACCTGCTCGGTCGCGGTCATCGGCGGCGGCATCAACGGCATGTCCACGGCGCTGCGGCTGGCCGAGCGCGGTCAGGACGTCCTGCTGCTGGAGGCGGAGTTCTGCGGTCACGGTTCCAGTTCCCGCAACGCCGGGCAGCTGGCCGGAGCCCCGGGCGGCGACCTGCAGCTGCTGAACCTGTTGTTCGGCAAGAAGATGCCCGCCATGGCGCGCTTCGCCGACCACGCCGCGCACCACGTGGAAGATGTGATCAAGCGGTACGACGTCGACTGCGACTACGAGCCGGTCGGCAACTGCTTCGCCGCGGTCTCACCTGGACAGATGGGGCGCGTGCGCCGAGTGGCCAAGATCCTGCGGAAGGCCGGTACCGACGTCGAGCTCGGCACCAGCGACGAACTCGGCATCCCGCGGGGATTCCTCGGTGGAATGCGCGAGGTGGTCGGCGGGATCATGAACCCCGGCAAGTTCGCCCTGGGCCTGCGCCGAGCCCTGCTGTCGTCGGACGCCCAGGTCTTCGAGCGGACGAAGGTCACCGACGTGGCCCGCGAGGGAGGCCAGGTCGTCATCTCCACCCCGCGCGGTGTTGTTCGTGCGGACGAGGTGGTGCTCGCGACCAACGCCTTCGCCGGCGAGTGGGACATCACCCCACGGCACCTCGCCGTTCCCATCTGGGTCTGCGAGGTCGAAACCGAGCCGATCGATCCCGAGCGCCTGACCGCGCTGGGCTGGACCAGTCGGTCGGGACTGGTGACTCAGCACGCCATCATGGAGAACTACCGGCTGACCTCGCGCAACACCATCGTCTTCGGCGTCCGCCGGCTCGAGCGGGGCAGGACCTACCCGCTTCCGTCGAAAACGCCGGATCCGGCACTGGTCGAGGAACTCGCGGAAGCCTTCGCGATGCGCTTCCCGGCCCTGGCCGATGTGTCCGTCGATCGCGCGTGGGGAGGCTGGATCGCGATCACCTCGACCTGGTTGCCGCTCGCCGGCAAACTCGGCGACGACATCCTCTACTCGATCGCGTGCAACGGGCACGGGCTCGCCCAGGCGCCCTACGTCGGGTCGCTCATGGCCGATCTGATCGTCGACGGCCAGCGGCACGAAGACCTCGAGGTCTTGTGGAAGAAGACGCCCAACTTCCCCCGCCCGATGATGATGGGCCCGCTGGGACTGCGCACCATCTGGGCCGTCGACCGGTTCAACGACGTGGTGAACGGCAGCCGGCGACGTGCTCGACGGCGTTCGATGCCAACGGCGTGAAAGCCGACTGAGCACATCCCGTCCTCTGGCACGTCGTCGCCGGCGACCGGCCGGCGCGTCTCCTGAGCGATGGCCCGATCTCGGTGGCGGATTGCCCCTCCCACATGCCGGCAAATGACCATTGGAAACGAACATGACCAGACTGACCAAATCGGTAAGTCCTGCGGCTCCAACGAGGGTTGGCCCTTCGCGCGGTGCGCTCATCAGCGTCGCGGCCGTCCTCGCCACCGTGACCAACGCGGTCTCCTTCATGTTCCCGCCCCTGCTTCCTCTGATGCAGGCGCAGTTCGAGCTCGACGTCCCGGCGTCGGCGTGGATCTTCACCGCGGCGACGCTGGGCGGTGGCGCAGGTTTCGTCCTGCTCCCGCGTCTCGCCGACGTGCTCAACGACCGCACCACGTCGCTGTTGTCCGGTGCTGTGCTCACGGTCGGCGCGCTCACGCCTGCCATCGGCAATTCGTACGTGACGCTGCTGATCGGGTCCGCGTTCCTCGGGTTCGGCAGCTCCGCCCAGCTGCTGCCGCTCGGCTTCCTGCGCCGGCACCTGCCAGGTGATGCGGTCTCCACGGCGGTCAGCGTGCTGATCATGGCCACCGGCTCCGGGACCGTTGCCGGCATGATCGGCGGCGGGCTGACGGTGAAGTTCCTGTCGCTGCAGAGCTTCTTCTTCATCCTGACCGCGGCCGTGGTGGCGACCACGGTGGCCTTGGTCGTCGTCATCCCCTCGTCCACACCGGAATCGTCGGGAAAGATCGGCATTCCCGGAACGGCCTGGATGATCGCGTGGCTCACCCTCATCCTGCTCGCGCTGACCCAGGGCCTCCTGTGGGGCGGTGCGGCGATCGTGCTGCTGCTCGCCGGTATCGCGGGTGGCGTGGCGTGGGTTCGGGTGGAGCGCCGTTCCACGTCGGCGGTGTTCGACGTCAAGGTGCTGCAGAAGCCCTTCGTCAAACCGGCGTGCTTCGCGGCCGCGATGTTCGGTTGCGTGGACGCCGGATTCCTCCTGCTGGCGTCCTACTACACCCAGACGCCCACCTCGGCCGGATACGGACTGGGTGTGGACGCTCTGGGCACGGGCCTTCTCATGCTGCCCTTCGCGCTGATGATGTTCGTCGGTGGGAAGGCCGCTGAAAGGGCTGTCGCGAAGGGCCGCAAGGCCGCCGTCCTCGTCGTCGGCGCCACGGTCTGCGCCATCGGGCTCGCCTGGCTCGCGGTCGCCCACCAGGAGTGGTGGCATTACCTCATCGGTGCCGCTCTCGTCGGGGGAGGTAGCCGCGTGGGCTACAGCGGCAGCTTCGCTGCCCCGCAGATGGTCGTTCCGGAGCACAAGGCCGGCATGGCCGCGGGCATGGTGGGCACCCTCATGGCCATCGGCATCGCATTCGGCGCGGCACTGGTCACCGGACTGCTCACGGTCGCCACCGTCCCCGGTACCAGCGTGCCGGAGCCATACCTCTACACGATCGGCTACGCGATCACCCTCGGCTTCTCGCTGCTGGTCCTGCTCGTCACGCTCATCGCGCGACTACGCCAGCGCAGAAGTCGCCCGGCGACCACCACGAGGATCACGCCTCACCCGCCTGCCCATGCCTCCAGGACGGGCACGGGACCCGAGCTCCCTTGACAGCGGAAGCCATTTCAAGAGAGGTAGCGCTGGGTTTCTACCCCGCACGAGGGGTCTCATCTGACGATGGGGCCTAGCCTTGAGTGTGCACCGATAGGGCGCGGGTAGGAATTATGGTCAACGAACAGACCGCGGAGCGGGCTGGGTGGTTTCACGCCCTGCCGGTGGCTACGGCTGTGTTCGACACCCACGGACGCGTGCTGGAGGCCAACGCGGCGCTCGGCGCACTGCTGGGCTACCCGCGCGAGGAGCTGCTGCGGCTCAGTGCGGTCGACCTGCTGCACCCGGGGGAGCGGGCCGACGAGTTCACGGGGGACGAGCGAAGGCTGGTCCGTGCCGATGGGCACTGCGTGTTCTGCGATATGTCGAGCATCGCGACCACGCGCGGCGATGGCAGCCGCGCGTGGCTGACCACGTTCGTCGACGTCGGCCAGCGGCGTCACGACATCGGGGTGTTGGAGCACGAGGCCAGCCACGACGAGCTGACCGGGCTGCTCAACAGGAGGGGCACCAAGGAACTGCTGAGCCAACTGCTGACCGAGGAAGCTGCGGAAGCCGACCGGCAGGTGGCGGTGCTGTTCTGCGACATCGACAACTTCAAGCGCATCAACGACGCGCTGGGCCACGAGGTCGGCGACGAACTCCTGGTGGCGCTCGCGCAGCGCTTGGAAGCCGGTTTGCCGCACGGGTGCACGCCGGCCCGGCATTCCGGTGATGAGTTCCTCGTCATCTGCTCGGATTTGGTCGCGGCCGGTGGCCTGGAGAAGCTCACCGACGAGGTCCTGAGGTTGCTGAGAACCACCGCGGCTCCGCACGGGTACGTGGTCGGGGTGTCGGCCTCCATCGGAGCCGCCACCGTGCATCATTCCGCGCAAACCCCCGAGGATCTGCTGCGCTTCGCCGACACGGCGATGTATCACGCCAAGGATCAAGGCCCCGGCCGCGTGGTCCGCGCCGATCCCGCTTTGGTCGCCTCCGTCGAGCACGAGGTACGTCTGGAAGGGGACTTGTGCCGGGCCCTCGCTCACGACGAGCTGGAGCTGCACTACCAACCCGTCGTGGATGGGGCCGGCAACGTGATCGGCGCCGAGGCGCTGCTGCGCTGGCCGCATCCGCAGCACGGCTGGCTGTCCCCGGGGGTGATCCTGCCCGCAGCCCGTCACGCTGGCCTGCTCAACGAGCTGGACCGGTGGGTGCTGCGTACCGCGGTGCGCCAGGCCGCGGTCTGGCCCGAACCCCACGGCCCGGTCGGGGTCGCGGTCAACCTCGGCAGCCAGCTGCTGCACGAGCCCGATTTCGGCTCGACCGTCACCGAGATCGTCACCGACGCCGCGCTGTCCTGGCATCGCCTAATTCTGGAGATCTCCGAAACCGACTTGCTCGACCTCGCCCCCGGCACTCACGAGGCGATGAGTGAGCTGGTCGCACGCGGGGCCCGGTTTGCCGTGGACGACTTCGGGACCGGCTACTCCACGCTGGAGCGCCTCAAGGAACTGCCCGTGCAGGTCATCAAACTCGACCGCACCTTCGTAGCCGGTATCGAGGACAACCCGGTCGATGCGGCGATCGCCGGGGCCGCCCTGAGCATCGCCCACGCCCGAAACAGCACCTGCGTGGCCGAAGGCGTGGAAACCACCGGACAGCTCTATCGGCTAGCCGCCCTCGGCTACGACACCTTCCAAGGGTTTCTGTTCGCCGGCGCCGTCCCTGCACCCGAGCTGCACACCCTCATCACCCGAGGAGGGTCCCGTGCGCTGCCCAGCACCGAACTACCCCCTCAACTCGAGGGCGAGCACAGCAGCACGTCAGAGCCGGACACCGAGGCTGCCCGAGCGGGCGGGCGCAGGCAGGGCGAGGTCACCGACGCCCGCAACCTCGTGCCTGACGGACACCTGTGCTGGGCCTACCAGCACCCGGACGACTTCCAAGCCCGCGCCCGGGAATATGCCCTCGACGGCCTGTCGGCCGGCCAACAGGTCGAATACGTCGGCAACGCCCCCACCTGGCAGCTACGGGCACAGCTGGCCGCCGACGACGCACTCGCCGGAGCCCTCGACACGGGCGCGCTCAAGGTGTCCTCGGTGCACGAGGCCTATCGCGCCGGTGCCGTCGGCCTTGTCGACCCGGACGCAGCCGTGGCCGTTCGCATCGACGTCACCAACGAGGCCCTCGCCGCCGGCTACAGCGGATTCCGCACGATCGTCGACGCCACCGAGATGGTCCGCACCCGCACCCAGCGCGAAGCCTTCGCCCACTTCGAATACCTCATCGACCACGTGATGAGCCACCAACCGGTCACCGCGCTCTGCGCCTACGACCTCGCCGAGCTCGGGAGCGCCGCCGTGGCCGAAATTGCCTGCCTGCACCCGCTGACCAGCCCCCAGACCAGCCCGTTCCGGCTCTACACCGACCACCCCAACACCGACGGCAGTGACCACCTCGCCCTCGCCGGGCACATCGACCTGCCCTGCGCCGCGCTGCTCGCCCAGGCCTTGCGTCACGCCCAGCACGACGAACTGATCATCAACGACCGCGGACTGACCTTCCTCGACCGCCACGCACTCCAGGTCCTGGACCACCACGCTCGCGAACACGACCAACACGTCCTGCTGCGTCTCGCCCAACCGCTGGCGACCCGCCTGACCCCACTGCCCGATCTCACCCACACCCGCATCGAACCAACCACCCACTGACCCACTGCGACCTCGAGCAAGACCACCAGGCGCACGGCTCCCACGAAGGATCCCCGCCGAGCCACCCCGGCCGCAGCACCACTGGCACCGCAGCCAGCGGCCATAGCTGGCCCTACCGGCGCTGGGTCGGTGTCCCACCGTCGAGCTGGAGGGCAGCCCGGGCACCGGACGGGGCATGAGCGCTCGGCCCTCTGGAGGAAACCACCCAGGACGAGGCTGATCTGTCCGCTTCGGACCTATGTTCCGTGGAGTCCTAGGAACGTCTGATCAAAGAGGACGAGGAGAAGCTGGGCGCTTACAAGCGCGATCCAAAAGCGTTCGACAACAAGCGTATTCTCGAGAAGGCGCCGAACGATGAGGTGCGCCAGCGAATCACCGATCGACCGGAAGCCGGTGGGCGTCACCGGCAGCCGGTGCCCAGGCAGTTGACGTGCAGGAACATCCTGTTGTCGAGCCGGATGACGTAGTCCTCTCGCTGGGCCGGGGTGCCCGCTGCGGTGACCACGCCGTGAACGGTCACCGCTGCGTTGTCCGGTGTCGAAGCCGTGCACTCGACGGTGAAGTCGGAGCCGAGGCGGGCGGTCTCGGCGCCGGTGCTGCGGCAAGCCGGGCGTTCTCGTAGCAGAACGCCGTGCTTCGCCAACTCGGTCCGAGCGCCCAGGGATACGGCGTTGCGGTGCCCGGCGGCCGAGATCGCCTTGGCCGGGTCCGCGCAGCCGGTAAGCACCAGGGCGACCAGTGCCAGTGCCAGCGCCAGTCCGGTCCTCATCTCCCACTTTCCGTCGCGGCCTCGATGGTCTCCACCACCACGTCCGGACATTCCCATGCCAACTGGTGCCGGCTGTGGGGCAGCAGACGGTGGTGACCTCCCAGGAGCCGTGCGAGGCGGGTGTGGCACCTCGTCCACCGCACGGCCGCGCTCGCGCGCATCCCACCGACGGCGGTGAGAATCCACACGGGAACGGGAGGGAACGTCGTGCGCTGTCGGAGCACGGCGAGGTCTCGCAGCATCGGCTCGAAGGCGAGGTATTCCTGCCATGCTGCGGTGAGCGCGGCCGGTGAGCGGAATCGTGCACGTCCTGCCGCTCGCACTGCCGGTGGCAGCGGTCGGGACGTTTGCGCGCGCGCACCGGCCGTCCAGATGGCTGGTCCGAACGGTGCGATGCAGGTGGCCGCGTGGCGGCCCAGCGCTTCTGCGGCCAGCAGCGACCACTCCGGGTGCGGCGAAGCGCTGCCGCAACTCGGGTCCAGCAGCACGAGCGCGCGCAGCGAGCTCGGATGCCGTCGACCCATCGCCTCGGCGTGCAGCGCCGAGACCGAATGCGCGACCACCACCGCACCGCCGTGTCGGTCCGCGGCGGCGCTCAGTCGGTCGGCCTCGTCGTGCAGGCTCGGTAACCCTGGTCGGGGAGTGCGCCCGTCGAGGCCGGGGCGTTCCAGCCGATGCACGCGATGCGGCGCTGACAACGCGGTCAGGACGGGTTCCCAGTCGTAGGCAGCACCGGCCATTCCCGAGGTCAGCAGCACCGCGGGCGATTCAGGCATCGATGCCACCCGCGGATCGCGTTCGGCGGGTGTGGTTGACGGCCAATGCGATCAGCCACGTCGCGATGAGGCCGAGCTGCGCTCGTTGGGTCACCCCGGCTCCCGTGCCCATCCACAGCGCTCCCAGCGTCGCCACCGTTGCCAGCCCGGTCACCGAACACCACGCCCAGCCCCAGCGCGCGTGCGGCCCGATACCGGCCCTGGCCAGGCCGCCCATGGCCACGAGCATGCCCAGCGCCGCAACGGAGCTGGTCATCTCGTGCAACGTGTGGGTGGCGGGGAGCGCTCCCACGAGCTCTCGCACCGCGCATCCCGAGTCGACGAAGCTCGCGCACGTCATCGGGGTCAGCGCTCCGTCCAGCCCGGTGGCGACGCCGAAGACCAGCAGACCGCTCCACCCCACGACCCCGCGGCCGTCGTACCGGATCCCGGCCACGGCAGCTGCGGTGGCCAGCAACCCGGCGAGTCCGTCACCCATGCGGAAGAGCCGGCTCCCCGGCTGGTCACGGGCGGCGAATTCGCTGACGTAGCCGTTGAGCGCGTCCAGATCCGGATTGATCCACGGTCCCAGCAGCCACAGGCTGTAGAGCGCAGCGGCGCCCACGCAGCATCCCGCGATTACACGGGCCTCCCACCGGGCCGCAACCCGGGCATCGGAGTCGGCCAGCATGAACTGTCCTAGGGTCGTGAGGTCAGCGTCGATCGTCCACTGCATGCCAGCTTAAGTGGAGGAGGTACGGATGGGTCGGGCAGCATCGGTGGGCCGGTCGCCGAGCGAGTGGGTGCCTGCGACTGAGCCGGTCTGGACGGCTCGAGTCCCGCGGATCGTGGCCGGGACATTGGCGTGCATCGCGGCCCTGTGCGCCTTGGCCGCTGTCGGAGCGGCGTTCCGAAGCGGGATGCAGCCGGTGCGCGAGTTCATCGACCTGGTGCTGTTCCCCGCTCCTGCGAACCTCGGATATGCGGCCTTCCTGCTGGTGTTGGCAGGGGCGTTGGGGCGCCGCAAGCGCATCGCCTACTGGATCCTGCTGCTGGTGCTGGCCTTGCAACTCCTCCTGTCGGGGCTGGTGCTGCTGATCGTCCTGGCGATCCCGTGGGAGCCGGGTTTCGTCGACCAGGTGCTGCCGAGCGGTCTGCGGTGGTCGCTGGGTGCGAACGTGCTGCTCACCATGACCGCGATGGTGGTGCTGGGGTTGGCCTCGCGGCAGTTCTACGGACGGGTGCAGCGTGCCAGCGTGCCCAAGGCGCTGGTGACGTTCGCCGGACTCGCCGCGGTGTTCATCGTGCTGGGCTACGGACTGGTCACGGCGTTCTCAGGCTCGTTGCACGACTCCGCTGACCAGTTCAGCTGGACGGTCGAACGAGTCCTGGGAGGTGCGGTGACCCTGGACATCACCCGTACCGGGGAAGCTCCGGGCTGGGTGAACCTCGTGCTCGGCACGTTCGGGATGGCCACGCTGTTCGCCACGCTGGCGGTGCTCTTCCGATCCCAGCGCACCGCCTCGGTTCTGCCTGCTGCCGACGAGCGCCGGGTGAGGAGGTTGTTGGCCGATCACGGCGAGGTCGACTCGTTGGGGTACTTCGCAACGCGGCGGGACAAGGCGGTGCTCTTCTCGAACAGCGGCAAGGGCGCCATCAGCTATCGCGTGGTCGCAGGCGTCTGCCTGGCCAGCGGTGACCCGCTCGGTGACCCCGAAGCGTGGGGACCGGCGATCGAGCGATGGCTGGGGATGTGCCGGGATTACGCCTGGCGGCCGGCCGTGATCGGTGCCGGCGAGCGCGGCGCCCGCGCCTACGCGCGGGCCGGCTTGAAGATCCTTCGGTTGGGCGACGAAGCGGTTCTGGATCTGTCCACCTTCAACCTGGAAGGCCGCGAGATGCGGCCGGTGCGCCAGGCGGTGAACCGGTTGCATCGCGCCGGATACCGGGCGCGGATCCGCAGGCAGGAGGAGATCTCGGCGGAGGAGATGGCCGAGGTCGCTCGCCGTGCTGTTCGGTGGCGCGGAGGCGACACCGAACGCGGCTTCTCGATGGCGTTGGGCCGCTGGGGCGACCCGGCCGATGGCGGATGCGTGCTGGTCGAAGCCGTCAACACCGACGGTGAGGTGTGCGCGATGCTGTCCTTCGTGCCGTGGGGGCGCACCGGCCTGTCCTTGGAAGCCATGCGCCGGGCGCCCGGGAGCGACAACGGGCTGGTGGAGTTGATGATCAGCTCCCTGGCGCGTTCGGGAGGGCGCGGGCGGGGTGCGACGCCTGCGGGCCTCCAGCGGCTCTCGCTGAACTTCGCGGTCTTCCGAGAGGTGTTCGAGGGTGGTGCCCGGTTGGGCGCGGGTCCGGTGCTGCGGTCCTGGCGCGGGATCCTGCTGTTCTTCTCGCGTTGGTGGCAGTTGGAGTCGTTGTACCGTTCGAACGCCAAGTACCAGCCCGACTGGGTGCCTCGGTTCATCGGTTTCGGCGATCGGCGCGATCTGGCCCGAGTCGGGTTCGCCTCCGCGGTGGCCGAGGGGTTCGTACCCCTGCTCGGTTCGAGTGGCACCGCCACCCCTGCCGCGGCCGCACCAGGTGAGGACCGGATGCCGGTGATCGAGCCGCACGAGCAGGAGCCCCGTCGGCGATCGGTCCCCGAGCAGATGCGGGTTCGCCTGGACACGGTCGCCAAGATCCGGGAAGCCGGGGGCGATCCGTACCCGGTGCAGGTCCCGCGCACCGATTCCTGCGCGGAGATCGTCGACCGGCATGCCGGAACCGCACCGGACACCCGCACCGGCGAACGCACCGCGGTCACCGGCCGAGTCGTGTTGATGCGTGACCACGGACGGTTGTGCTTCGCCACCTTGCGCGATTGGTCCGGGGACCTGCAGACCATGTTCACCACCTCCGACACGGGTACAGCTCGGTGGCGAGCTTGGAAGAACGAGATCGACATCGGCGACCAGGTCTCGGTGCAGGGGGAGGTCATCACCACTCGTCACGGCGAGACCACGGTGTTGGCCGATGATTGGACCTTGGCCTCCAAGTGCCTGCGTCCCCTGCCGGACAAGCATGCCGGTCTCACCGATCCGGAGACCCGATCTCGTGCACGCTCGGTGGACCTCATCGTCGGCACCGAGGCCCGGGACATGTTGCGGGCGCGCTCGGCCGCCTTGCAGGCGTTGCGCTCGACGCTGACCGCCGACCGGTTCCTGGAGGTGGAGACGCCGATCCTCCAACCCGTGCACGGTGGTGCCTCGGCGCAGCCGTTCCGGACTCACATCAACGCCTACGACATGCCGCTGTACTTGCGCATCGCCCCGGAGCTCTACCTGAAGCGGCTGTGCGTGGGCGGGGTGGAACGGGTCTTCGAACTCGGACGCACGTTCCGCAACGAGGGGGTTTCGGCCCGGCACAACCCGGAATTCACGATGCTGGAGGCTTATCAGGCCCACGCCGACTACACGGTGATGCGGCAGCGGTGCGAAGAGCTGGTGCAGGCCGCGGCCACTGCTGTGCACGGGGCGCCGGTAGCTCGGCGGCAGGGCACCGGCGATCATGCCGAGGAGATCGACCTGTCCGGAAGCTGGCCGGTGATCACCGTGCACGAGGCGTTGTCCTCGGCGTTGGGGGAGGAGATCACCCCGGAGACTCCGCCGGAACACTTGCGGTCGTTGTGCGAGCGGACGCAGGTCTCCTGCGATCCGGACTGGCCACGTGGCGCGTTCGTGGTCGAGCTCTACGAGCGCTTGGTCGAGCGCCACACGACGCGTCCGACCTTCTACACCGATTTTCCCGTCGACGTTTCTCCGCTGACCCGCCCCCACCGCCACGACCCGAGGCTGGCCGAACGCTGGGACCTGGTCGCCTTCGGCGTGGAGATCGGAACCGCCTACTCCGAACTCGTCGATCCGATCGAGCAGCGCCGCCGTTTGACCGAGCAGTCGTTGCAGGCGGCCGGTGGTGATCCGGAGGCGATGGAGCTGGACGAGGACTTCCTGCGCTCGTTGGAATTCGCCATGCCGCCCACCGGCGGACTCGGGCTGGGAGTGGACCGCCTGCTGATGTTGCTCACCGGTCGGCCGATTCGGGAGACGTTGCCGTTTCCACTGACCCGTCCCGCGCGTGGCGCGGTCGTGTCTTCGACTTGACCTTCGCGGGCGAGGGATTGCTTCAGCCTGGCCGGCTGTTCGGTGGGCGGTGGCTGGTGAGCGTGCGGGTGATCCCGCGGGCGGCGGCCAGGAGTGCGGGGATGCCCGCTTGGGCGTGTTCGTCGTTGGGGACGATGATCGACAGGCTGGCGACGACTTCGTTGAGCGTGTTGCGGACGGGGACGGCGATACCGGTTGCGTCCTCGTGGACGTGGCCGGGGAGAAAGGCGTAGCCCTGCCTGCGCACGGCTGCCCACGCGCGGTCGAGTTGGTCCGGGGTGGTGATCGTCGCCGCGGTGTAGCGGGGCATCGGCTGCTGCAGCACGCGATCTCGGACCTCGGGTGGTGCGTGGGCGGCGAGCACGTGTCCGCTGGAGGAGGCGTGCACCGGCAGTCGTCCGGCGATCTGCGAGTAGTTGATCACGGCGTCGCGGGCGGAGAGACGTTCGGCGAACAGCACGTCGTCGCCGTCGAGCACGCCGAGTTGGGCGTGGTGGCCGACGACCGCGTGCAGGTCCTCCAGGTAGGGCATCGCCGCGTCGCGCAGCGACGAGATGGGGGATGCCCGGGAGGCGAGTTCCCACAGCCTGACGCCGATCCGGACGTCGCGGTCGGGACCCCGGGCGAGCAGCCCGTGCGTGGTGAGTTCGGCGATGAGCCTGGAAGCGGTGGCGATGTGCAGTCCCGTGCGCCGCGCGATCTCGGTGACGGTCAGGGACGTCTCCTCGGCGGTGAACGCGGCGATGATCCGCGCGGCTCGCGCGATGGACGACTCGCCGGTGGCGGCTCGTGGCATACCCCTGAGTGTCGTGAGTCACCGGTCGTCTTGTCCATTGAGAGTTCGTTTTGCGTTGATCCGGACATCGGCGACGGTCGTGGGGCACGTCGAGGAAGGATCAACGATGACCCTGATGAGTGCGCGGGACGTGGCCAGGTTGCGCGTCCGGAGCAAGACCGTGGCGGCCGATGGCGTGGTGGCGGTCGAGTTGGTCGCCGCCGATGGCGGCCGGCTGAAGGACTGGACTCCCGGTTCGCACATCGACCTGGTGTTGCCGAACGGGATGACCCGGCAGTACTCGCTGTGCGGCGATCGCTGGGATCCGCGGCAGTACCGGCTCGGGGTGTTGCGCGAGCCCGGTGGGCGTGGTGGATCGGCTTACGTGCACGACGCGCTCGACGTCGGCGACGTGGTCGGTGCGGGGGGTCCGCGGAACAACTTCCCACTGGTGCCCTCGCCGGAGTACCTGTTCGTCGCCGGCGGTATCGGGATCACCCCGCTCCTGCCGATGGTGCGGCAAGCCGAGCTGCTCGGGGCCCGGTGGCGGCTGCTCTACGGCGGCCGGACCCGCGCGGCGATGGCGTTCCTCGACGAACTCGACGCCTGCGGCGACCGCGTCGAGGTCCGCCCGCAGGACGAGCACGGGCTGCTCGACCTACCCGGATTCCTCGGCGTCCCCCGCCCAGGAGTGAAGATCTACGCCTGCGGCCCGGCGCCGCTGCTGGACGCGGTCGAGCGCACCTGCTCCGCGTGGCCGCCGCACACCCTGCGCACCGAGCGGTTCGTCGGCGACAACTCCGCCGCGCCCGCCCGCGCAGCGCCGTTCGAAGTCGAGCTGGCCCGCACCGGCGGGAGCGTCACGGTGGCGACCGAGGCCAGCGTGCTCGACGCCCTCGCGGACGCGGGCGTCGACGTTCTGTCGTCGTGCCGCCAGGGCACGTGCGGCACGTGTGAAACGACTGTGCTCGCGGGCCGTCCTGAGCACCGCGACGCGATTCTGGAGGATCACGAACGCACCGCGGACGACTGCATGTTCGTCTGCGTGTCCCGTTCCCTGTCCGACCGGCTCGTCCTCGACCTGTGACCCGCGGAGGCAACCATGACGACTCCCACAACACCGTGTCCGGTCATCGTCGGTGACCCGTTCGATCACGCCGTCCTGGAAGACCCGCTGCCGTTGCACGCCGAACTGCGGGAAGCCGGGCCGGTCGTGTACCTGCCCGAGTACGACGTCTTCGCCGTCGCCCGCTACGAGCAGGTGCGTGCCGCGCTCACCGACTGGCAGCGGTTCCAGTCCGCCGCAGGCGTGGGTCTGGCGAACTTCCGCACCGAAAAGCCTTGGCGGCAACCGAGTCTGCTGCTGGAGGCCGACCCGCCTCATCACGACGCGCCACGTCGGGTGCTGAGCAAGGTCCTCGGTCCCCGCGCCCTGCGCCGGCTGCGCGAGCAGTGGATGGCCGACGCGGACGAGCTCGTCGACCAGGTTCTGGCCCGGGGAACGCGGTTCGACGGTGCCGCCGAGTTGAGCCATGTCTTTCCGCTGCGGGTGTTCCCGGACGCCGTCGGGCTTCCGGTGGCGGGGCGGGAGAACCTGCTGCCTTACGGGGACCACGCGTTCAACGCGTTCGGCCCGAACAACGCCCTCGTCGCCAAAGGCGCGCCCCGGGTCGAGGAGCTGTCGGACTGGGTCGGCGAGCAGTGCTGTCGCGAAACCCTCGCCCCTGAGGGCTTCGGTGCGGACATCTGGGCCGCCGCCGACCGCGGCGACATCCTGCCGGAACAGGCCCCGCTGATCGTGCGGTCTCTTCTGACCGCCGGAGTCGACACGACCGTGCACGCGCTTTCGGCCGTGCTGTACGCCTTCGCCACGCACGCCGACCAGTGGGCACGGCTGCGGAACAACCCCGGATTGGCGCGTGTGGCGTTCGACGAAGCCGTGCGATGGGAATCGCCGGTGCAAACGTTCTTCCGCACCACGACCACCGAAGTGACTGCAGGCAATGTCCACATCCCGGAGGGCCACAAGGTTCTGATGTTCCTCGCCGCCGCCAACCGCGACCCCCGCCGCTGGGAAAACCCCGATGCCTTCGACCTGTCCCGCGATCCCTCCGGCCATGTCGGCTTCGGCATGGGCCTGCACCAATGCGTCGGGCAGCACGTCGCCCGCCTCGAATCCGAAGCACTGCTCACCGCCCTCGCCCGCCGGATCGAAACCATGGAACTCGACGGCACACCCATCCGACACCACAACAACACCCTCCGCGCATGGGACTCCGTTCCCGTCCGCGTGGGTGTCGCGAACTAACGCCCGTCGTCGAGGGTGATCGCAGTCGTTCGCACCTTTGACGCATGCGTCGGTACCCGTGCTGATGGGCGTTACGAGCCGTGGCGCAGCTCGCCGTGGACGAAGGTGGGGCTGGTCCCAGGGCTGAGGACCGGGCGGGCGGTCAGCTCGCTGGTGGGGAAGAACTGCAGAAACCGGCTGTCGCGCTGGGAGCGGTCGACGAGGGTCTTCTCCACCACGCAGGAGTTGTACTGCGCTGCGGTGGTTTCCAGCACGTTGGCGTTGAGGATGACCTCTTGGCCCCAGCTGCGGGCCCAGCCCTTCACGCCGGGGATCTTGCTGTGCTCCGGTGTGAGGCACTCGGTGGCGATCATGTTCTCCGACAGCGCCCACACGCCGGTGTCGGTGTTGAGGACCAGGGTCTGGTTGCCGGTGGCGTGCCCAGGGGTGCGGATGATGGCCACCCCGGGGGCCAGCAGCCGGTCGCCGTCGATGGGCATGATCCGCTCGGGGTCCAGATCGACGTAGGTCTCGGGCTGGTACCACGGCCGCTGCAGCGGGTGCAGGTCGCGCATGGCCTCCAGTTCGGTGCGCTGCACCACCAGCTTGGCGTTCGGAAGCCAGGCCGGGACCGGGGCGTTCGGCGAGATGTCGGCCTGCGGCTTGGTGGTGCCGATCAGATGGCGCACGTCCTGGGTGTGCAGGTGGTCGAAGGCCACGTAGTCGACCTCGCCGGCATCGATGCCCACCTCGGCCAGGCGCTCGAGCACCGTCGCCTTGAAGTGGACCACGGTGCCCATCAGCGGCTTGGGGGTGCGGGCCTGCAGCGTTGCGAAGTAGGGGGTGTTGCCGTCCAGCTCGGTGTCGCTGGGCTCCCACAGCAGGGTCCTGCGCTGGCCGTCGGTGTCGGTCCAGCGGACGATCACCAACCGGTTGGTGATGAACAAGAACGGCGAGGGAGACACCGGGGCGCGCCACAGCCCGAACTTCGTCGGGTACGGCAGAGTGATCAGGTCGTGGGTGGACACGTGCGCGGGCGTGCCGGTGGCGGTGAACTCGCGTTTGAAGTCGGCCGCGGCCGTGCGAGCCATCCGCAAGCCCGCACCTGGGCCGCCCTCGGTGCGGTGGATGCGCTCCAACGTCGTGATCGGCGCGCCCAGCTCGACGACCTCCGGGACCGGGATGGCCAGCGGCGGGGCAGCGGTAGGTGCGGTCGGCAGTGGGTTGAGCCGCTTGCGCGCGGCGGTGGGGGTCGCGGCCATCGGGGTCTCCTCTTTCAGTGCGGTGCCCGGTTTTCGGGGGCGGATGCTCTGGTCAGCGGGAAAGCCGGTTGAACACCTCGCGGATCAGCCAGGAGGGGGCCACCCGGTTGACCACGGCGGTGGCCTTCGTCCGGCGGCCGATGATGCGGTGCGGGTGCGGCAGCCGGGGCCGATGCTCGGCCGCGGCGAACACGGCCTTGGCCACCTTCTCGGCCGTCAGGCTGCCCGAGAGGCGTTTGATGCGGGTGCCGGGCATGGACACCGCACCCATGTCGGTGGCCACGAAGGTCGGCTGCACATCGCACACGCGGATGTCCTGGCGCGACCATTCCATCTCCAGGGCCTCGGTCAGGGACCGGACCGCGGCCTTGGTCGCCGAATAGGTGGCCAGGCCCGCTACGCCGTACATGGCGCTGGCCGAGCACAGGTTGACCACGACCGAACCCGGGGTGCGCTTCAAGTGCGGGAAGGCGGTGTGGCAGCCGTTGAGCATGCCCTTGAAGTTGATCTCCACGATGGCGGCGTGCCGGGCGAGGGGCACCTCGGCGAAGTCGCCGGTGGTGAGGATGCCGGCGTTGTTGACCAGCACGTCGAGCCGTCCGCCGGACGCGGACCAGAACTGCTCGAGGCAGGCCTGCCAGGCGGCGGGGTCGGCCACGTCCAGTGCGCTGGAGGTGGTGGTGCCCTCGCCGGTGGTGGCGGCGATTTCCTTCGCGGTGGTGGCCGCGCCGTGGGCGTCGATGTCGTAGAGGCCGACGAAGTAGCCGGCGCGGGCGAAGTGCTCGGCGGTGGCGCGGCCGATGCCGCGGGCGGCCCCGGTGATGAAGACGGCCTTGCGGCGCATGGGATCTCCTCGGATGTGCAGGGCGGTCAGTCGGGGTTGGACTCGGCCGATGGTCCGTTGATGGCCTGGGCCGCAGGCGAGCTCGCCAGGTACGCCAGGGCCTGGTCGGTGGAGCCGTGCTCGATGGGGTGGTACTTGGGGTTGAGGAACTGCGGGATGGCCTCGAAGAGCAACTTCGGGCGCGGCAGCAGCCCTTGTTTGGCGGCTCGGCGCCATTCGCGCAGCACCTGCGCGTCGCGCAGCCTGCCGCGGTAGCGGCGCTTGGTCGGCTCGTCCACGGTGGGATCGGCCAGCATCAAGAACGCCGCGCCGTCGATCATCAGCTTCATCAGGCTGGGGAAGACCAGAGTCATCATGACGGTCTGGCGCAGCGGGTAGTTGCCGGAGATGTGCTGGTACGCGTCGAAGGCCACGGCTCGGTGCTCGACTTCTTCCGCGCCGTGCCAGCGCAGCAGGTCCAGCATGACCGGATCGGCTCCGACCGCATCGAGCTCCTCGGCGTCCAGCAACCACTGGCCCAGCACGGCGGTGTAGTGCTCGAGCGCTGCGATGGCGGCGATCCGGGCTTCCAGCCATCGGTTGCGCAGGGCTCGCGGGGCGGTGTCGTCGCTGAGGATCTGGCTGAAGACGTGCTCGACGCGCTCCATGTAGGCGGTGCAGTCCATCCCTTGGGCCTGCAGGTGGTCCAAGGCGGTGGTGTGGGCCACGGCGTGCACGCCTTCTTGGCCCATGAAGGCCCGGACCTGCTCGCGCAGCAGTTGGTCGGTGATGCGGGGCAGGATCTGCCGGTAGTCGTGGATGAACCAGCGCTCCAGCGGGGGCAGCAGCATGTGGAACACGTTGATCATGTGGCCGACGAACGGATCGTCGGCCTTGACCCAGTGCAGCGGGGTGTTCGACCAGTCGAAGCTGACCTGGCGCACGGTGGGGATCGCGGCGTGGTCCTCCGCCGAGGAGGTCGTGGGGTTCGTGGGGGTGTCTCCAGACGAGTCCATGGGTTTCTCCAGGGGTTGGTTCAGGATTCGATGCGGCAACGTCACAGGTCGTAGTTCACGACGACGGTGGGAGTGGTCGGCCGCGCTTGGCAGGTCAGCACGTAGTCGTCGGCGATCTCGTCGTCGTGCAGGGCGTTGTTGGCCGCCATCTCGACGCTGCCGGTGCAGACCTTGGCTCGACAGGTGGCGCACGCAGCGGCCAGGCACGAGTAGGGCATGTCGCCGCGGATGCGCATCGCCGCGTCCAGGATCGTCTCGGTGCCGGGCACCAGCGGGAACGAGGTCTCCTCCTCGTCCACGATCACGGTGACCTCGCTGGGCGCCACTCCTGCGGGGGCGGCGGGTTCGTCCACCCCGGGCTGACGGGTGGACCCGGCGACGAACAGCTCCAGGTGCACGTGCTGGGAATCGACCCCGTGGGCCAGCAGGGTGTCGCGGGCGGGCAGGACCATCGGCTGCGGCCCGCACAGGAACCACTCGTCGGCGTCCTCCGGTGGCACGAACTCCTCGAAAAGGCCTGCCAGGGCCTCGGGGGTCAGCTGCCCGGCGGCCACGTCGCCATCGACGAGGATCGGGCTGTCTGCGGGCTCGTCGCTGAAGTAGTGCCGGATGCGCAGCCGGTCGGGGAAGCGGCGCTGGAGTGCGGCCAGCTCGTCCCGGAACATGATCGAGTCCCAGGTCCGGTTGCCGTACAGCAGCGTGCACCGGCTCTTCTCCTCCTCCTCGAGCACCGTGGCCAGGATGGACAGGATCGGGGTGATGCCCGAGCCGCCGACGATGCCCACGTAGTGCTTGGCGTTGGCCGGATCCAGTTCGGTGAAGAACCGCCCGGTGGGCGTCATGATCTCCAGCACGTCCCCGACCTGCAGCTGCTCCATCGCGTAGGTGGAGAACGTCCCGCCCGGCAGGAGCTTGATGCCGATGCGCAGCCGACCGGAGCTCACCGGTTCGCAGATCGAGTAGTTGCGGCGCACGCCCTCGCCACCCAGGTCGGTCTGGACGGTGATGTGCTGACCCTGGGTGAACCGGTAGGCCTCGCGCAGTTCCTCAGGTACGTCGAAGGTGACCGCCACGCTGTCGGCGGTCAGCAGCTCGATCTCCGCGACGCGCAGCGGGTGGAACGTGCCGTGCCGCGGCTTCTTCGCCGGTGCCTGGGCCTGCTCGCGTCGGGCGCGGTCCTCGGTGACCTCGACCAGCTCGCCGATCCAGGCCGCCAGCCGCTCGGGGTGGGTCAGCTGGATCCAGTGCCCGGCCTCGGGCAGGTCCCGCCGCCACAGGTGGGGCAACCGGGAAGCGGTCTCCTCGTACATCCCCGGGGCCACGCACAGGTCGTGGCCGCCGATGACCACCTGCACCGGGACCTCCGTGCGCCCGTCTCCGGGGTGCAGCAGCTTGTGGGTGAAGTTGGCCCGGTACATCCACATGCCGCGCTTGGCGTCTGCGGCATTCGGGCCGGCGTACTCGGGTCCGGGGCGGATGCCCTCGCGGCGGCGCATCAGACCGAACCAGGCCCGTCCGGCTCTCGACAGCCACGCCAGCGGGGCGATCCCGGGCAGGTGGAACGCGCAGATGTACCAGGAGCGGGTCATCTGGTCGGCGAGGGCGGCCATGTGGCGCGGGATGGGGTGGCGCAGGCGGTCGCGGATCCACCAGGAGGCGTGATCCAGGCAGGGAGCGCCGAAGGCCGTGTAGGAAGCGAATCGGCGGGCGATGCGGGTACCGGTGACGGCCTCCCAACCCTGGATCGCTCCCCAGTCGTGGCCGACCAGGTGCACCTTCTTGCCGGGGGCGGTGATGTCCAGCACGGCCTTGAGATCGCCGACCAGCCGGTCGAGTTCGTAGCCGCCGTAGGACCAGCCCGGCCCGGACCGGCCGGAACCCCGCACGTCGTAGGCCACCACGTGGTAGCGGTCGGTCAGGTGCGGCAGCAACGGGTTCCAGACATCGCCGGTGTCGGGGTAGCCGTGGACGAGCACCACGGTGGGCGCATCCGGCTCGCCCCATTCGCGGGCGTGGAGCGTGACCCCGCCGCTGCCGGAGATCCGGTGTTCCTTCATCGCTGCACTCCTTGGATCCACGAGGCGGTCGTCCACTGCCACGACCAGTCGTCGGAGGCCACAGCCGCCCTGAGCTGGGAAGCGAGTGGCGTTACGTCGACGTTAAAGATCGTGGGCGTTCACCGGGAGCCGCTCCGTGGCCAAGGATTTAACATTTCCGGACAGGCTCACAGGGAGGCTTCGATGAGCGATTGGGATCTGCCTCGCGCCCCGGCGAGCGCCCTGGTGCTGACCGGACTGGGCGTGGAGAACGGAGTGCCGCACGAAGTCAGCTTGCGCGGGACCCGTCTGGACCCGGATGCGCTCGCCGACACCCAGGCCACCGTGACCGCCCACCAGGAGCTTCAGATCATCCGCAACCTGCTCAACGCTCTTGGCGAAGACGTGCCGTTGGGAATCGAGGCCGGGATGCGCTACCACCTGACCACCCACGGCATCTGGGGCTTCGCCCTGTCCAGCAGCCCCACCTTGCGCTCCGCGATCGCCGTCGGCCTGCGGTACGTGAACCTGACCTTCGCCTTCACCCGGATGTCCGCCGTCGAGCAGGACGACGGGATGCGACTGGTGCTCGACGGCTCGCACCTGCCCTCCGACGTCCGCCGCTTCCTGGTGGAACGCGAAATGGCCTCGAGCATTCACCTGGCCCGGCAGCTCTTGTCGGACCAGGGCGCCGTTTTCGAGGTGCACTTCCGGCACGCCGCTCCTCCTGCGAGCGCACCGCATGAGAAGGCGTTCGGCATGCGGCCGACCTTCCAAAGCGCCGACAACGCCGCCGTGGTCCCCGTCGAGCTGCTGGATCGTCCCTTGCCCCAGGCGGATGCCCACACCGCGGCGGTCACCGAAGACCAGTGCCGCCGGCTGCTGGCAGACCGGCGGGCCCGGGCAGGCATCGCAGGCACGGTGCGCGATCGCCTGGCGGCCCAGCCGGGGGACATGCCCGACATCGAGACGGTCGCCGCCGAGCTGCACATGAGCTCCCGTTCCCTGCGCCGGCGGCTGACCGCCGAAGGCACCTCCTACCGGGCGCTGGCCGATGAGGTCCGCGAACACCTCGCCGAGGAACTGCTGGCCACCAAAGCGCTGAGCGTGGAAGAGATCGGCCGCCGCCTCGGCTACGCCGCCACGCCGGCCTTCACCACCGCGTTCAAACGCTGGAAGGGCATGTCACCCCAGGCCTACGCTCGCCGCTGAACCATTCCGGTGGCCGGCTCGCCCGGCGGATCATCGTGGCGAGCCGGTGCGGGAGCCTCCCGTCACCGAGTGAGCAAGCCGCGGAGGTGCCCGCCAACTCAGTGAAATCGCTCCCGCTCGCGAGGACCGCCGGCACCAGCCGGTCGACATCCCGTCGTTGGCACGATGCCCTCCGGTTTTGCGGCCACGTGCGCTTCTGGCGGTGGCGAATTCGTCGACGTGGCGTGACATAGCACTCCCTCGCCCGGGTTGTGGATCTCCCCGTCGGGTCGTTACGGTCCCCGCCGGAACAAGGGTAGGCAAACCTAATTGGGTCTGGATGGTGAGCCGCGCGTGAACAACCGCGGCCGGTCCGGCCGTTCCTCGCCGCTTCGCGGCGCGAAATCGCACAACCCGACTACGAGGTGGAGCGCACGTGACGATCAGTACCCAGCTAGCGGGTGGCAGCAGCGGTCCCGGATTCTTGCGTCCGCTGCTGGCCACCGCGCTCGAGGCTCTCGAGAAGGGGACTGTTGAGCGCGATGGCCCCTTGCCCGCAGGCGGTCCGGGCGCCGTCAGGTCGCTGTTCTCCGGCGAGGTGCTTCCGGCGGAGGGACAGGGCGCGGAGACCGCGCTCGCCGGTGTGGCGCAGGGCTTCACCACAGGGGCGGCGGATCCGGCCGACCCGGGATGCGTGGCGCACCTGCACACGCCCCCGTTGGCGGTCGCGGTCGCGGCGGATCTCGTCGCAGGGGTGTTGAACTCCTCTTTGGACTCCTGGGACCAGGCGCCTTCGGGCACCCAGATCGAATCGGAAGTCGTGCGCGCGCTGTCCTCGCTGGTCGGCTACGACCCCGACGTCGCCTCCGGGGCGGTGACCTCGGGTGGTACCGAATCCAACCTCACGGGCCTCCTGCTGGCGCGGGAACACGCGGTTGCTCGAGCTTTCGGCGCGCAGGCGGTCGCTTCGGGAATTCCACCGGAGGCGCACGGGCGGCTTCGGGTTCTGTGCTCAGCGACGTCGCACTTCTCGGTCGCGCGCAGCGCGGGAGTGCTCGGACTCGGCGAGGACTGCATCGTGCACGTTCCCGTCGATGACCAACAGCGGATGGACGCGAACGCACTTCGCGTGGTGCTGTCCGACTTGAGCGACCGCGGCGACATCCCGATCGCGGTGATCGCCACGGCAGGTACGACCGACCTCGGCACCGTGGACGCGCTGTCGGACATCGCCGACATCGCCGCCGAGCACGAGGTGTGGATGCACGTCGATGCCGCGTACGGCGGAGGTGCGTTGTTCTCCGAGCGGCTGGGTCCGTTGCTGGACGGGATCGGGCGCGCTGACTCGGTCGCCATCGACCTGCACAAGCTGGGCTGGCAACCTGTCGCGGCCGGGGTGCTGCTCGCGCGGAGAGCCGCCGCGTTCGATCCGATGGAACGCAGGGTTGCCTACCTCAACACCGAAGATGACGAGGTCGCCGGATTCCAGAGCCTGCTGGGGCGTTCGTTGCGCACGACCCGTCGACCGGACGCGCTCAAGATCGCGGTGACCTTCCGCGCCCTGGGGCGTCGCGGGCTCGGTGAGCTCGTTGATCAATGTCACGAGCAGGCGTTGCACGCCGCCGCGGTGTTCCGCGACAGTCCCGATTTCGAGCTCTACCAGGATCCTGTGCTGACCACGGTGATCTTCCGCTACCGGCCGGAATCCCGCGACTCGGACCAGGTCAACGCCGAATTGCGGCGGACACTGCTGACCGAGGGCCGGGCGGTGGTCGGGCGCACCGAACTGGACGGCTCGGTGTGGCTCAAGCTCACGCTGCTCAACCCGCACACCACGCCCGTCGAGATCTCTGCGCTGATCGACGACGTGCGCGCCGCTGGAGAAAGGGAAAGCCGATGACCGGCATCGCGAGCGCGATGGACCACTCTCGTGTCGCCGATGCGGCGACCATCAACGGACTGCTGCGGTGCTGGTTGCGCGAAACCGCCGCGGAGGTACCGGAATCGGGGGTCCTGCAGTTGCCGCTTCCTGCCGCTGGGACGAGCGTGCACGTCGATGTGCTGCGCTGCTCGCCGACCGGTCACCACCAGTTCGGTGAGGTGCGGTTCCCCGGCGGTGGTGTGGTCAACGCCGTGACGTTGGCGGGGCTGCTGTCCGCGGAGAGCACGACCGACCCCGACACGGCCTCGGACCTCGTCGGACGCGTGGCGGACTCGCAGTACCGCACGGCTCGCCACCTGCGTGAACGTCGCGCTGAGACGGTCGTTCCGCAGGAAATCACGCCGTTCCTGGCCGCCGAGCAGGCCCTCCTGCTGGGGCACCCCATGCATCCCACGCCGAAGAGCCGCGTGGGCTGGACCGATGCCGAGGCCACCGCCTACTCCCCGGAACTGCGCGGGGCTTTCCAGCTCCACTGGTTCGCCGCGGACCGGTCCGTGGTGTCCTCGCAAGGCGAAGTCGCCGACCTGCTGGGCGGCTATGCCCCGGAGGTCGACGCGGGAGCGGTCGCGGTGCCCTTGCACCCGTGGCAAGCGGCAGAGGTGCGCGAAAGGCCTGGTGTGCGAGAGCTGTTCGACACCGGACTGCTGCGCGACCTCGGACCATCAGGCGTGCCGTGGTTCCCCACCGCGTCGATCCGGACGCTGTACCGGCCGGACGCCCCGGTGATGCTCAAGTTCTCGCTGGGCATGCCGATCACGAACTCCAAACGGGAGAACCTCCGCAAGGAGCTGCACCGCGGCGTCGAGATCGACCGCTTGTTGGGATCGGGGCTGGCCGCCGAGATCTCCGCGGCTCATCCCGGGTTCTCCATCGTGCGCGACCCTGCCTGGCTGGCCGTGGACCCGGCCGCCGGCAGCGGCAGGCAGGAGAGCGGGATCGAGGTGGTCGTTCGGGACAACCCGTTCGGCGTCGACGAGCGCGCGGCATGCGTGGCCGGGCTGCTCGCCGAGCGGCCCGACTTGGGCCGATCCGCGCTCGGAGAGCTCATCGCGGGATTGGCCGACCGGACCGGCACGACGGTCGCGGAAGTCTCCGAGCAGTGGTGCGCCCGCTACTTCGACAACGTGATCGCGCCGGTGCTGTGGCTCTACCGCGCCCACGGGCTGGGACTCGAAGCGCACCAGCAGAACACCGTCGTGGCCCTGGACGCCGAGGGCTGGCCGTGCGGCGGGTGGTATCGGGACAACCAGGGCTACTACATCTCCGCGACCCGGGTCGGCGAGCTGGAGCGGTTCCTGCCGGGCGTGGGCGAGTTCGGTGACAACCGGGTCGAGGACGCCGTCATCGACGAGCGCCTGGGCTACTACATCGGCGTCAACAACCTGCTCGGGCTCGTCGGTGCGTTCGGCTCGCAGGGTCTGGCCGACGAGCGGCGGCTGCTGGGGCTGCTCGGTGAACGGCTGCGGGAGTTCTCCGACCTGCCGCTGGCCAAAACGCTCGCCGACGCGACGACCCTGCGCTGCAAGGCCAACCTGCTCACCCGCATCGACGGACTCGACGAACTCGTCGGGCCGCTTGAAACGCAATCGGTCTACGTCGACATCGACAACCCGTTCGCAGAGGGGGAGACCGTCGCATGACCCGTGTGCACGACCTCGTCGGAGTCGGCATCGGACCGTTCAACCTGTCCCTGGCGGCCCTGGCCGAGCCGGTGGACGATCTCTCGGTCGCGTTCTTCGACGCCAAGCCGGAGTTCTCCTGGCACTCCGGCTTGCTCATCGACGGCACCACCTTGCAGGTGCCGTTCCTGGCGGACCTGACGACCCTGGTGGACCCGACCAGCCGCTGGTCGTTCTTGTCCTACCTCCGCGAGCACGAGCGGCTCTTCCCGTTCTACTTCGCGGAGAACTTCCACATCTCGCGCCGCGAATACGATCACTACTGCCGGTGGGTGGCCGATTCGCTGCCGTCCTGCCGCTTCGGACACCGCGTCACCGAAGTGCGCTGGGACGCCGACGACCAGGTGTTCCACGTCGAAGCCGAGGACGTCCAGACGGCGCGCCGGGAGACCGCGGTCACCCGCAACGTGGTCCTCGGCGTGGGCACCGAGCCCGTGGTGCCGCAGCCGTTGCGCGGGCTGCTGGGCAAGGAGGTCTTCCACGCCTCGTCCTACCTGGAACGCCTGGAGTCGCTGCGCGGCGCCGAGGACGTGACGGTGATCGGCTCCGGGCAGTCGGGCGCCGAGGTCGTGCTCGACCTGCTGCGGCACCAGGAAGAAATGGGGTGGCGGCTGCGCTGGCTGACGCGCTCGCAGGCGTTCGCGCCGATGGAGTACTCGAAGCTCGGCCTCGAGCACTTCACCCCGGACTACACCCGCTACTTCCGAACCCTGCCGCAGGAAACGCGGGACCGCGTGGTGCCCGCGCAGTGGCAGCTCTACAAGGCCAGCAGTGCCGGAACGCTCGCGGAGATCCACGACGTGCTCTACGAGCGCAGCATCGGTGGACGCTTTCCGGACGTGACGCTCATGCCGAACGTGGCCGTGACAGGTGCGCACCAGGACGGCTGCGGTCTTGAGCTGGCGTGCCACCACATCGAGCAGGATCGCGCGTTCGACGTCCGCACCGACCGGGTCGTGCTCGCCACCGGGTACTCGGCCAACACGCCGTCCTGCTTGCACTCGCTGACCGACGTGATCGACTGGGACGACCGCGGTCGCTACCAGGTCGACGACCACTACCGATTGGCGCTGTCCGACGAGGTCACCGGCGAGGTCTACGTCCAGAACGCGGAGATGCACAGCCACGGCGTGGGCGCACCCGACCTCGGACTGGGCGCGCACCGCGCCGCGGTGATCCTCAACTCCGTCTCCGGTCGCGACGCGTACGCGCTGCCGCAGCGCAACGCGTTCACGACCTTCGGCGTCGAGTGATGCGCTCGCGGCACGTCCTGCTCACGGCGGCAGGACTGCACATGGTGACCGAAACCGCACTGGCCCCGTTCTACCCGGAACTGTTCCGAGCCGCGTTCGGGGTGCACGACCTCGCCGCGACCGGCTGGTTCGTGGGCCTGAGCCGCATCGCGGCGATCCTCGCACTCCCGTTGTGGGGGCTGGCCACGCGGCGGTGGCGCATGGAACACCTTGTGCTGTGCGGTCAATCGATTGCCGTCGTGCTGACCGGATGTCTCGCGCTGGCACCGAGCTGGGCGGTGTTCACCGCCATCGGCGTCGCCCTGGTCGCTGCCAAGGCGGTCGTGCTGCTGGCCTATCCGGCCACGGCCCGCACCCATCCGGAAGGACTGCTGTCGGGCGTGCGCCAGTACGTCGCGGTGCTGCAGATCGCGATCGTCGCCGCGTCCGGACTTGGTGCGCTGATCGTCAGTGCTCCCGATCCGACGCAGGCGTTGCCGCTGCTCGCGGTGGTCGAGGGCGTGCTCCTCGTGGTGTGCGCCGTCGCGCTGCGGTCCCGACGGGCGACAGGCGAGGAAACGACGGTCAAGCCGGCGGACGTCGTGCCCCTCACGGCACGAGTGGTGCTACCGACGGCGGTGCTGGTGCTGGGTTTCCACCTCGCCGGCAACGTGGTGCGGCCCTACTTCACCGAATACTCGTCCGAAGCGGGCTTTTCGGAATTCGCCGGTGCGTTGCTGTTCGTCGTCGCCCACCTCGCGGCGCTGGTCGCCGTGAAGCAGGTGCGGACGAGGCCGCCCGGGCTCGTCGTGCCCTTCGCCGTGGCTGCGGCGGGACTGGTCCTGCAGGCGGTGACGGCGGACCCGTTGCTGCTCGCGCTGGGGCGCGCGGTGTTCGGGGCCGGCCTCGGCCTCGGTCAGGTCGCGCTGGACGTCCGGGTCCTGACGACCACCCGGGGCTCGGAGGCGGTCTACGGGCTGATCGCCGCTGCCCAGCACACCGCTCTGCTGTCGGCGCCGCTGATCGCCACAGCCGGCGCCACCTGGGACCTGGCCGTTCCGCTCGCCACCGGCGCCGGGCTGTTCGCGGTGCTCGCGGTCACCACCGCCCTGGTTCCCACGACCCTTTTCCATCCCCGCTCTTCGGAGGTGTCAGATGTCCCTGTCCGTACCCGCTGAACTCACCGCGGACAACTGGCGGCGCGCCGGGCGCGATCTGCTCGCCAAATCGCTGGGTGAGCTGTCCTACGAACTGCTGCTCGAACCGATCGAACTGGACGCCGGCCGGTACCGGCTCGACCTGCCCGGCAACGTGTCGTACCGCTTCGCCGCTCGGCGCTCCGCGTTCGGGCACTGGAGCGTCGACGCCGAGTCCATCGTGCGCACCGCCGGAGACTCGCAGCAGCCGGCCGACGATCCACTGCAGTTCCTCCTCGACGCCCGATCGACGCTGGGAATCAGCGGTGACACCGCAGGACATCTCGCCCGCGAGCTGAACGCCACGCTGGCCGCCGACGCCCGGTTGCTCGGCACCGATGGCGCCACCGCCGCCGAGCTCGCCGATCTGTCCTACGTCGAGCTCGAAGGTCACCAGACCGGGCATCCCTGGATCCTTCCGAACAAGGGCCGGGTGGGTTTCTCCGCCTCCGACGTCGCACGCTACGCACCGGAATCGCGACAGCAGCTGCGCCTGCCGTGGATCGCGGTGCACGCCTCGCTGGCCCAGTACCGCGGTGTCGAAGGCCTCACTGACGAGCGGCTGCTCAGCGGTGAGCTCGACGAGCAGACACGTGGGCGCTTCGCGCAAGTGCTGACCGACGCGGGACTCGATCCGCAGGATTACGTCTGGATGCCCGTGCACCCCTGGCAGTGGGACGAGGTGGTGCTGCCCGCCTTCGCCCCGGACGTCGCTGAACAGCGGATCGTGCCGCTCGGCGATGGCCCGGACCTCTACCGGCCGCAGCAGTCGATCCGGACCTTCGCCAACATCGACGACCCGGGCAGGCACTACGTCAAGCTGCCGCTGTCGATCCTGAACACCCTGGTCTGGCGAGGGCTGCCGACCGAGCGCACGGTCGCCGCGCCGGCGCTGACGTCGTGGGTGCTCGGCTTGGCCGCCAACGACGAGTTCCTGCGCGACCACACCCGCGTGGTGCTGCTCGGCGAGGTCGCGTCGGTCACCGTCAAACATCCCGTGCTGGAGGAAATCCCCGAAGTCCCGTACCAGTACCTGGAACTGCTCGGGGCGATCTGGCGGGAGCCGATCAGCAGCAAGCTCGACAGCGGCGAACGGGCCCGCACCCTGGCCTCGCTGTTGCACGTCGACCGCGATGGACGCGCGTTCGTCAGCGAGCTGGTCGAACGCTCCGGTGCGGATGCCAGGACGTGGCTGCGCAACCTCTTCGGCGCGCTGCTACCACCGTTGCTGCACTTCCTCTACCAGTACGGTCTCGTGTTCTCCCCGCACGGGGAGAACACGATCGTCGTCTTCGACGGCGACGAGATGCCCGTCCGACTCGCCGTCAAGGATTTCGTGGACGACGTCAACGTCGCCTCCGCGCCCCTGCCCGAACTGGAGGACATGCCGCAGGAAGTGGACGAGGTCCTGCTGCGCGAGGAGCCCCAGTTCCTGTGCCAGTTCATCCAGAGCGGCCTGTTCGTGGGTCACTTCCGGTACCTGGCACCGCTGGTGGAGGAGCACCTCGGGGTGCCGGAGAGCGAATTCTGGGCGATGGTGCGCGCCGAGGTCCTCGCCTACCAGGCGGGCGCACCCCAGCTGGCGGACCGCTTCAAGATCTTCGACCTGCTCACCCCGGAGATCGAGCGGTTGTGCTTGAACCGCAACCGCCTGTTGTTGGACGCCTACCGCGACCGGCCTGAGCGTCCTCACGCCGCTGTGCACGGAACGATCCCCAACCCCTTGCACGAAAAGGGCGTCGACTGAGGAAGGAGCCCTCGCCGGGGAACGCGGCAACACCGCAGCGATCAGGTGATCGCTGCGGTGTTGGAGCGCCTGCCGCGCGTGGGTGAAAGGCGGAGAAGCGCCGCGGCTCAGGCCGCGGCCGCGACCAGCTGCGGAGCCGCTGCCGGACGCCCGCCCTCGATGACCTCCAGCGCCGGAACCTCGCGGCGGGACTTGCGGTCCAGGCCGCTCGTCACCAGGGCCAGCGCTAGGCCCACCGCGGACAGCAGCATCCCCACCAGGTTCGGCGAGAGCAGGCCGAGCCCGTGGGCGATCATCAGACCGCCCGCGTAGGCACCGATCGAGTTCGCGACGTTGAAGGCGGACTGCAGCGCGGCGGACACCAGCGACGCCTCCCCACCGGCCTTCTCCATGACCAGCGCCTGCATGATCGGCGCCACCATGAAGCCGACGGCCCCGATGGCGAAGACGGTCGCCGCGGCCGCCACCTTGTCGCCGGAGGTGATGGTGAACAGGCCGAGCACGACGGCGATCCCGATCAGCGCGGCGTAGACGCCGGGCATCAGGGCCTTGTCGGCGATCCAGCCGCCCAGGTAGTTGCCGACCGTCATGCCGAGCCCGGCCAGCGCCAGCAGCAACGTCACCGCGGTCGGCGAGTACCCGGACACGTCGGTGAGGATCGGGGTCAGGTAGCTCATGCAGGCGAAGGTTCCGCCGAGGCCGAATGTGACGATCGCCAACGCCAACCAGACCTGCGGTGACCGGAAAGCGGTGAGCTGGTCGATCACAGCGGACTGTCCCGGCTCGGGGCGACCCTGGTCCGGGACCAGCCGCACGATGGCGGCGACGGCCACGACACCGATCGCGGCGACCACGGCGAAGGTGGCCCGCCAGCCGAACTGCTGGCCGAGCAGCGTGCCCAACGGCACGCCGACGACGTTGGCCAGCGTCAGGCCCATGAACATCATCGAGACCGCCTTGGCCCGGCTACCGGTCCCGGCCAGGCCGGCGGCGACCACGGCACCGGCGCCGAAGAACGCGCCGTGCGGAAGTCCGGCCAGGAATCGGAGGGCCACGCCGACCCCGGCGCTCGGGGCCAGCGCGAACAGCGCGTTCCCGGCGGTGAACAGCCCCATCGTCACGACGAGCATGGTCTTGCGCGGCAACCGAGCGCCGAGGATGGTCAACGCCGGAGCTCCGACGACGACGCCGAGCGCGTAACCGCTGATCAGGTGCCCGGCGGTCGGGATGGACACGCCGAGCTCGGCGGCGGCTTGGGGGAGCACGCCCATCATGACGAACTCGGCGGTGCCAATACCGAAAGCGCCAACGGCGAGCGCGAGCAGCGCGAAGGGCACAGTTCTCCTCTCGGGGAAGCAGACTCTGCGAGCAGTACGGGGGACGATGCAGATCACCGAGCTCGGGGAACCGACGATCTGTATCGATAAAGAAGAAGGCCAAAAGCAAGACAGTCGACCAAGCGGAACTCACGCTGTCATCGGCTGTCCTGGTCCCAGTCTCGACCCCGAACGGCCCCGATGTCCAACCAGAGGAGCGTGAACCGAAACACTCCGTGCATGAAACGCACCCCGCTGGCACCCACACGAGTGAAGAACAACCGCCAGCCTGTCCCACAGTAGCAACCCGTCACTGCTCACATGGTCGGCATGGCGTGACGGGTGGTGTGGGTGGTGTGCGTGATCCTTGCCCGTGTCGAGGCGCCGTTCGCCTCGGAAACCTGCAGCACGGCAGCGGTCAGCCGCACCGAGCCCAACCGGGCAACGGCGGCGAACGCCGCAATTGTGTCGGTGCGGCACCGATCATCGACCTCGCCGATCGCGCTGGACAGCGCCTCTGGCGGGTAGCTTCGAGGTCTCTCGACCGCGCTCAGGGAACGTCGAGCGTCATGGTGACCGGGCAGTGGTCCGACGCCTTCGGGTGGTCCTGCCCGACGCCCGGGAAGCGCTCGTCGGCGTAGCGCGTCGCCCGCAACGGCAGACCTTTGCGCAGGATCTCGGGCTTCGCCGCATTGGCATCGGCGAGCGAGCGCGACAACAACAGGTAATCGAGTTGATGGTACTTGTTGCCCTTGGCCCAGAAGTGCGTCCAGCGCTCATCCTCGGGCAGCCGGTTGATGACGTTGTCGACCTGATCCCACTCGACGAGCTCGGTGATCCCGGAGTCCCCCTGGTCATCGGACTCCAGGTAGTCGTTGAGATCGCCCATGATGATGAAGGGATGAGCACCCGGGTTCGAACCGAACCGGTCGGTGACGATGCGCTGCACCGCCGCTGCCTGCAGCATGCGGCGTGAACGCGTCGCGGCACGCCCACCCATCATCGACTTGAAGTGGTTGACGAAGAGGGTCACCATCGTTCGTTCCGTCAGCTGAACGTCGACTTCCAGGCAGTCGCGTGAGAACAGCGAGCTGGTGAGGGCGTCCGGGTCCGCGAGGTGCTGGTACGAGCGGATCCGGGTGATCGGTGAGCGCGAGAGCACCGCGACGTCGATCCGCCTCGGATCGTTGCCGTCCACGCCCGCGACGTGGGGATATTCGGAGCGTCCCCCGAGCGACCGCGCGCGGAAGTTCTTGAGCGTGTCGACGTTCTCGACCTCCTGGAAGCCGATGAGGTCCGCCTTCTCGCTGCGCACCGCCGCACCCGTGATCGCCTTGTCGCCGGCGCCGAGTTCGCTGAACAGCGTCTCGTTGACGGTCCAGCCGCGCGTGTTCGCGAGCGATGGGTCAATTCCCTCTTTGAATCGCCACCTGGCGAAGAGGTTTTCGACGTTGAACGTCGAGATTCGCACGGCGGTCATCTGCGATCCCTCCGGACGGTCAGGGTGGGCGTTGGTCTGTCCGGGTCACTGGACGTCCTCGTCCGGCGGCGGCAACTGGAACGACGTTTCCCGTTCGACGGCGGCGACGCCGGGAAGCCGCTGGGCGCTGGTCAGGCGGTCCGCTGGAAGAGACCCGGTGATCACGCCGATGTCGCCGAGCACCTGATCGATCCGCATTCCGGCCAGGCGCAGCCTCTCGGCGAGCTCACCGATCTCCGCCAACTGATCGTCATCGACGGTCACCACGACCTGCTGAGGCTCCGTCGTCACTGCGATGCCTGGGCCAGTCCCGCGCCCACGTCGATCGAGGGCAGTGGCAGTCGTCGCGCGGTGCGGGTGAGCATCGACCAGAGCGCCGCGCCGGTGGCTCCGGTCTGCTGCGCCCACAGCGAGGCGATGCCGGCCACGTGCGGCGTGGCCATGCTGGTGCCGCTGATCGTGTGGTAGCGCTTGGTCATCGGCCAGGAGGAGTACACCAGCACTCCTGGGCCGACGATGTCGACCTGGCCACCGCTGACCGGGTTGCTGCGGGCGGAGAACTCCGCGATGTGCAGCTGGGAGTCCACGGCTCCCACGGCCATGATCGACGGGCTGTTGGCAGGGATGCCGACGAAGCCGACGTCGCCGCTGGACCGGTCGGCGTTGTTGCCCGCCGCTGCCACGATCAGCGCACCGCGATCCAGCGCCCGGCGGCCCACCGCCTCGTAGCGCTGCGACACAGCGGGGATGTCGGCGCCCAACGACATCGAGATGACCTTCGCGCCGTTGGCGATGGCCCAGTCGATCCCGGCGAGGATGTTGGTGTCGGTTCCGGACCCCTGATTGCTGAGCACCTTGCCGACCAGGATGTGCGCGCCGTGGTCCACACCGTAGCGGCGGCTGCTCGGCGGGCTGGGCGGGCGCTGCGGTCCGCAGGCGGTCCCGATGCAATGCGTCCCGTGGCCCTGACCGTCCTGCACCGTCTGACCCGACACGAACGATTGGGCGGTGACGTTCCGGCCCGCGAAATCCGGGTGTCCGCCGTCGAACCCGGTGTCGAGCACCGCCACCTTGGTTCCCTGACCGGCCGGCTGCGCCGTGGCGACCCCGGTGGCCTGCAAACCCCAGGTCATCACGGGCGTGTCGACGAACTGCGCCGCCGCGGGCTCCGCCAGCATCGCGGCCCCATCGGTTTCGCTCAACTGATCGCAGAGCAGGCTGGCCGCGTCGCGGAAACCGTGCAGGTAACCGGCCGTCAGCGCCTGCGGTTGGGTCAACGTGTGCAGGATCTGCTCGGGTTCAACCGCGATCACGCGGGAGTCCTCGTCTGCCGTGGCGATGATCGAACTCGCCCGGTCCGGGTCCGCGGACACCACGGCCACGCCCAGCTCGCTGAACACCATGGCATCGGCGGATTCGGCTTGGTCGACATCCAGCGCGCCGGCCGCGAAGTCGCTCGACCGCGCGACGTTGGCGACCCCGGCCACCGACCGCAACGCCTCGGCTGTCGCGGTTTCGTCGCCCTGCACGTCGTCGGCGAGCACCACCACGTAACGTCCCGTCGGCGCGCCCAGCTCATCGGGTACTCGGCGACCGAACTCCGGATCACCGTTGGCGAACGACGGCATAGCCCCAGTCATCACAACCCCCACCGCGTACCTGCGGTTTCCCGCATGTCAAAAGGCTTTGTGCAGAACCAAAGTGGCATTCCGACGACACCTCACGACAGGGCCGTTGGACCCGGAAGCAACTTTCACAATCCGGATCCGGGCAGCTTGGACCTCCGTCGGTTCTTCTACTGCCTGGGCACATCGCGACCGTGACAGGAAGTGGCTTCGCCAGTGTGAAATTGCGTCTGACTGACTGGCTGAAGCAGGCGGGCGGAGGGCTTTCAGCGGGAGCGTCGGGGTT
Source organism: Saccharopolyspora sp. NPDC049357 (assembly GCF_040677225.1). Taxonomy (NCBI): domain Bacteria; kingdom Bacillati; phylum Actinomycetota; class Actinomycetes; order Pseudonocardiales; family Pseudonocardiaceae; genus Saccharopolyspora; species Saccharopolyspora sp. NPDC049357. The sequence goes on along the minus strand of NZ_JBFAQJ010000024.1, from coordinate 58,798 downwards.
CCAGCTCAGGTTCAGTGGGGTGTCCGGCTCTCCGATTTGCGAGGCAGGTCGTCGGGGCCCGGAGCCGGGACCGCACGCATGACCGCTGTACCCCGCTCGTCGACGAACCGCGTGAACAACTGCTGGGCGGCTCCGAAGACGATGGCCCAGGCGATGATCTGCGCCGGGGTGTCGAGCGCGGTGAGTCCTGGCAAGAACTGCCCCTGCATGAGCAAGATTCCGAGGACTGCTGTGAGCGCCCCGGTCGGCAACTTGAGCACGGCGAGGGTGATGGGCACGTTGGACGCCGTCGCCGTTCCGCGGAGTTGCTGCAGGGCCGCGGCGCCGGTCACCGCGGCGGCGATCAGACCGGCCAGTTCAACCACGAGGTAGTCCCACCCCTGAACGGGTAGTGATCCAGGGTTCGGGGCGCCCCCGGTCGGGCACACCACCGCGTGGTGCGTCGGTGGAACGGGCGGTACTGGATGGAAGCACAGGGGAAGCGCTGCGGGGAAGTAGAACGCGAGGAGCGCGATCAGGACAGCGATGGCGAACAGGCCACCGGCCCACTTGTACACCAGGTAGGTGAAGCTCCGCTCGCGGATGACCTCGCTCTCCTGCACGTGGTAGGAGGCGCGCACGGCTTCGGCGATGGATCGCCTCTGGACGGCCGTGGGGATTCTCCCGTTGCCTTCTCCCCCTGGGGCACCCCCGTTCGCTTGCCGCGGCGGTGGTGAGTCAGCCGGGCCGGCGCCACTCTCCCCGGCCACCTCCACGGTGGTCACCCGACGCCGGTCGTGCGGCGGGAGGTGGCTTTCGATCACAGCGACGAGATCCGGAAGCATGGCCCGCAGGTCCTGGCGCGGCATCACCTGCAGCAGCAGCGCGTGCGCGGCGTTCATGTTCGCCAGCGCCCCGTCGACGGCACTGCCACGCCAGAACCAACGTGCTTCGAGCACAGCTCGCTCCGCGGTGTCCAGTTGATCCCTGGCATCGATCACAAGAGCCCTGCAAGAGGCGCTCGACACCTGCTTCTCCACGTACCCCGCCAGTGCTCGCAGCTCGCGGATGTGCGCGAGGGTTCGCTGGGCCCACGGCCAACGGCGGACGAATCGCGGTTGCTGCGCCTCGGCCTCGTTCCGCTGCACCTCGTCCGATGCGGTCATCTCCGCTCACCTCGCTCGGCTGTACGAGACCACCGCGCGCGGGCGAAGCGCGCGGTGGGACCGCGGAACCCCGTGCTCCCCAACAGCGTCCCGTGGACGAATCTCCCGGACGGCCTCAGCGGTTGCCGGTCTGCTGCGGAATGCAGATCTTCTGGCCAGGATGAATGGTGTCAGGATCGGCGAGGTGGTTGTAGTGCGCGAGCTTCTGCCACTTCACGTGGTAGCGCTCACCGATTTCCGAAACCGTGTCCCCCGCGCGCACCGTGTAGACCTTGCACACCTGTGCATCGTCCGCCAAGCGGATCTCCTGACCCGGGTAGATCAAATCCGGGTCTCGGATGTCGTTGAGGTACTGGAGCTCCTCCCACGGAACGTGGAACCACTCACCGATCTCCGAGAGCGTATCGCCCCTCTGGACCGTGTAGGTCTCGCAATTCATCATGATGCCCTCCTCCGTGCACCCCTCGGGTGCGGTCTGCTGCGGACGTGCAGTCGTTCTCAGGAAGGTGCACACCCGTCCTCTCCGGCGATGAACCCGCTGGATCCACCAGCAGGTGCGCCCGAACTTCCCTAGCCCGATTGAACGGTGAGCTCGACTGCTCCGGCGTTGTTGAAGTAGAACCCCCAGGCGTCGTTGGCGAAGGCGTAGAGGTAGCCAGGGCGGAAGACTTCGAAGTCGGTGACGCCATCGCCGATCTTGAAGGTCGTGTGGGGCTGCTGGAGTTCGGTGTGCGGGTCCAGCGCGCCGTCGGCGATCACGCCGACCAGGCACATCCAGGGGGTCGCGTTTCCGCTGATGTCGGCGCAGACGCGTCTGGTGCCGAACACTCGCGCCTGATCGTTCCTCGTGGCTGCCCGGATTCCGGCTTGGAGCGCTTCCAGCGCCCGGAGACCTCCGCGCAGGAGTGCGGCGAGGGGCGCTCCTCCCGTTCGCGTTCCCGACGGGCCGGATCGGACGCCGCTGTCGGACCATTCGCCTCGTGCTGATAGCCGATAGGTGCCTGGGGTGAGCCAGATCCCGGTGTCGTTCCACGCTTCGCGGGCGTGGACCAAAGCCTTTGCCCGTGGCGGATCTCCGATGAGCGATTTCTGAGGCCGATAGCCTTCGACGACCTTGACGCGTTGAAGCGCGGATTCGTGGATCTCGCCCAGGGTGGTGTCGTGCCTGTTCTCGGCGAGCTGTGGGACCGCCCGCGGGTGCGGATTGACGAATCGGTAGAAGCTCCTGAGGTTCTCCGTGAAATCACCGGAGGCGTCCGGAGTGAGCGGCACCTGAGCGAAGGAGATGCCGCGTTCAACGGCCTGGTCGATCATCCACTGCAACGTGACGTCGGACAGGTGGCCGGTGCTGGCACCGGGCTCCTGATCGCGGCCGGAACCACCGACGCTCCCGTGGTTTCCGGGGAACCAGACCTGGCGGAAGGTCGAACCGTTCGCGTCGGCTCGAGAGGTCCAGAGCGTGGGGGCGAACGGGCCTCGCCGCTCGTCGAGTGCGACGGCGTGGCGAGCGTGAACCACGTGATCGCTGAGGCGCGTGTTGTAGAACCGGTACTTGCCGGCGTCGAACGTGTCGAGGATGCCGAACTCCGCGGGAATGCCCAGTGATCCCACCGTGTCCCACACGCCCAGGAAGTGCACCTGGACGGGATGTGCGAACCTGCGGTGGAACCAGCGGCGCCACACCGTCGCGCTGTCCGTGTTCCGGTGGTACGCGGTATAGACGTTCTCAGCGTGCGTGCGGTCGGATTCGCTGGTGCTGGGCGGCACGGGTTCGATCCCGTAGGTCGTCAGCAGCCCCGCCAGGTTCCGCGCGAGGTAGGCGCCGCGGCTGAACCCCACCAAGCTGATCTTGTCCGGACGACCGTCGGTGTTCTCGTGCTGGTAGTTCCGGGCCAAGAAGTCGTAGGCCTCGACCATCTTCGAGTCCAGCCCGAGCCCAACTGCTCCGGCGACGACGTCAGCGGGAAGGAAACCGGTGGTGCCGATCCCCGACACGTAACACTTCTTCTGCTCGCCGTCGGCGTTCTGATCAGCCACGGCATCGTGGAGACGACGCACGTTCGTCTCGTCGTGCGGGGAGTTCCAGGTGCCGTCACAGCACACGATCAGGTGCTTCACAGCTGCCCCCAAAGCAAAGCTTGACCTCCCAAGTCTCTCCGAGGCGCTCGCCACGCTGTACAGCCTTTGGTCCCGACTACACACCGCGAACGGCGGTGGGGGGCCATTCAGCAGTCTGCGGTCTTGGAGCGCCAGCGTGCGAGGCTGGTGCGGATGCCGAGCGTGCGGGGGTGAGTGGAGCCAAACACGCGTTCGCAGTCGAAGAGGAGCGCGGCGAGGTCTGCTGTCGCTGCTGCGGGATCACCGGATTCTCCGCGCCAGCGGGCGAGGTTGCTGCGGGTGGTCAGCGTGTCGGGGTGGTCTTCTCCCAACACGCGGATTCGGTCGGTCAGCACCTCCTTCAACATTGACACCGCTCCGGTCGGGTCGCCGGATTCTCCTTGCCAGCGTGCCAGGTTTCCGCGGGCGATCAGGGTGTCGGGGTGGTCCGGCCCCAGGACGCGTTCCCTGGCGGCGAGCACCTCTGCCATCTCAGTTGCAGCCTTTGCCGGTTCTCCGGCTTCGCCGTGCCAGCGAGCAAGGTTCCCACGGGTCCCCAGGGTGTCAGGGTGGTCTGGGCCTAGTACGCGTATCCGGGCGGTGAGCACCTCTGCCATTTCGGCTGCAGCCTTTGCCGGCTGTCCGGCTTCGCCGTGCCAGCGAGCAAGGCTGTGGCGAGCTACCAGCGTGTCGGGGTGGTCTTCACCTAGCACGCGGCGGTAGTCGGCCAGCAATTCTTCGAGCGCGTGTGCCGCCTCTGCGGGGGAGCCGGATTCTCCGCGCCAAAAGGCGTGACTGCGGCGAGTTGCGAGCGTCTCGGGGTGATCGGGGCCAAGCACGCGTAGGAAGTCGGACAGCACCGCTTTGAATGTCTCTGCAGCGCCCGGCGTGTCCCCGGCGTGCCCGCGCCAGCGTGCGTGTTCCCGGCGTGCAGTCAGGGTGTCCGGGTGGGAGGCCCCGAGATGTTCTCGGGCGACGATGTGCTGCTGTTCGAAGTAGTCGCGGGCTTGGGCTAGCCGGCCTGCGTTTCCAAGACTTGTGCCGGCGCGGAAGAGGACCCGATGGACACGCGACTTGCAAAGGTGCTCGCCAGCCGTGTTGGCTAACGCATCGGTGTTAGCGCGCAGCACTTCGGCTAGCACCGTGTCGCGCTCCACGTCCGGCCAGACGTGCTGCAGGGCATCTGCCGCTGTCTTGGCCACAAGCCCGAGGCGTCGTGGGACGAGGGCGTCACGTGTAGCGCGCTGGACCAAGGCATGTACACGCACGGCATGTGTGGCAGACGAGCGGTCGAGAGAGATCAGGCTGAGCCTTCGCAAGCACCCCAGAGCATCGCTGGCCTCCTCGATGCCGACCTCGTGGTCAATTTCCTCGCTCAACAGTCTTGTGATGGCCTGGCTAGTGAACACAGCAAGAGGGATGCCGTCAGAACTCAGCAGGCTCGCAACCTCCAACAGCGGCCCTGCAACGCCTGCAGGCTCGAGTTGATTCGCTTGTTCCATCGACAACGACCAGGTGATCGCCACCGTCTCACCATGTCCATCTGGCAGCCCCTCGGGTTCAGGAACGAGAGTGGCCAAGCGTCGATTGCGGTTGGCGAACCTCTGTCGGTACTCCGCACAGGACAGGCCGCGGTCCCACATGTAGGCGCCGGCCTGGGCTAACGCCAACGGTAGATATCCCAACGCGGCGGTGAGCTCTGCGGCACCGTCCAGGAGTTGTTTCTGGTCAGCTAGCGCGGTGTGGAGATAGGTGAGCGCCTCATCGGGGGTAAACGTGTTCAGTTCGATGATGTGCCGGCGGTGGCCGCGGAGGGCGGCGTCTCGGCGGCGGGTGGTGATCACCACCCGGCCGGTGGAGGTGGTGGGCGGCCACAAGCCGTGTAGATCTCTAGGGTTCCGCAGATCATCCAGCACTATCAGCCACCGAGCCGAGGTGGCCGAAAGCCATTCCAGCAGTCGTGAAGCGCCTTGCTCGGCTGTTAAGCCGTCGACGCCGGTCAAATCCTCGGCCACACGCGCGAAGGTGGAGGTGATAGCTTCCCGCGACGCCGCGGTCACCCACACCACGAGTTCGGCTGCGCGGGTCGCCCAAACGTGCTCGGCGTGTTCCAACGCGACCTGAGTCTTGCCCACTCCGCCCAGTCCCGAGATCACGACGGAACCTGATTCCGGCCTTGCCGGATCATCCGAGTGGTGTGCCTGGGCCAGCGCGTCTGTGACGTTGCGACGCTGAAACGCCGCAGCCCGGGGTGGGAAGCTCCCCGCGCGATGGGGCAAACCAACGGGCGCTCGCGCGTGGTTATGGACGTGCACGCCACCCTCGATCGTATGAGCTTGGACCACATTGCGGGCGGTGCCTGCTACGACGTTGCTGGGGGCCGTAGGTGGAACCTCGCGGCGATCACTCACACAGCAATTATCGCGTTGTCGTGATCCCGAACAACCGGATTCGGCCGGTGGGTTCCGGTCTTTGCGAGCGCGAATTGGCGTGTGGCATCTTCAGCGCCGTGCCGATTTGCGGCCCTGGAGGTGTGTCGCGAGCCTCCGTCGGGTCGGCAGGCGTGTTCAAGTCCCCCTCGGACACGCGACGTGAAGGACCTGACCGGCGCTATCGCCTCGGCCCCGAGGCCTACGTGGTGGGCAATATCTGGCCGCGATGGAAGCCGACGAGGCCGCCGCGATTGTGGAAGCCAACGAGCCCGAAATCGTACGGGACTACAGCCCGCTGTCGTCTGCGGTCATCCTCAAACTCGTTGAAGAGGCCCGCGAACGAGGCGGATTGGCGATCAACCGGGGTATGGTCGTCGACGACTCCGTCGGCATCAGCATGGCCGTGCCGGCTCGCGCCGGGCACCCGGTCGTGGCAGTGGGCATCGCGACCATCGCTTCGCGGATGCAACCCGGGCGTGAACAGTGGCTGGAGTCCCTGCTGCGCCGGGAAACCGATCACCTCGCCGGACGGCACCAAGGCTGAAGTACACCCCGGGAGCCAGAACTCGAAACCCGCCGCTTGCATCGGTGCCGCAGCCGTTTTGACGCAGTGTTCAATTGGTGAGTAGGAGCGCCCGTCGGGGTGCCGCGAACGGGCTGGTGGCGGCAGTCTTGACCTGCCATGTCGCCCGCCTTCGCGCGACAGCAGAAACATCTGCCCGTCGCTTGAACCCTTGCCGAGGTCGATCTAGCCGCAGGTCCGCTATCGCTGCGCTGGGTGGCTCTGCGGTCTGGGGCGTTCATGCGTACGCCCCAGACCGCAGAGCCGCAATGCGACGCTCGCCGGGTTCGGCGAGAACTCGTTGCTCAGGGGAGTGCTGGGAACCCCAATGCCTCGGTCATGAGCGAGCAGTAGCCGGCGTAGGTCCGCGCGATCGCGTCCGCGGCGTCGTCCCGGCTGATGCGGTGGGCGCGGAAGTTCTGCACGGCTTCCCACCAGATGCTGCGGCCGATGGCGAAACCGACGAAGCCGGCTTCGGCGGCGTCGCGCAACCAGCCGTTCACCACGTCCTCCTCGGCGTTCTTGCCGAGGACGACCGCGTCGACCGGGTGCTCCACTCCGGCCCGGCAGCGCTGGAGCAGTGCGGCGAAGCGCTCGGCGTCGGGCATGCCCTCCAGCTTCCACAGGTCGACCCTCGCCCCGGTCTCCTTGATGTGGTCGATCGCGGTGAGGGTCAGGTCGGGCAGCAGCTCGGCGTCGAATCGTTCGGTCGACCCCATGTCGCTGAGCTGTTCCGGTGTCGGCGGGACGATGATCTCGACCAACAGCGGTGCGCCGCTCTGCCGGACTCGGTCCGATGTGGATTTCAGGTCGAGCAGCTGCTTGCGTGCGATGTCGTCGGCGGCCGCCGGGTTGTACCGGACCAGCACCTTGGGGATGTGCGGCCGGTGTGCCGCGAGCAGTTCCCCGCTGACCGAGCGCGGCTCCTCCTCGTAGACCGACGGTTGGGACTTCTCCAGCGCCATCGACAGCTGGAGCCCGGCGTCCTTGATCCTGGCGGGGCTCTCGCCGCCGAGCTCCTCATCGACGAGCACCGCGGCCGCAGCCGGGTCCACCCCGTGGTCGCGGATCGCGCGGATCGCCCCGTCGGCGATCAACTCCTTGATCGCCACCAGCTCCTCGGTCTGCGCCGTGGTGAGCTCGGTGGTGCCGAACACGGCCTCCTTGAGCCAGAGCCGCTGGTCCATGGCCAGCATGAACAAGGGGTTCATCGGGGATCTCCGTTCTTCGAGGTGGGGATTCGCACCAGCGGTTTGAGCTGTTCACCGGATCCGAACGTCCGGTAGGTCTGTTCGAGGTCCGCGAAATCCGTGCGCACGCACAGGGTTCGGGCCAGGTTCGCGCCGATCGAGCGCAGCAGCGCCCAGTTGTCGTCGACCTCGTGCAGCGGGAAGTAGAACGAGCGCACCATCGTCATGTCCGTGCGCCGCCAGCGAGGTCCCATCGGGAATGACAGGTCTGTCGCGCCCTCACCGAGCAGCAGCAGGACACCGCCGGGCTCGACCAGTTCCCAGGCGAGCCGGCGTCCGGCTTCCGAACCGGACGCCTCGATGACGAGGGGGTGGGCGTTGCCGGGCAGATCGTCGGGCATTGGTTCGGCGCCGACCTCGGCCGCGGCGGCCAGCCGGGTCGCGGACAGGTCGCCGGCCAGCACGCGGCAGCCGAACAGGTGGGTGCTGACCGCGGCGGCACCCACGCCCAGCGGCCCGCACCCCACGACGACCACGTGGTCGGGGTCATCGGTGAGACCGCGCCGGGCCATGCGCAGTCCGTGACCTGCCGTGCCCACGGTGTCGAGCGCGAGGACGGCGACGTCGGAGGGCACGTCGTCGGGCACCGGGATGAGGTTGCGCGGAGGCAGGTCCAGGAACTCGCGAAAGCCGCCGTCCGCGTGCCACCCGACGAGGCTGTCGAGGTGCAGGCATCGGTTGGTGTCCTGCCGCAGGCACGCGCGGCATTGCCCGCAGAACAGCGGGATGTAGACCAGGACCCGGTCACCGGGTGTGAAATCGGCAGTGGTGGTGCCGGTGTCGGTGACCCTGGCGACGATCTCGTGGCCCGGCACGAATCGCGCCCCGTCCTTGAGCAGCCGCTTGTCCGAGCCGCAGAGTCCGACGAGCTCCGCGCGCACTCGCACCAGCCCTGGTTCCAACGCCGGGACCGGCTGTCGTTCGAAGTGAACGGCGCCTTCTCCCGGGAATCGTGCGACGGTCATCGTGGTCAAACCTGTCTCCTTCGTTCTCACCGGTCTGCGGCGGTCGTGAATGTCAGGCGACCGGGCTGAGCCGGTTCCACCAGCTGCGGAAGTCCGCGGGTACGTCCGGGCAACCGGAAGCCAGCGGGTACGGCACCGAGCGAGTCCGCCCGGCGACCTCGTCGAGCGGCACCGTCGAGCACGTGCTCGGGGAACGTTCGTCGTCGAGTGCCTCAAGGCTCACCATGAGGCCAGACGCCCCCTGGTGCAGCAGGTGCGCGGCATGGGCGCCGACCTGCCAAGCGTCGGTGCGGTCCCGCTCGGGCGCGAGCCACGACGCTGCCCGCTGGACCATGCCCAGCACTTCCGGCCGGGTCCGCAGACCGAGGGCGTCCGTGGTGCGTTCGGCGAGATCGCGGACGGCTCCGTTGCGCAGCAACCGGCCGGGGTGCGGGGCGTCGAACTCGGCGCCGGTGAGTTCCGGGACGGCTCCTTCGGCGACGACGACGAGGACGTGGCCGTGCCGGGTGAGGACGCGGTCGACCTCCGGAAAGAAGCCGGCCAGCGTCAGCGGGGCCTCCGGCGTGTACACGAGGTGCGGTGCGTCGTGCTCGCCGTTGCGCGCCAGCGCTGCGGCCAAGGCGAGCCAACCCACCCCGCGGCCGAGCACTTCGACCAGCCGGACTTGTTCCAGCGGTGCCATGGCGCGCAGGTCGGCGCCGAGCGCGTGCACGGCTCGCATCGCGTAGGTGCCCGCGGTGAGGAAGCCGGGGGAGCGGTCCGTGCCGAGCAGGTCGTTGTCGACGGTCTTGGGGATGCCGACGACCTGCAACGGCACGTCCAGCCGAGCGGCGGTGTCGGAGAGTCCCGCGGCCAGCGCCATCGACCCGTTGCCCCCGGTGACCGCGACGCCCTGCACACCGGCGCCGGTCAGGTGCTCGACGCCGCGTTCGAGCTCGTCGGCGTCGGGAGGGCGCCGTCCGGCACCGAGCACCGCGCCGGGCTCGGCGGCCATGGCCGGCAGGTCGGGGCGATCGGTGCGCAGGGTGGAGAAGTTCTTCTCCACCAGGCCGTTGGCGCCGCCGTGCACTCCCACCACTTCCGCTTCGCCCTGCTCCGCGGCCTGCTGCAGGAAGCCTGCGACGCTGGCGTTGATGACGGGGCTGGGGGCGCCGGCCTGCACGATCGCGTAGCGGGTGCTCACGTCGTGCTCCTCGCAGGTGCGGGGGCGTTCTCCGCCGTGGTGCCTCCCGATGCGGAGCCCAGCTCGCGCTTGGCGGTTTCTCCCACGTAGACGATGCAGATGAGCGTGATCACGCACAGCACCAGCAGGTAGGTGCTCACCGGCCAGGACGCGCCTCCGGCCCACGCCGCGAGCCCGGTCGCGATCGCCGGGGTGGGCGCGCCGGCGATCAGCCCCGACGCCTGGTAGCCGATGGAGATTCCGGAGTAGCGCACCGAGGTGCCGAACAGTTCGGAGAAGAACGCCGACTGGATGCTGAACATCAGCCCGGTGCCGACGGCGTGCATCAGGATGATGGCCGCCCACACGACCGGCACAGATCCTTGTTCCAACGCCCAGAAGTAGCCGAAGACGCCGACACCGCAGATGACGGCTCCCGCGCCGTAGACCGGCCGCCGTCCGATCTGGTCGGAGAGCTTGCCGAACAGCGGGATCAGCACGATCTGCACGGCGGAGGAGACCATGAAACCGGTCAGCACGACGTTGCCGCCGAGCCCGAGGGTGTGCGCCGCGTAGGAGATGGCGAAGACGTTGATGACGTTGAACGTCGCGGCGTCGGCGAGCCGGGCGCCCAGCGCGAGCAGCGTCTGGCGCCAGTGCGTGCGCAGCAGTTCGACGACGGGGATCGAGGTGGGCGGGGCGGCGGTGGCTCGCGCGGCCTTGAACGCCTCGGTCTCCCCGACGCTCACCCGGACCCACATGCCCGCGAGCAGCAACAACCCGCTGAACAAGAACGGAACCCGCCAGCCCCAGGACATCATGTCCTCCTGCGGCAGCTGCGAGACCAGCGCGAAGGCGCCTGCGGACAGCAGCAGACCGATGGGCGCGCCCAGCTGGGGAACGGAGCCGAAGAAGCCGCGCCGACCGTTCGGCGCGTTCTCGACCGTCAGCAGCGTGGCACCGCCCCACTCGCCGCCGATCGCCACGCCCTGCAGCAGCCGCAGAACCACCAGGAGCGCCGGAGCCCAGAAGCCCCAGGTCTCGTAGGCCGGTAGCAGACCGATCGCGAACGTCGACAGGCCCATGATCATCATGGTGGTCACGAGCATCGACTTCCGGCCGAGGCGGTCGCCGAAGTGGCCGAACACGACGGCCCCCAAGGGGCGGGTGATGAAGCCACCGGCGAAGGACAGCAGCGCCAGGAGCGTCTCGGTCGACGGGTCCGATGCGGGGAAGTAGAGCGTGCCCAGAACGAGCGCGGCGGCGGTGCCGTAGAGGTAGAAGTCGTACCACTCGAGCACTGAGCCCACCAGGCTCGCCGCGCTCACTCGGCGCATGTGTCTTGTCGCGCTCATCTGATCTCCATTGATCGGGAAGCCTCGAAGTCTCGGATTGCATGTAGATTGAACCAACTGCATGTAACGTGTCAAGATGTCATGGAACCGCACACCACATGCGGGGTCGTGCAGGCCGGGACGGGAAGGAATGACGATGAAGGTTTCATCCGCGGAGCGGATCGCGGACGCCGTCTACCAGCACCTGCGGGAACAGATCTTCTCCGGCGAACTGCCGCCCGGCACGCGGTTGAGCGTTCCGGCGCTCGCCGATGAGCTGGAGGTCAGCCGCAGCCCGGTCCGGGACGCGGTGCTGCGACTGACGCAGGAACGGCTGGCGCGCGAGGAGCCTCGGCGAGGCGCGGTGGTGTCCCGGGTGGGGCCCGAAGAGCTCGCCACCCTCTACCAGGTCCGCGAAGTGCTCGAAGGCCTCGCGGCACGGCTGGCGGTGGAGAACGCCGGACGCCGGCTCGTAGACCGGCTCCGGGAAGTGCTCGAGGAACACGAATCCGCCGTCGAATCGGCCGATCTGGACCGGCACCTGGAGACCGACATGCGCTTCCACGCCCTGATCCGTGAGGCCGGGGGGAACGAAGAGGTGGTGCGGCTGCTCGACGACATCCAGACGCAGATCCGGCTGGCGATGCGCACCACCACGGTCACCGGCGGACCGCGGCACGCCCTGGACGATCACCACAAGATCCTGAGCGCCATCGAGTCCGGGGACCCGGCTGCGGCGGAGAAGGCCGCGCGGGCCCACATCGCCCGGCTTCGGCTGGCACTGCTGGCATCGACGGAGGAGGTGGACCACCGGTGAGCGCCACGGCCCCGAGCACCATCATCGAGGCTCGGCTGCACGTGCTGCGCGCCGCCACCCGGGACGGCGTCGCGATGTCGTTCGCACCGCTGACGCACCGCTCGATGGTGCTGGTGGAGTTGGAGACCGCGGACGGCCGGATCGGCTACGGGGAGAGCTGGACCAACTACCCGTCCTGGGCGACGGTCGAGCGGGTGGCGACTCTGCGGGAGGGGGTGTTCCCGCTCGTGATCGGCCAGGATTCGCGTCGCATCACCGAGTTGCAGCGTCGACTGGTCGTCGAGCTGACGCCCATTGGGCGCCAGTGGGGCGCACCGGGTCCGATCATGCAGGCGATCAGCGCGGTCGACATCGCGCTTTGGGACCTGCACGGCCGGGCTTGTGAGCGGTCGATCGGCTCGCTGGTCGGCGGCCGGATCCGGGAATCGAGCCCGCTCTACGCCAGCAGTCTCGGCCCGGAAGGTGTGGTGCGGCAGGGTCGGCACTGCCTCGCCGAGGGCTACACCGCGGTGAAGGTGAAGCTCGGTTTCGGCAGGGAGCACGACGAGCGCATCCTCGTCGAGGCGCGCGAAGCGCTCGGCGCCGACGTCGCGCTGTACGCCGACGCGAACCAGGCGTGGGGCGTCGACGAAGCGGTGGCGATGGCGCCGTTGTTGGCCGAGTACGACGTGGCGTGGCTGGAAGAGCCGCTGCGGGGCAACCGGCTGGACGAGCTCGAAGAGCTGCACCGGCGCACCGGACTGGTCATCGCGACCGGTGAGAACCTCTACGGGCGCGAGGAGTTCCGCCGCTTCGCCGCGTCCCCGGCGGTGGCGATCCTGCAGCCCGACATCGCCAAGACCGGCGGGTTCACCGAAGCCCTCGCCATCTGCCAGCTCGCGGAAGCCCACCGGAAACCGGTGATGCCGCACCTATACGGCGGCGCGATCGCCTTCGCCGCCACCCTCCAACTGGCCGCCTGCGCCCCCGCGGTGCACGCGATCGAGTACGACATCCGCGACAACCCGCTGCGCGATCCGCTGCTGATCGACGGACCGCGCCCGCACCTGGGGCGGATCATCCTCCCCGACGGTCCCGGACTGGGTGTCGATCTGGACCTGCACGCCGCGCAGCGGCACCTCGAGCCCGCACCGCACTCCGAAGAGGAGCTCACCGCATGACCACGACCGGCACCGAAGTCGAAGCGCTCGGCGGCGCTCGCATCAACGGTCAGCCCGTGCAACCGGCGCGACCCTGGCGCACCACCGTGACCGAGCCCGCGACGGGCGAGCCCCTGTTCGAGCTCATCGGCGGCGGAACGACCGAGGCGCGGGCAGTCCTGGACGAAGCCGAGCGCGCGCAGCGCGGGTGGGCCGAAACCGCGCTGGCGGCAAGGGCCGAAGCGCTGCGGGCGATCGCCTCGGCGCTGCGCAGCGAACCCGAGGCCGAACGGCTCGCAGTGCTGATCAGCCGGGAGACCGGCAAGCGGCTAGCCGAGTCCCGTGCCGAAGTGGGCCTGTCGGCGGCGTTCTTCGAGTGGTTCGCCGATGCGATCCGCAGCCGAAGCGGTGCGTCCCATTCGGTGGTGCCCGGCTTGCGGCACGAGGTGATCCAGCGCCCGCTCGGAATCGTCGCCGTGCTCACCCCGTGGAACTTCCCGTTGTCCATCCCGGCCCGCAAGATCGCTCCCGCCCTCGCCGCAGGTTGTCCGGTGCTGTTCAAGCCGTCCGAGGTGGCCCCGGCCTCCGCACTGCGCCTGGCCGAGATCGTCGAAGCCCACGTCCCCGCAGGTGTGGTGGGCACCGTGCTCGGCGACCCCGTCGAGGTGTCCGGTACCTGGCTCGAGGACCCGCGGGTGCGGGGGTTGACCTTCACCGGTTCGACACGCGTCGGAAGGCTGCTGGCGGCGCAGACCGCACCGAACTTCACCCGCAACGTGTTCGAACTCGGTGGGAACGCGCCGTTCGTCGTGCTCGACGACGCCGATCCGGCTCGGGCGGCGGACGTGCTGGCCGTCGCGAAGTACCGCAACAACGGCCAGTCCTGCATCGCCGCCCAGCAGGTGTGGGTGCCGCAGCACCTCGTCGACGACTTCGCCGCTGCCTTCCTCCGCGTCACCGGCGAACTCGTCCTGGGCGATCCGCTCGACCCGGACACCACGCTCGGACCGCTCGCACTCCCCGGTGACCCCGCCCGCATCGCCGAGATCGCGCAGGACGCGGCCCGGTCCGGCGCCGACGTCCACACCGGCGATGTCGCGTTGCCCGACCGGGGGCACTTCGCTCGGCCGGTGCTGTGCGTCAACCCTGCCGGTGGGCGTGCGGTCGAAGAGGAGGTCTTCGGGCCGCTGGCGACCCTCCGCGGTTACACCGACCTCGGCGAAGTGGTGACCGCAACCCGTGCGGACCCGTGCGGGCTCGGTGGTTACGTCATCGGAGAGCCCGTCCGCGCCACGGCTGTCGCGCAGGCGCTCGACGTGGGGATCGTCGGGGTCAACAACGCCACTCCGAACGCACCGGTGGTGCCCTTCGGCGGGCTCAAGCACAGCGGACTCGGGTGGGAAGGCGGTCAGATCGGCCTCGACGCCTTCCTGACCTGGCACACCACCGCGGTCGGAGCGTGAACCGCCGGCGGAGCGGTCAGGTGCTGGATATTGTGCAGGTCGTGCGGCAGGTCTTGGTCCCGAGGGCCGATGATGCTGTGAGGAGATCATGCCGCTCGCGGACCTGGCGATCTCGAAGTCCGGGTGTTCCTGCCCTTCTGACAGCCGCGCGCTGGCCTGTGCGGACCTGCGGCGGGTACACCGACTCGATGGCCTTGTGCCGCGGCTAGATCATGGGATTCCTGTGTCAGGACAGAGAAGGAAGAAATGAAAGGGCCTCCGCAGCTGCGGAGGCCCTTTCTGGAACGCCAGCTCGAGTTTGACGAGCGTCTTTCGCACTTCTGAACTCCGCCTGCTTCAGAACTTCCGGCGAGGCTCAGGACTACGAACGTCCTTGACGTTGGACCATGCATTCCTTCGGGGCTGTCGCGCCATCGCCCCTTCGGTTCACCGACCCTTTCAATCGATTCACCGCACCCTCAGTACACGCCCGTTGCAGGCATAAGTCAATGAAGCGTGAGCCGTCTGATCTGCTGAAACCTGGCGCAGGCCCTGCTGCGGATCAGCACGGTGGTGCCGGCTGCGACGCACTCCCGCGTGCGCATCCCCGGTCTGCGCGGTTGTTGCCACGCGGGGGAGCGGTGCGCTTCACCGTCACCGTTCCCAGCAGCAGCTTTCGGTCACCGCCGATGACACTGCTTCCGCCGGGTCGAGCACGCTTGGCGGTTGGTTTTGCGCGCCTCGGGGCTCATCGCGCGGTGGCGAGCTCGGTCTCCACGTGGCGGGGTTGGGCTGCGATGAGACCGACGATCAATTCGAGGACCAAGGTGGCGATCAGGACGATGAGGGGCACGGTCCAGGTCGTCGTCAGGTCGTTCAACGCTCCGATGGCGAGGGGGCCCAGGGCTGCGAGGACGTAGCCGCCACTTTGGACGAACCCGGACAGCTGTGTCGCGGTGGCGGGTTCTCGGGCTCTGAGCGCGATCAGCGTCACTGCCAGCGGGAACGCGCCGTGCAGCGAGGCGAGCAGCATCACCCAGAGCAGGGGTGCGATGGCGGGCGCGAGGAGGAGACCGAGGTATCCGGCGAGCCCTCCCGCGACTATGGCGACGACGTAGCGGCGCTGGCTGTCTCGCCGGGTCGCGATTCGGGGCAACGCGAGGCTGATGGGAATCGCGATCAACGCCGACACCGACAGCATCAGAGCCGCGTTGCGCGAGGTGAGTCCGGCGCTGGTCAGGATCGCTGGGAGCCAGCCCATCATCACGTACGCGTTGAGAGACTGAAGTCCGAAGAACGCCGTGAGGCTGAGCGCGGTCCGACTGCGCCACAGAGCGGCGGTCGAGCAGCCGCGGGGCTGATCATGTTCCACTGCGGAAGTCCCGTGGTGTCCGGTGCTGAGCAGGACCATCCAGGGGATCACGGCCACGGCGGCCAAGACCGCCCAGCTCCCGAGTCCGCCCCGCCAGCCATATCCGGTCGCGTCGCTGAGGGGAACGGTGACTGCGGCGGGCAGCGCGACACTGGCTGCGGCGCTCATGGAGTAGATGCCCATCATCAGGCCGACTCGGTGCGGGAAGTGCCGCTTGATCAGGGACGGAAGCACGATGTTGGCGACAGCGATGCCCGCCAGTGCGAGCACGCTGCCCGCCACGAACCCCAGCGGTTCGCCCGCGGTGGCCCGGGCACCCAAACCGACCACGATCGCGATGACCCCGACGAGCACCACCTGCTGTTCCCCGATGCGCCGGGACAGAGCCGGGGCGACCGCGCCGAACCCGGCGAAGCAGATCACCGGCAACGCGGTGATCACGCCCGCCAGCGTCGCGCTGATCTCCAGTGATTCGCGCACCTGGTCCAGCACGACCCCGAGACTGGTGACCGCGGACCGCAGGCTCAGCGCGGTGAGCACGATTCCGATGACCACGAGACCACGCCTCAGGCCGGTGCCGGCCAGGTGGGTGTCGCTGCTCTCCGCTGTGACCACTCATCCTGTATAGCTGGTCACATGTAACCAGTCAACGGTGTTCGCTGGTAACATCGGGGCATGGAGCTCCGCTACGAGCGGCCGGAGGACCGCCCCGCCGCCCCGGCCCCGCTCGACCGGGTGCAGGACTTCGTCAACACACGGATCAACATCCGCGACACTGGTCAGTTCCGAGATGAGTTGTCCTCGCCCGCGGCGCTGCGGAACTGGATGAGCACCCGTGGATTGACGTCGGAGCGCGCCCGCGTCAGCCGAGCCGATGTCGAGCGTGCCATCGTCGTCCGCGAGGGTCTGCGTGCTCTGCTCGCTCGCGACGGCGGCGCCGACGACGACTTGCGCGGACTCGACGAGGTGGCCGCGACGCTCCCGCTGCGGG
Organism: Saccharopolyspora sp. NPDC049357; assembly: GCF_040677225.1. NCBI lineage: Bacteria > Bacillati > Actinomycetota > Actinomycetes > Pseudonocardiales > Pseudonocardiaceae > Saccharopolyspora > Saccharopolyspora sp. NPDC049357. The sequence continues at coordinate 42,090 of NZ_JBFAQJ010000024.1, read as the reverse complement.
TGAGAATCGGGACCGAAGCCGGGACGGTACTCTTGCCCGCTGCTCGGCAGGGCGTCGACCACGCGCTCGGCACCCTCCTGGCGGACACCGTCGTAGCGCACTCGAACGGCACGCTGTCCCGGCTCAAGGCGTGCCGTGATGAGTCCTGCCGGTGGGTCTTCTACGACTCGTCGAAGAACCGGTCGGGTACCTGGTGCTCCATGGCCACCTGCGGATCCGCCGCCAAGAAACGCCAATTCAGCGAACGGCGTCGACAACAACGCCGTGGGTGATCCGTCATGATCTGACAGGGGTGGTGCTCGCAGCTCGGCCTAGGGCGAACCGCTGTCGACGTCTTGGCGTCGCAGAAGTCTCAGAGCCTGTGCATCAGGCTCACGTCGCGCGTTTTCGACACGCCACGATCAACGACGTCATCACACAGGTGTCAGTGGCGATGCCGGATACACCGGCATGGTGGGACGGCTCTGCGGAGGAACCTCGTCAGGCACAACAGCAAGGCCGACCGAGTCACCGCCCCACGCCGTGGACGGTGCAACTGCTGCGGGGCAACGGGTTTCACGCGTAGGGCTCGCTCAGCTCTCAACGGCGCGCTGCTGCTGGCCCTGACCGCGGCTCAGCTGTTCACGGGTGAGGAGCGCATGGCCGAGGTGCGCGCCGCTTTCGTCCCGGTCGACGCCGATCAGCTCATCGCTCAAGCGGACGTTACCGGTGCCTCCCAGCGGGCGCACCGGCAACTGCTCCTGGGGGCGGCTATCACCTCTTCGTCGTCAGGTCCAGGGCGATGTCGGCGATCATGTCCTCCTGGCCGCCGACCAGTTCGCGGCGGCCGACCTCGAGCAGGATGCTGCGCACGTCGATGCCGTACTGCTTCGAGGCTGCTTCGGCGTGGCGCAGGAAGCTGGAGTAGACCCCGGCGTAGCCGAGGGTGAGGGTCTCCCGGTCGACGCGGACGGGGCGGTCCTGCAGTGGTCGGATCAGGTCGTCGGCCGCGTCCTGGAGCGCGAAGAGGTCGCTGCGGTGCTTCCAGTCGTTGATGTTGGCCACCGCGATGAACGCCTCGATGGGGCAGTTGCCCGCTCCTGCGCCGTGACCGGCGAGCGAGGCGTCCACGCGATGCACGCCTTCCTCGACGGCGACGACCGAGTTGGCCACCGACAGCGAGAGGTTCTCGTGGGCGTGGATGCCGATCTGGGTGTTCGGGTCGAGCACGTCGCGGTAGGCGCGCACGCGTTCGCGGACGCCGTCCATGGTCAACCGGCCGCCGGAGTCGGTGACGTAGACGCAGTGCGCGCCGTAGGACTCCATGAGCTTGGCCTGCTCCGCCAATGCCGTCGCCGGGGCCATGTGGCTCATCATGAGGAAGCCGGAGACGTCCATGCCGAGATCGCGGGCTTTGGCGATGTGTTGTGCGGCGACGTCGGCTTCCGTGCAGTGCGTGGCGACGCGGACCGAGCGAACTCCCAGGGAGTGGGCGCGTTCAAGCTCGGCGATGGTGCCGATGCCCGGCAGCAGGAGGGTGGTGAGCGTGGCTTGATCGACGTGCTCGGCGGCGGCTTCGATCCACTCCCAGTCGCTGTGCGAGCCGGGCCCGTAGTTGAGGCTGCCGCCGGCGAGACCATCGCCGTGGGCGACCTCGATCGCGTCCACGCCCGCCTGCTCCAAGGCGGCGACGATGCGAGCGACGTCGGTCGGCGAGATGCGGTGCCGCACGGCGTGCATGCCATCGCGCAGGGTGACGTCTTGGACGTAGAGGTTCACTGCGTCGTTCACCGGGTCGCTCCTGATGCTGCTCGTGCGGTGAGGCGTTGGGCGATGGCTTCGCCGGCGCGGAGCGCGGCGGAGGTCATGATGTCGAGGTTGCCGGCGTAGGAGGGCAGGTAGTGCGCGGCGCCCTCGACCTCGAGGAACACCGTCACCTTGGTGGTGACGGTGGGCGCGCAGTCGGGGAGCAGCGTGTGGACGGGGTCGTCCGCGTTGATCGGGGTGAACTGCACGTCCTGCTTGAGCCGGTAGCCGGGGACGTATTCGGCGACGTGGTCGACCATGGTTCTGATCGAGTTCTCGACCGCCGCGCGGTCCGAGTCGCCGATCAACGTGAAGACCGTGTCGCGCATGATCAGCGGTGGCTCCGCGGGGTTGAGGATGATCACGGCTTTGCCGCGCTGGGCGCCACCCGCGGTTTCGATCGCCGCTGCGGTGGTCTCGGTGAACTCGTCGATGTTCGCCCTGGTGCCCGGTCCCGCTGAGCGGGAGGAGATCGAGGCGACGATCTCGGCGTAGGGCACGGGGGTGACCTGTGCGATGGCGTGCACGATGGGGATGGTGGCCTGCCCGCCGCAGGTGACCATGTTGATGTTGTCGGCGTCGCGGTCGAGGTGCTCGTCGAGGTTGACGGGCGGCACCACGTACGGGCCGATCGCCGCCGGTGTCAGGTCGATCAGCTTCTTGCCGTGCGGTGCGAGTGTCGCCGCGTTGGCCCGGTGCGCGGCTGCGGAGGTGGCGTCGAAGACGATGTCGATGTCGTCGAAGCCGTCCATCGCGATGAGACCGTCGACGCCCTCGTGCGTGGTGGGGACCTTGAGCCGGCGAGCCCGGGCGAGACCGTCGGAGGCCGGGTCGATGCCGACCATCGCGGCCATCTCGAGGATGGGCGACAGGCGGAGGACCTTGATCATCAGGTCGGTGCCGATGTTGCCGGAGCCGATCACGGCCACCTTGGTCTTGTTCATCGCTGTTCCTCGGTGGAGAAGTGGGCGGTCACGGAGCCGAGCGAGGAGATCTCCGCGCGGACGGAGGTACCTGGGGGAGCGGGGACCATGGGCCCGAGGGCACCGGAGAGCACCACTTGACCTGCCCGGAGCGGCGCACCGAAGGTCCAGGCCGTTCGAGCCAGCCACAACAGCGCGTTGAGCGGGTCGCCGAGACAGGCTGCTCCGGTTCCCTGCGAGGCGGGTTCGTCGTCGACGAACAGCTGCATGGTGACCTCACGCGGTTCGAAGTCCTGCAACCGGGCCTGCTGCGAGCCCAGCACGTACAGGCCGCTGGAAGCGTTGTCGGCGACGGTGTCGGTGATCCGGATGTCCCAGTCCGCGACGCGGCTGTCGACGATCTCGATCGCGGCGACGGCGTGGTCCACGGCCGCGCGCACCGTGCGCAGATCGAGGGCGTCGGTGTCCAGGTCCGCGCCGAGGACGAAGGCGATCTCGGCCTCCGCCTTGGGCTGCAGCAGCTGCCGGCTGGGCACCGCGGGAAGCGCTGAGACGTCCATGTCGTCGAACAGCACGCCGAAATCGGGCTGTTCCACACCGATCTGCTGCTGAACGGCGGGTGACGTGAGCCCGATCTTGCGGCCGACGACCGCCGCCCCGCCGGCGATGCGCCGTTCGTTGAGGCGTTGCTGCACGGCGTAGGCGATGTCGATGTCGGTGGTGCCGAGCAGGTCGCGGACCGGCTCGCACGGCACGCGGTCGCGAGCGGCGGTCTCGAGTCGGTCAGCGGCCGCGTCGATCTCGGCGCTGCGTTCGGCCGTGGTTGTGTGGCCTGTCATTGTCCTTCTCCGGTTCGGGTTTTCGATCGAGCCTGCAGCCCCGCGGACCCGATGGCCACGGTGGCGTTCCGATGACCGGACCGGGGAGCTCCGCAGGGCTGTGCGAGCGGAGCGTTGCTGGAGGCGGATCGTGTCAGGAGGGGCGGAACGTGCTGATGGTGCGCGAAATCCTGCGTCCGACCATGTTCAGCAACCCGGCGTACTTCGCCTCATCGGCTCGGTAGATCGGTGCCGTGATCGACAGGGCGCCCATCAGCGCGCCCGTCGCACCGGCCAGCGGGATCGCCACGCTGAGGTACCCGAGCCGGGTCTGCTCGTGCTCCACGGCGTGTCCGGTGGACCGCGCCCTGACGAGTTCCTGCAGGAGCAAACCGGGCGCGGCGACCGTGTGCGGGGTGACTCGTTCCAGCGGACAGGCGATCACCTCGTCGACCAACGACTGCGGCCCGAAGGCGAGCAGCACCTTGCCGGTGGCGGTGCAGTGCAGCGGCATCCGCCCGGCGACCCGCGACGGCTTGGTGACCTGGCTGTGCCCGGAGACCTTCTCCAGGTAGAGCACCTCCCGCCCATCGAGCATCGCGAGGTGGATGGTCTCGTTCGTCGCCTGGTAGAGGTCCTCCATGTACGGTCGGGCGGCGTCGCGGAGGATGCGCTGCCGGGGCACGCGCTGGCCGATCTCGAAGAGCCTGACGCCGAGCCAGTAGTCGGTGCCGCGGCGCTCCAGCAGCCCCCAGCACAGGAGTTCTTGGGCGAGCCGGTGAACCGACGCCTTCGCCACTCCCGACCGCCGGGAGAGCTCGGTCAGGCTCAGGTGCTCGTCCTCCGGCCCGAAAGCCTCGAGGATGAGCTGGACCTTGTGGAGCACGCTGCTGGTGTTCGTCTCGGTGATCGCCATGCTCGTCCCTGCCAGACTGCGCATCGGTGCAAGAGTGTCCAGCGGCTGCTGCGCGGGTTGCGCTGCCGCGGGCGGCGGAGCTGGGAGAACCCCCATCCTCGGTCAGCGGAGCGGTCCGGCCAACGGACCGGTCCGCTGACCGGACCGGCTAGGGAACGAGGACCGCCCGGCCGCGCACCTTCCCGGCGCGCAGGTCCGCCAGCGCGGTTGCGGCCTCGGCGAGGCCGTACCGCTGGGTTTCGATGTGGAGCTGCCCCGCGGACAGCTGCTCGACGAGCTCGCCGGCCACCTCATGAGCCCGGCGTTCCCGCCGGATCATGTTGACCGGCAGCAGCGCGACGTCATCGAGCAACCACGAGGGCAGGTGGAGCCGCACATCGGTACCGGCCACGTAGCCGATCGCCACCACGCGTCCGCCGGGGCGAACCCAGCGACCGCGTTCCGCGAGGCCCTCTCCGCCCAACGTGTCGACCAGCAACGACGTCGAGCGCTCGGCCGCCAGCCGGTCGATGGCCTCGGGCGAGTCGAGGCACAACGCGGTGACCCCGTTGGGCACGTCGGCCACCTGGTCTTCTCGGCCCACGACACCGGTCACCTTCGCCCCGGCGAGCAGCGCCTGCTGCGCGACCATCGCGCCGACCGCGCCCGCCGCACCGACCACGACGACTTCCTCGTCGTCGTCGAGGCGGGCGACGTCGTGCAGCACCACGAAGGCGGTCGTGGCCGGTACGAAGAACGTCGCAGCGACCTCGGGCGGCAGCGGGCTGTCCAGGCGGGTGACGGCCTTGGGCGACACGCTGACGCGTTCGGTCCAGGTTCCGCCGCGCAGCAGGCCGAGCCCACCGCCGCGCAGCATCACCTGGCATCCGGGTTCGAGACCGGAGCCCTCGTCGCATTCGAGGACGACACCGGAACCTTCGACCCCGCCGATGTAGGGCAGCTCGGGTGTGAGCTCGAAGTTGCCGCTCGCCACGGTGGCGTCCAGGTGCGCCACCGCGGCCGCCTGGACCTGGACCAGCACGCGGCCGGTGTCTCGGGTGGGCTCGTCCACCTCGTCGAGAACCGGGTCCTGTCCCCAGCCGTGGAATCGCACCGCCCGCATCAGGCGGCCGCCTTCCCGGCCTTGCGGAGGAACTCCAGGCTCAGCGCGTTGTAGCGGTCCGCCTGCTCGTGCTGCGGCCAGTGCCCGCACTCCTCCAGCAGTTCGAGCTGGGACCCCGCGATGTTCTCGTGCATGGCCGAGGCCTCCGGCACCTCGCCGAACGGGTTCTGCCTGCCCCAGACGATCAGCGTCGGCAGGCTGATCTGGGCCAGGTGTTCCGGGCGCAGCAGATTGCGCTGACGCCGCTCCATGTCCTGCAACGACAGCAGGTTGTCCACGTTGGCCACGAAATCCGGTGCGTGGTAGATCGCGTGCCGGACCTCGACGAGCTCTTCGGTGGCGTCGGCGTCGTCGGCCATCAGCAGGCGCATGCGCTGTCGGGTCAGTTCGATGTCGTCGGTGGCGACGGCCTTCTTGGTGCTGGTGCGGATCCGGTCCATCACCTCGGGTCTGGCGACGGTCCCGCCGGCGCACAGCAGCTGCAGGCTCAGCACGCGCTCCGGGTGGTCGATCGCGGCGCGGGCTCCGACCCACCCGCCCAGCGATTCGCCGACGATGTGCGCGCTGTCGATGCCGACCGCGTCGAAGTAGTCCAGCAGGTGCTTGACGTAGTCGGAGATCTCGTAGGGGGTGTTGGGCTTGCCGGTGTAGCCGTGGCCGAGCATGTCGATGGCGTGCAGGTCGTAGTCGGCGTGCGCGGTGAAGTTGCGCGCGAAGGCTTCGAGGTGGCCGCTGGTGCCGTGCAGGAACACCACGGCCTCGGCGTTCGGGTTCCCGGCCCGCAACGTGCGGGTGGGCACGCCGGCCGCGTCGACGTACTCGAGGCGGTGCGCGATCGCGCCCAGTTCGGTCCAGATGCTCACGAGTGCTCCTCCTGGTTGATGCGGTGTACCTGTGTGTTGCTGCGGGCGGCGAGCTTGCGCAGGGCGGCCAGTGCGGCCGCTGCGGCGGACAGTGCGAGCAGGAATCTCATGCGTCAGCTCCTCCAGCGTCGACGGAGCGGAGGAATCCGCTGACCACCGAGTGGTAGGTGCGCGGGCGTTCCTCCTGGGGGTGGTGCGAGACGTGGTCCATGACGTGCAGGTTTCCGTTGGGAGCCATGCGGGCCAGCATCAGCGGGTAGTCCGGGGTGAGGAACGCGTCGTGCATGCCCCAGACGAACAGCACCGGTGCCTGGATCCGGCCGAGTTCCTCGGTGAGGTCCTGCCAGTCGCCGCGCGGGGAGTCCGACATGGCGGCCAGCGCCCGCTCGCCGGGGTCGAGGCTCTGCTGGTACCGCAGATCCAGGGTTTCCTCGGGGAGTGCGGTGCCGTCGTACCACTCGAGCGTGGTGATCAGGTGCCGCATCTTCTCCCGGGTGGGCCCCTCTCCGCCGTAGTAGGCATCGCGCGCGTTGCGTCCGCGGCGGCCGCCCTCCGGCAACGGGGCGAGCGGACCGTGGAAGACCGGCATGCTGCCGGTGATCACCAGCGAGCGGACGCGATCCGGGTACTTGGCCGCGAGGTTCAGCGCGATCGTCCCGCCCCACGAGTTGCAGATGAAGTCGGCTCGTGGCACGCCGAGGGTGTCGAGCAGCGCCACCGTCTTGGCCGCGTGGTGGTCCCACATCGGGCCGGTGATGGTGGTCTTGGCGGACTTGCCGTACTGGTGGATGTCCACCAGCAGGCAGCGGCGGTCGGATGCGAAAAGCGGTGCGACCGGTCCGAAGTCGCTCCAGGCCGTGCATCCCGGACCACCGCCGTGCAGGAAGACGGTGTCGTTCCCGGTGCCGAGGTCGTGGTAGTGGTACTCGACGCCGCCACCATCGGCGTAGCGGCTCTCGGGCGGTGGGGTCACGGTGCTTCCTTCCGCGTGGTTGTCAGGGTGATGCGCGCCAGCACTTCGCAGAGGCGGCGCATCGCTCGTACGTCGACGGTGTTCATGCCGCGGCTGAAATCGACGTCGAACTCGGTCGAGGTGACCTTGGGCATCCCGACGCGCGCGGTCGGGATGCCGCGTGCGCGGAGGATGTTCGCGTCGGTGGCTCCGCTGTTGTCGGCCACGGGCGCGTGGCTCGTGCCCGAGGTGAGTTCCCACGCCTCGACGGCGGTGCGCACGATCGGCGAATCCGGCGAGGTGCTCGTGCCGGGGATCGCCAGGACCATCTCGACCCCGAGTTCGCTGTCGAGATCGCGGGACAGCCGCGCCACGTGGGCGGTGAGTTCGCGCTTGACCGCGAGGGGGGATTGCCCCGGTGCGATTCGGAGGTCCAGCCGGATGCGGCACGCCGCCGGGGTCACCGCGAGCATCCGCTCCCAGCCACCGGCGATGGAAGCGATCACGCCCTGCGGTGCCGCGGTCTCGGTGCGGTGGCGAACCGGGTAGTCGGCGAGCCACTTCTCCAGCCGCGTCACGACTTCGCCCGCCGTGACGATCGGATTTCGGTAGGGCAGGCGGTGACGGCTGCCGACGTAGGTGTGGATGCCGGGCACGGTGATCTCGAACCAGCACAGACCGACCTCGTCGTGGGCGACGAAGTCACCGGGTTTGGCGATCACCGCGCAATCGGTGTGCCAGCCGCGTTCGAGCAGGAACGAGCAGCCCACGCCGTGGCCGGTGTTGGCGCGGGCCGGGTAACCGGGCGCCTCGATGGCGTTGGTCGGCATGCCTCCTGCGCCGAACGCGAAGACGACATCGCCCGCCAGGTCCGGGCGGACGCTCGCCAGCGCCTCGGCGAGCACCAGGACGCAGGCGGCGTGCCCCTTCGGGTTGCTCGCCCCCAGCCCCGACACGAACGGTCCTTCGTCGCGTGCTTCCGGGCGCATGTCCGGGCGCAGCTCCGAGCCGACCCAGGGCAGGTCGAGTTCGGGCCGGCCGGTGGTGAGGGTGTCGATCGGGGCGTAGAGCATCAGGTCCGCGCCGGAGCCCGCCCCGCGCAGGCGGCCGACGGCGTTGGCCTGGAACTCGTCGAGGTGCTGGGTGGTGGCCTCGATCCCGGCGGTCGCCATTCGCTCGGTGAGCAGCTGCGCGAGCGGCGCCTCCCGCCCTGTCGGGCTCGGCACCGCAGCCACCGCTCGTGCGGCTTGCCGCAAGCGGTCCTCGGTGGCGAAGTCCAGCAGCCGGGACAACGTCTCCTCGGTGGAGGTCATGGCCGGATCACCGCCACCCCCATCCCGGTCAGCCACTCCGGCATGGGGGAGTAGGCCAAGGATTTGCCCGGTGCGAATCCGAGTGCGGCCGCCATGACCAGCCACGTGCGCAGCTCCTGCCCGCCGTTGCCTGCGACCTCGCCGATCTCCCCGGCGGTCATCTCCGCGTACCGCGCGAGCTCCCCGCGTTCCAGGTCGGCAAGGAACGCCTCGTCGAAATCCGGGAACAGGACGGGACGGGCAGCCGTGATGATCTCGCGGCGCCTGCCGTCGTAGCGCTCCCAGTCGCCGCGGCCGTTCAACCACGCCTCGACCAGGAATTCTTCGTCCGCCCCCTCGGGTGCCCTCCAGTCGTCCGGCCAGGGGAGCTGGTGCGACAGGCCGCCCGAGGCGATCACGACGACCCGGAGGTCATCGGGCAGCGCCTCGATGGCGGCGGTGATGTTGCGGCCCAGCTCCGCGCACCGGTCGGGGCGCGGCAGCGGAGCGGCGAAGACGTTGACGACCAGGGGGACCACCGGCACCTGGGTGCCCTCCAGCAGGTACTGGATCGCGTGGGTCTGCCCGTGGTCGATCTGCAGCCGGGCGGAGATCGCCACCTCGGTGCCGCGCTCGACGAGGTCCTCGGCGAGTCCCTGGGCGAACGCGGGATCGGTGAGCTGGGGGCCGGAGGGTGTCTTGGCCTCGCCCGCGCCGATCACCTCGCCCACGCCGAGGGTGAAGGGCGGGATCATGTCCAGCCAGAACCCGCGGAAGTGGTTGGAGCCGACGATGATCGCGATGTCGGGCTCGGCCTGCGCGATCGCTTCCCGGGCCTCGTGCAGGGCGTCGCGGAAGCGTTCGGCGCGGTCGGTGTGCACGACCTTGTCCCAGTGCGTGTTCATCAGCGTCGAGTGGGAGGCCCCCACGCCGAGCACGACCCGAGCCATCAGTCCACCTCCGGAACCGTCGGGTTGATGCCTTGGGCGCGCAACCGCTCGACCCGCTCCTCGGAGGTGTCCTCGGCGAGCTTGCGCCACTTCAGCAGCGATTCGTCCGGGCGGTAGAGCTTCTCCGGCGGGGCATCGGTGACCTCGACCATCCACTTGTCCTGCGCGGAGAACTGGCCGTGGAACAGCCATCGGATGAAGCCCAGGTACTTGGCGTAGAACGGCAGCGTCCTGAGGCCGCGCTGGAAGCTGGCCATCACCCCGACGTAGAGGTGGTTGTCGGCGTCGACCGGCACGTAGAACTCGTAGTGGACGAAGGTCGGGTAGGCGATGCGCAGAACACCGGGCATGCTCACCGAGGCGAATCCGGGGAACTCCTGCGCCGCGATCACCGGGTCGGTCTCGCGGTGGCTGCTGGTGTTGCCGATGTTGGCGACCTGCTTCGGCGGCTTCATCTTGTACCAGGCCTGGCTGCTCCAGCGGCCCAGCCCGGGGAAATCGGCTTCCCAGTACTGCTTGTCCTGCACCCGGTAGATCCACCGGCCGCGTTGGATGATGCGCGTGTCGTTCCAGACCGGCATCGGCTTGAACAGCCGCCACAGCGCGGTGCGATGCAGGTACTTGGCGTGCCCCTCGTCGTAGCCGTTCTCGCACGCGAAGCGCCAGTTGCCCTCGCGCGGCTGAATCCGCGACCCGACCACGGCGGCATTGCTGACCAGCTCTTCCGGCAGCTGGTCGTCGATCGGCGGGGCCGCTTCGCCCTCGCCGACGAACACCCAGACCATGCCCAGCCGTTCCTCGGCCGGGTAAGTCGGCTGGGTGATCTTGCCGCAGATCGGTGATTCCGGCCCGTCGGTGATCGCGGCCTTGAGATCTCCGGTGGCGAGGTCGAAGGTCCAGCCGTGGTAGGGGCACGAGATCGTGCCGGGGAACTGCCGGTTCCCCTCGGACAGCGGCACTCCGCGGTGCGGGCACCTGTCCTTCAGCGCGTAGACCTTGCCGTCGTCGCGGACCAGGACGATCTTCTCGCCGAGCAGCGTGATCTGCCGGGGTTTGGCGGTGAAGCGCGACGAGTAGCCCACCGGGTACCAGTAACCGCGGAAGCCCGACGCCGCCGCCTGGTAGTGGGGCCAGCTCGACCAGTCCTGCCGACCTGGAAGCCTGTCCGCCCGCGGGGGCCGACGGCGCGGGGTGGAGACCTCGTCCCCGTTCTTGACGCTCATGACCGCTCCAAGTTCGTTGTGCCGAAGCTGCGGAGGAGTCCACCACCGCGCTCGGCCACGCCCAACGGAGTTGGTCCGCTCACCGGACCCCGATCCGCGATTCGGGCGCTGTTCCGCTCACCGGTCCGCGATGAGCCGTGAGGCCGTTGCCGACACCTAGCCTTCGTTCATCCCCGGACGGTTGACCGTCCACTACAGACTTCGAACACGACGGAGGTTCGTTGCATGCCAGCAACATCCACCACAGACGTCCTGCTGATCGGCGCCGGACCCACTGGCCTCTACGGCGCGTACTGCGCGGGATTCCGCGGTTTGCGCACGACTGTCGTCGATGCCCTTCCGCAGCCGGGCGGGCAGATCGCCGCGCTCTACCCGGAGAAGGAGATCCGGGACGTGGCGGGGCTTCCCGGTGTTCGCGGCAGGGACTTCGTGGCGGCCCTGCTCGAACAGGCGGACGAGTACGGGCCGCAGTACCTGCTGGGCCAGCAGGCCGTCTCGTTGGCGCGCGGTGCGGGCGGCCGCCCTGAGGTGACGTTGGCCGACGGGCACGTGATCGACGCCGGCGCCGTGATCCTCACAGCGGGCATCGGCACCTTCACCCCGCGCCGGCTCCCCGCGGGCGAGGAGTTCCTCGGCCGCGGTCTGAGCTACTTCGTCACCGACCTCGAAGCGCACGCCGACCAGGACGTGCTCGTGGTGGGTGGCGGCGACAGCGCGGTCGACTGGGCACTCGCGCTGAACCCGATCGCCAAGTCGGTCACGCTCGTCCACCGCCGTTCGGCCTTCCGGGCGCACGCCGCGAACGTCACCGCCGTCACCGAAGGCGGGGTCCGGATCGTCACCGACGCCGAGGTGGAGGCGCTGACCGGCGACGACGTGCTGCGCTCGGCGCAGATCCGCGTGCGCGGAAGCGACGCTCCCGAGGTGTTCGGGGTGGACAGCGTCATCGCTGCGCTGGGGTTCATCAGCGACCTCGGTCCGCTCGCCGAATGGGGCCTGACGGCGCGCGGCCGCTCGATCCTGGTCGACACGAGGATGCGCACCAACCTCGACCGCGTGTACGCGGCCGGTGACGTCACCGAGTACGAGGGCAAGGTCCGCCTGATGTCCGTCGGCTTCGGAGAAGTGGCGACAGCGGTCAACAACGCCGCGGTCGCCCTCGACCCGGAGCTGTCCCTGTTCCCCGGTCATTCGACCGAGAACTCCTGAGAGCGAAGGGAATCACCATGGCCTACGTCATCGGAGCCAACTGCATCGACGTCACCGACCGCGCGTGCCTCGACGTCTGCCCCGTCGACTGCATCTACGTCGGAGACCGCAAGAGCTACATCAACGCCAGCGAGTGCATCGATTGCGGCTCCTGCGAGCCGGAGTGCCCGGTCGATGCGATCTTCGTGGACCGCAAGGCGCGCTCGGACGAGGGCAAGGCGCAGTTCGTCGCTGATTCGATCGCGTTCTTCGAAGAGCCGCTGCCCGGCAGGCAAGCCCCGCTGGGAAACCCCGGCGGGGCGGGCAAGGTGGGTGAACTCGGTGTGGACACGCCACTCGTGGCCGGGTACTGACGAGAGCGGCGCCGGGAATCCCGGCGCCGCTCCCTTGTTCACCGTCCGGTGAACTCCGGCGGACGACCGTCGAGGAAGGCTTGCAGGCCTTCGGCGGCGTCGGCGGTGCGCATCAGTTCGAAGACGGCCTTCTCCTCGTGCTGCAGAGCCTGCTCGATCGGCAGGCCATGCCCCTCGTCGACGATCCGCTTCAGCAGCCCGATCGCGGTCGTCGGTTTGGCGGCCAGCTCGTGCGCTTCGGCCGCCACTGCGGCATCGAACTCGTCCGCCGGCACAACCCGGTCCACCAGGCCCAGCTCCCACGCGCGCGCCGCCGGCAGACGTCGGCCCTCGATCATCAGCCGCTTCGCCAGGTGCGGTCCGACGAGCCTGGGAAGCCGCTGGCTGCCGCCGGCCCCGGGGAACAGGCCTACGCCCATCTCCGGGAACCCGAAGGTCGCCTTCGCGGACAGGATTCGCACGTCGCAGGCCAGGGACAACTCGGCTCCGCCACCGAGCGCGTGCCCGTTCATCGCGGCGACCACCGGCTTCGGGGCCAGTTCGATGACCCGCTGCACCTCGATCCACCTGCGCATCTCCGCCTGGTTGGCTTCCGAGAGGTCGCGCATGACGCCGATGTCGGCACCTGCGACGAAGAACCGCCCGGTGCCGGTGATGACCACGCACCGGATCGAGGGATCAGCCGCGATCGGTGGCAGCACGTCGAGGAACTCGCCGATCATGCTCGGATCGACGGCGTTGGCCGGGGGACGATCGATTCGGATCGTCGCCACCGGCCCCTCGTGGGTGATGTTCAGTACCGGCATCGCTTTCCTCTCACTCCGTGACACCTGCGGCGGCGAGGGCCGCCAGCGTGTCCTCGTCGATGTCGAGCAGTTCGGTCAGCACCGCAGCGGTGTCCTGCCCCAGCAGGGGAGCGGGGGAGGACAGCGCGCCCGGAGTCGCGGACAGCCGAGCGACGATGCCCTCGTGCAGCACCGGGCCGACGAGCGGGTGGTCCAGGCTCTGGTAGAAGTCGCGTGCTCGGAGGTGTTCGTCGGTTTCCACCAGATCGCGGCCGGTGGCCACCACTGCGGCTGCCACCCCGGCCGCCTGCAGGCTGGCCGCCAACTCGGCCGCGTCGTGGTGGCGGGTCCACTCAGCCAGTGCGGTGTCGATCTCGTCCTCGAAGGCCCGTCGTTGGTCGACACCGCCGCGGTCTGGGAGTCCGGCCAGGTTTCGCAGGACCTGCCACTGGTCGTCGCTGCGGACCGAGATCGCGACCCAGCGATCGTCGCCCGCGGCCGGGTAGACGCCGTGCGGGACCGCGTGCTTCGAGCGGTTCGGGTGTTCCGCCGTGCGCGGGTCGACGTCCCCGTGGTCCAGCACTGCAGGCCCCATCGTGGCCGCCATCGCCTCGAGCTGCGACAGATCGACGTGACCGCCGTGCCCGCGGGTCAGCAGGTCCAATGCGCCGAGGACCGCGGCGTTGGCCGCCACGATGTCGCCCAGCCCGAACACGAGCCCTTGCGGTGCTTCGCCGGGGTCTCGGGTCTCGCTCGACAGCCCGGACATCGCAGCGAGCGTGTCGGCGAAGGTCACCGCCTTGCGCCACGGGCCGGTGTGTCCCACTCCGGACATCGACACGAGGATCGCGCGCGGGTTGAGCTCGCGAAGGGACTCGTGGTCCAGGCCCCACTTCGCCAGCACACCGGGGCTGAAGTTCTCCACGACGACGTCGCATCGGGACGCCAGCTCCCGCAGGATGCGCTGGCCTTCCTCGGTGCGCAGGTTCAGCGCGACGCTCCGCTTCCCGCGGTTGTAGTTCAGGAAGTAGCCGGACTCGTCCGGACCGGCCCCGGGCCGCAACCGCATCGACGGGGAGAACCGGGTCGGGTCGTGCCGATGCTTCGACTCGACCTTGATGACCTCGGCTCCGTGCTCGGCGAGGATCTTGGTCGCGTAGGGACCGGCCAGCACCCACGTGAGGTCGAGCACCCGCACTCCCGCGAGGGCGCCCCCGCCGACGTTCGAGCTCCGCGAGGTTCCACGACCTCGCGGACGCGGGGTGCTCCGCGCCTCCGCCTGCGGTTTCTCGGTCAGCGCGCGCAGGCCGACCGGACGTGGAAGGCCCGGCGCGTCCCACGGGAAGCCCGCGTCCTCCACGCCGTCGACCGAGACGAAGAACCTGCGGTCGCGCAGCTGCGGGTTGTCCACCAGCCGAGCGGGTGCCGTCACCTCCGCCCACGGAAGGGAACGCGCCCGGCCCTGCTCGGCGATCTCCCGCGCGGTGCGCTTCGCCACGAACCGGGCGATCACCTCGTCGACGTGCGCCCGCTCCGACCAGCGCACGACCTGATCGCTGAACCGGCCATCGACCAGGTCCGCTGCCTCCCCCTCCTCGGCCAGCCAGGCGAGCAGATCGGTCCACATGCGCTCGCTGCCCGAGTAGCCACCTGCCACGTACCCGTCGGCGGCGGCGAAGATCCGGTGCGCGACGTGCTCGTAAACACCTCCGGTGCGGCTCGGGAATCGGCCCGCGTGAACCCAGGAGATCGCTGCCGTCTCCAGACTGGCGGCCACGGCTTCCTGGGCGGAGACCTCGATCAGCTGACCGGTGCCGGCACGATCGCCCGCGAGCACGCCGAGCAGCGCGGCCATGGCCGCGTGGGCACCGGCGAGCTGGCAGGCCTGCTCGCGAGGCGGTGGTTTCGGCTGGCCGCCGCGCCGGCCACCGAGCCAGGTCATGCCCCCTGCCGATGCGAGCACGAGATCATCGCCGGTCCAGTCCCGGCGCGGTCCGGTGAGACCGAACGGGGTGACGACCACGTGGACCGCGTCCGGCCACCGCGAGGATCCATCCGCGCGGATGCCGCGCAGCTGCGCGACCGGGCCGCTCTCCAGGATCACGTCCGCGTTCCGCGCGAGTTCGTCGAGGCCATCGGCGTCCGCGCGCACCCAGGTCTTGCCCGCGTGCCAGTGCAACCGGGCAGGCTCGTCCAGCGATGCGTCCGGATCGATGCGCACGAGGTCGGCCCCCAGCCCGACCAGCAACCGCGCTCCTTGGCGGGCGAGCTCATCGGTGAGGTCGAGTACGCGCAGCGGTGCGGGCTGCAGAACCACATTTCCTCCTGGTGTGACGCCGGAACGTGGGTCAACCGTAGGCGCGGACCGCGGGGCGGTGGCGGACCTAGGTCTGCTCAACGGACCGGGTTTCCAGAACGATCGGCGTCCCAAGTGGACGGATCGACCTGCGTGGGAATCCGCGACTTGACCACCTTGCCGTTGCCGTTGCGGGGCAGTTCCGGCGCGATGCGCACGTAGCGGGGCACCGCGTGACGTGGCAACCGCTCGCGGCACCACTCCCACACCGAGCGCCCGTCGATGCTCGGATCGGCAGCGAGGGCCACGACGAGGAGCTCCTCGTCCGTCAGCTCCGAAGCGACCCCGATGGCGGCCGCGTCCACGACGCCCGGCAGGGACCGCACCACCTGCTCGACCTCCCAGGTCGAGATGTTCTCCCCGCGGCGCCGGACGACGTCCGAGCGCCGACCGGCGAAGGTCAGGTAACCGTCCTCATCGAGGTATCCCTGATCACCGGTGTGGAACCAGCCATCGCGCAAGACGGAGGCCGTCGCCGCCGGGTCGCCGGCGTAGCGTCGGAACATCATGCCCGGCTGCCGCGGGCGCGCGGCGATCTGCCCGGTCCGCCCTGGCGGAAGGCGCCGCCCGGAAGGATCGAGCACCGCGACCTCGTACTCGGCCACCACGCGGCCAGCAGTGCCGGGACGCCAGTCCTGCGGGGTGTTGGTCGCGACGTCGCCGAGTTCGGTGCTCGCGTAGGCCTCCAGCGCCCGCACGCCGAACCGGTCGTGGAATCGGCGGGCCAGTTCGACCGGCGCGGGTGCCCCGTAGGCGAGGCGCACGGCGTGATGTCGATCCCGGTCGGTGGGCTCCCGGCGATCCAGGATCGCCAACATCGCGCCCATGAAGTTGAACGCCGTGACCCCTTCGCCCCGGCAGACGTCCCAGAAGCGCGACGCGGAGAACCGCCCGTGGGCCACCAGCCTCGCGCCGGTGATCAGTGCTGGGAGCACAGCGGTGTGCCTGACGTTGACGTGGTTCCACGGGAACACGTTCAGCAGGACGTCGCCCGGCGCGTACCGCATGGTCGCCGACACGCGGTGGGCGTGCCGCAGTGCCGCGCGGTGCGGCAGCTCGGCTGCCTTGACCCGGCCGGTGGTACCCGATGTGGACAGCACCGCGAGCACGTCCTCCGGTCCGGGCGGCAGGTCGTGGAAGTGCGAGTCCGGCAGCTCGTCGAGCAGCGGGTGGTCCACGCCGGCGGGGGCGCCCTCGTGCACCAGCACAGAACGCGGCACGGACCGCAGGAGGGCGTCGAGAGCCGGATTTCCAGCGAGCGCGGACGTGCCGACCACCAGCAGATCCGCGCCGACCGCGGCCCGGAGCGCTTCGGCGGTCGAACGGGAGACGTCCAGCGCCAAGGGCACCTCCACCAGCCCCCGGCGAGCCAGGCCGAACATCAACTCGGTGGCCTCGCGGCCAGGACGCAGACAGGTCAGCACCCGGCTGCCGCGCGGGACCGGCAGCTTCGCCGCGATGCGGCGCGATCCCACCTCCAACTCGCCCACCAGCAGCCGCGCTCCGTCGTCGAAGCGCACGAGCTCGGCGTCCGGGTCCTCCCGGGCGCGGCGGTCGAGCAGATCGATCAGGGTTCCTTCGCGGTCACCCGCAAGCTCCTCGTTCAGGGTCGTGCTCCCTCCGCGACGGGTTCGACGTGGTCACCGTCGCGGCGGCCTGGCGCTGCGAACAAGGAAGCGGCCCGCTCAGCGGACCGCGCCCGCTCAGCCGGCGATGCGCGCGGCCGGGATGCTGGAGACGTCCGCGGCCGTCAGCATGACCTGGTCGAGAGCACGTGCGATCGAGGCGGCTGCCGAGCGGAGCTCGGGCAGCAGTCGCTGCGGAACGAGCCGCTTCAGCGGAGCCGTGGTCGAGACCGCCGCACGGGTCGTTCCGTCGGCCCCGACGATCGGCACCGCGATGCTCCCCACTCCCGGCATGGTCTCCTCGAACTCGACCGCGTGGCCCTTCGCCCGGACCACCGCCAGCTGTTTGCGCAGCTCATCGACGGAAGGAACGGTCCGCGACGTCAAGTGGGTCAGGCCCGTCCGGTTCAGCCGGTCGAGGTGGTCCTGCAGGTCTGCGGCCCCGGCCAGCAGCACCTTCCCGGTCGCGGTGCCCGGCGCGGGGAGTCGGCCGCCGATCCGCGAGTGCGAGTGGATGTTGGCCTCTCCGGCGATCTTCTCCAGGAACAGCACGTGGTCGCCGTCGAGCACGGCCAGGTGGATCGTGGCGCGCGTGGCCGCGAACAAGTCGGCCAGCGCCGGACGGGCCACCGACCGCAACACCGCCGAGGCCGACGCCCGCTGACCGAGTTCGAACAGCCTCATCCCCAGCTGGTAGCAGTCCCCGTGCCGCTCCAGCAGCCCCCACTCGGTCAGCTCCTGCGCCAACCGGTAGGCGGTCGCCTTCGGCACGCCGGAGCGGCGGCTCAGATCGGTGAGTCCCAGCTGGTAGGCGCCCGATTCGAACGCGCCGAGCAGCAGTTGCGCTTTGCCGAGCACGGAGCTCGGGGGCCCGCCATCCGCTGACGTCATGGCGCCTCCTCGGCGGTCGGGGAACGGGCCGTGATTATCACCAGGCGTCGAGATCCAAGTCCAGCACTGGCCACCGCGCTGTTACCAGGAGTTTCCTATCGGGGTCCGGTGGGCGGACTGCGAACGTAGGCCCGGCAGGCCTGGACGGCGAACACTCCCACGCACTGCTCGCGGCGTCGCGAGTCCGATCACAAGCTCGGTGGAGGTCGATGGTGACGACGACAGTTCCGTTCATGGCCGGAGCGCGGCGAGCCGCCGCGGTCGCTTTCCTCTCGGGGCCGCACAACATCGCCTTCGCGGGAACAACCGTGGTGGGCCAGTGGTGACGTTCGGGTACGTCCCGGTGCCCGGCGGGCAGGTGCACTACGCGGAGCAGGGCACTGGCCCGGCCGTGCTCCTCCTGCACCAGACTCCGCGTTCGCTGGATGAATTCCGGGAGCTGCTGCCGGTGCTGGCCGACGGCCATCGCGTGATCGCGATCGACATGCCGGGGTTCGGCAACAGCACACCGCTGCCGAGGCCGCAACGCATCGAGGACTACGCCCGGGGCGCTGTTGCCGCTTTGGCGGCGCTGGGCGTGGAGCAGACGGCGATCCTCGGTCACCACACGGGTGGCGCGGTCGCGATCGAGATCGCCGCAGCGAGACCCGACCAGGTCACCGCAGTGGTGCTGTCCTCGACACCCTGGGCGGATTCCGCCTACCGTACGTCTCACGCGGAGGGGCCCGGGGTGGACGACGCCCCACGCGATCCCGGCGGCGGACACCTGGTCGCGTGGTGGGAGCAACGGCGCCCGTACTACCCGCCTAGGGCGACGGCCCTGCTCGATCGATTCGTCCGAGACGCCCTCGCCCCGGACCTCGACCCGAGAGAAGGCCACCTCGCCTGCGCGCGTTACGAAATGGAGCACCGGATCGGAAGCGTGCGGGCTCCGGTTCTGCTGCTCGGCGCGGACGGCGATCCGTTCTCCCTTCCCGCGCTGGACCCCTTGGCGCGGCACCTGACTGCGGCCGAGTCCGTGCGCCAGGCGGTGATAGCGGGCGGGACGGTTGCGCTCATGGAGGACAGGCCGGGCGACGTGGCGGCCGCGGTGCTCCCGTTCTTGCGGCGGTTCGCCCGTTGACCCGTGCGCTCGCTTCGCCTCAACACGCTACCGAGGAGACATGGTGAAAGGCAGACCGACCTTGCGCTTAGTGCACTGTGGACGGACGAAAACGTCTCCTGTGGAACCTGAGAACGCCCGTGCGCGCAACTCGCGCGGAACCGCACGGGAGTCCTTCGAACAAGTGCGGTTCGCTGAGCGGACCTTCGGCGTTGCCGCGGTCTCGGTCCGCAATCAACAGTACCTCCACTTCAACCGGATCCCGGGAGGCAGCAATGCCCGCTGACGCACGACTGCAACGACAATCGACCAGGGCCGCATTGGCCGGTTGGTTCGGCACCACCATCGAGTTCTACGACTTCTTCATCTACGGCCTCGCTGCTTCGCTGTTGTTCCCGCAGATCTTCTTCCCGGCGAGCGACCCGGCGGTCGGAACGCTGATCTCGCTGTCCAGCTTCGGCGTCGGATACGTGGCGCGGCCCTTCGGCGCGTTGTTGTTCGGACACCTCGGTGACCGGATGGGCCGCAAGTCCATCCTCGTCAGCACTCTGCTGATGATGGGAGTCGCGACCACCGCGATCGGCTTGCTGCCGTCCTACGACCAGATCGGTCTCGCCGCACCGGTGCTGCTGGTCGCGCTGCGCATCGTGCAAGGCGTGTCGCTGGGCGGAGAGTCCAGCGGCGCCGTGGTGCTCACCGTGGAGCACGCCGAGAAGCATCGCCGCGGCTTCCTCGGCGGTGTGCTCAACACCGGTACGGCCATCGGCACCATCCTGGCGAACGGGATGTTCCTCCTGGTGGCGCAGCTTCCGGAGAGCGCGCTGCTGGCGTGGGGATGGCGGATCCCGTTCCTGGTGAGCGTGCTGCTCGTGGTCGCCGGAATCGTCATCCGGATGGGCCTGCGCGAGAGCCCGGAGTTCGCCGAGGTCAAGGGAACCGGCTCGGTGCACACCCTGCCGCTGATCGACGTGCTGCGGAAGTGCGGTGGCACCGTGGTGCTGGTGACGCTGGCGACCATCGGCGCGGGGGTCGTGATCACCGTGACTTCGGTCTACGCCCTGACCTACGGAAAGACGGTGCTCGGCCTGAGCACCTCCACGATGCTCGGCGCCCTGCTGCCGGGGCTCGTCGTGGTGGTCATCACCGCTCCGCTGTACGGCAGGCTGGCCGACCGGATCGGGCCGCGCACGGTCTTCACCGCCACCGCCGCGTCGATGGTCGTGCTCCCGTTCGTCTGGTTCCCCTTGCTCAACACCGGTGACCAAGGCCTGATGCTGCTCGGTTTCGTGCTGCTGTTCGCCGGCTACGCGGGCAACTACGCGATGTTCCCGGTGTACTTCTCGGAAGCGTTCCCGATCTCGCTGCGGTTCAGCGGCATGGCGATCGGCTTCACGATCGGCACGATCGCCGGCAACGCCTTCGCCCCCGCGATCAGCACGTGGCTGCTGGAATCGACCGGCACTTGGGTCGCGGTCGCCGGGTACATGGCAACGGCGGCGGCGGTGAGCCTCGTCGCCGGGCTCCTGATCCGAGAAGCGCGTTCCGAGCAATCCGGCAGCAGCCTTCGCCAGGAGTCGGGAGTCCCGGCGGCATGAGGATCGGGGTCCGGGTCCCTCCGTGCGCACCTCTGCCCGAGCTGGTGGCCTTCGTCCAGGAGGCGGAGCGCCGGGGGTTCGACGACGTGTGGTTCCCGGATTCGCAGCTGCTGTGGCGAGACGCCTTCGCCACAGCAGCTGCGGCGGCCGAGGGCACGTCGAGGATCGGCTTGGGCACGGCGGTGACGAACGTGGTGACCCGGCACCCGTCGGTGGTGGCAGGCGCAGCGCGGACAGTGGCCGAGCTCGCCCCGGGCCGGTTCGTCCTCGGGATCGGGGTCGGCAACAGCTCGGTGGCCCCGGTCGGCCTCGCCCCGTCAACCCGATCCGGTTTGCGCGCAGGAGTGACTGCGATCCGGCGCCTCCTTTCAGGCCAGGAGACGGACTTCGGTGGCGCGCGGGCACGACTGCGCGATCCCGCGGCCGTACCGATCCACGTGGCGGCAAGCGGGCCGCGGAACCTGAGGCTCGCAGGTGAGCTCGCGGACGGCGCGATACTCCTGTCCGGGGTGGCGCCTGAACCACTAGGTGCCGCGATCCGGCAGGTGGCGGCCGGCGCTGCCGGCCGGGAGTTCGGACCGATCACGGCGTCGGCGTTCTGCCGAGTCACCGGCGCGGTCCGACGGGACGCACGAGAACTGAAGCCGGTCTGCCTCAGCATCGCGGCGAACGGCGGAGCGGCATTCCTCGAGGAGGCGGGAGTTCGGGTGCACGTGCCCGAGCGGCTGCCGGACGCTCGCCCTGATCTCCTCCACGCAGAATCCTGGGAGTCCGCAGTCCGCGCCTGCGAATCTCTTGTGGACGATGACGCGGCGGAATTGTTCGCCCGCCGGTTCTGCCTGTACGGCACGGCGGAGGAGATCGCGGATCGGCTCGCCGAGCTGAGCCGGTCCGGCGTCTCGTCGGTGCTCCTCCAACACGTCGGATCGTACGACTTGCCGCGGAGCCTGGTCGCGGACTTCGCCGACCTGGTTCTGCCGATCGCAGGGCCCTAGTGCTTCTGCCGTAGACCGAGGTGATCGAGGTTCTCGTGTGGCTTGCCGCTGGTGGTCCGCCGGACTCGCTATGAGCGCGTCTACGCCAGATCGAGTAGCGCAGTTACGTGGGCGATGCCGTTGACCGGCGTCAGACGGCTGTGGCGAATGAATATTGGCCAGGTCGGAGAGATCCGGCTCATCTGGTCGGCGTTGCCCCGTCGGTCGAGCATCGAATGATCATTTGGCCGACTGCGCGCGCCGGGACTGCGAGCATCGGCGCTGTCATGGGCGGCAGTAGACGGCGAGCGCGTGCCCGGCCGTGACTCCCGGCCGGGCACTGCGGGTCGTTTCGAGGGTTTTCGCCGTCCCGTCCGTCCCGGCGCAGGTCCACTTGGGACATCTTGGTGGGACAGGCAGGGCTGCACTGTCGGCTCTGGCCCGCAATTCAACAGACCGCAGACGTTGGCCGCGCCTCCGTGTCCCGCGGGGTGGCATGGCAAACCTGCCGCAGTGTCGCGGCCTCTTGAGGTTTGAGAATCACGATGGCTTCAGTGCCAGGTGTGCGGGTCAGTAGTTGGCGGAGTCTCGCCAGAAGAGGTCGGCGAGGCGGTCGACGGTGCCCTGCATCTGCTGCAGGGCTTCGGGGATGTGGGCGCGGCCGAAGCGGCTGCGGGGGCCGTTGAGGGTCAGGATGGCGACCATGGTTCCCGCGCTGTCGCGGACCGGGCGCGACAGCGACAGCAGTTCCGGTTCGAGCTCGTTGTCGATGATGGCGAAGCCTTGTTCGCGGACTTGCTCCAGCTCCTTGAACAGGGCGTCGCGGTCGGTGATGGTGTACGGGGTGAACGCCTCGAGCTCGTCGGGCAGGGTTCGGCGCAGCTTCTCCGCGGGCTGTTCGGCGAGCAGGACCTTGCCGGTGGAGCTGGCGTGCATGGGGTAGCGCTCGCCGACCATGTTGCGCGAGACGATGCCGACCACGTGCGAGCCGGCGGCCTCGGCCACCAGATCGAGGCCGTCCTGGGCGTTCGGGATCGACAGGGTCACCGACTCGTTGAACTTGTCGGCCAGCTCCTGCAGCAGAGGCTGGGCGTGGGCGACCAGGCCCGCGTAGGGGTCGGCCTGCCTGCCCAGGCGGGCGAGTTCCCAGCCGAGGACGTAGTTGGTGTCGATGCGGTCGACGAAGCCGCCTTGTTCCAGGCTGTGGAGCAGCCGGAACGCGGTGGGCCTGCTCAGGCCCGCGGCCTTGCCGAGGGTGGTCACGGTGGCGCCGGTGCGCGGTTGAGCGGCCAGTTCGCGGAGCAGGCGCATTGCTTTGGTGACCGACTTGTTGGCCAAGTCGGGGTGCTCGGGCTCGTCGCCCATCGCTGCTCGCCTCCTGATCGCGCGGGTCCTGTCGTGCGAACAGCCTAACAGGCGCGTTCACTTAGTGGACGCGCTGGCGAGGACGTTGCCGAGGCGTCGTGCGCCTCGCTGGAGGGCCTCGGCGAGGTTGTGGCACCCGACGAGTGGAGTCGCCGCTGGTGAGCGGGCAGCGTGCCGCGGCAGGAGGTGCTGGTGCCGCCTTCCGCTCCGAGGGGTGCTAGTGGTGACGTCTTCGGGTCGACGCCGGTCGTGCCATCAGCCTCCATGAGTGTTTGCATTCTGAACGAATCGTTTGCCCGGCTGAGCCTTCTTCGGGGCTTGCGGGTTGAGCAGAACCCGCAAGCCCCGAATGCCGCAGGTCAGGCCGGGGAGACTTCGAACTGCACCGAGCCCCAGTCGGCGAACTCGCCGGTCCAGGTGCCGGGGGCGTTCATGCGGACTGCTTCCAGGCAGCTTCCCGGGAGGATGATCTGGCCGGGCTCGAACTCGACGTCGTAAGCGGCGAGGCGGTTGCACAGCCACGCGGTCGCCGACAGCGGGTTGCCGAGGATGTTGTTGGTGTTGCCCGACATCACCGGTTCACCGTTGAAGTGCAGGGTCCCTCTGGTGTCGCTGAGCCGGAGGTCGGTGATCTGGCGGGGCGTGCCGCCGAGGATCACCGCTCCGGTGGAGCCGTTGTCCGAGAGCGTGTCGGGCAGGTCGATCGCCCAGTTCTGCACCCGGGAGTCGATGATCTCGATCGCAGGCACGGCGTGCTCGACGGCGTTGATGACGTCGGCGACGGTGAGGTTCGGGCCGCGCAGGTGCCGTTTGAGCAGGAACGCGGGTTCCAGCTCGACGAAGGGTTCGATGAACCGCGCGGGGTCGACCGTGGTTCCTTCGTAGGTGAACGTGCTGGCCAGCAGGAAGCCGTAGTCGGGTTGGTCGAGCCCGAACGCGGCCTGCATGGCCTTGGCGATGTTGCCGAGCTTGTATCCGACGACGCGGTCGCCCTCGGACACGGCCATCTCGACGGTGAGCCGCTGGACCTCGAACGCGGCATCGGCGTCGAGCTGCTGCCAGGTCTTGGTCGGTGCGGCGATCGGGGTGCGGTTGAGGCGCGCGTGGCGCAGCGTCGTGGCGATCTCGTGGAGTTCGGTTGTCTGCATCGGGGTTTCCTCTTCTTTGAGGGCTGGGGCGTCAGTGGCCCGCGGCGAGTGCGGCGTGGGCGTACTTGTGGCCGGGGTGGTCTTCGGCGAGCCGGGTGTTGCCGGGGCCGTGGAGCTTCTCGCGCAGCGTGCGGCCCTGGTATTCGGTCCAGACGGCCTCGCGGCGCTGGAGTTCGGGCACGACGAGCTCGATGAAGTCGGCGATGTCCTGGTACTTCACGGCGTTTCCGAGGTTGAAGCCGTCGATGTCGCAGTCCTCGACCCAGCTGATGAGCTCGTCGGCGACGGTCTGCGGGGATCCGACGATGGTGGGGCCGCTGCCGCCGATGCCGATGAACTCGGCGATGTCGCGCGGTGTCCACTCCTTGTCCGGGTCCATCTTGGAGAACAGGTCCACCATGGTCTGGCCGGCGTCGGTCTTGACGTGCCGCAGCGGCACGTCGGGGTCGAACTGGGACATGTCCAGCGCGGTCCAGCCGCTGTAGCGGGCCATCGCACCGGAGTAGCTGACCAGCTTGCGGTACTGCTCGTACTTGGCCTGCGCCAGCTCGTCGGTCTCGGCGACAACGACGTTGAGCATCTGCAGCACCCGCAGCGAACGCGGATCGCGGCCGGCTTCGGCGGCCTGCGCGCGCAATGCGTCGACCTGGCGGCGCAGCGCCTTCTTCGAGACCGCGTTGACGAACACGCCCTCGGCGTGGGCTGCGGCCAGCGCACGGCCCTTCGACGAACCGCCTGCCTGGAAGATCACCGGGGTGCGCTGCGGCGACGGTTCGCAGAGCGCGAAACCGGGGACGTTGAAGTACTTGCCCTGGTGGTTGATGTCGTGCACCCGCTGCGGGTCGGCGTAGAGGCAGCGCTCCACGTCGCGGACCACGGCGGCGTCGTCCCAGGAGCCCTCCCAGAGCTTGTAGCAGACCTCCAGGTGTTCGGCGGCCACGTCGTAGCGCTCGTCGTGCGCGGGTAGCTGGCCGTTGCCGACGTTGCGGGCGGCGCTGTCGGCGTAGGAGGTCACCAGGTTCCAGCCGATGCGGCCGTCGGTGAGGTGGTCGAGCGTGCTGAACTTGCGGGCCAGCGTGTAGGGGTGCTCGTAGGTGGTCGAGCCGGTCAGGCCGAAACCGAGGTGCTCGGTGGCGGCGGCCATGGCCGAGATGACCAGCGCCGGGTCGTTGGCGGGCAGCTGCGCCCCGTCGGCCAGCGCGCCTGCGGCGCTGCCCTGGTAGACGTCGTGGTAGCCGGCGTTGTCGGCGAAGAACACGCCGTCGAAGTGGCCCTGCTCGAGCAGCTTGGCGTACTCGGTCCAGTAGCGGACGTCCTTGTAGCGGTGGCCCTGGTCCTTCTCGTGCCGCCACAGGCCCGCCGAAAGGTGTGCGGGCCCCTGGAACTCGAAGGCGAACAGGCGCATGCGGCGAGACGGCATGTCTTCTACTCCTCTGTGAGCTTTCCGGAGAAGGGTGGAGGCACCTCGAGCCGCTTTCGGTTCGAGGCGGGGGAGAGGCCGGCGGGCGGGGGCCGTCCGCCGGCGTGTGGTCACTGCGGCGGCGCCCAGTTCCGCGAGGCGCCGGGCTGGTGGGTGCTGCGCGGCAGTCCGAGCGGGTTGGACTCGCGCAGCGCTTCCGGCAGCAGGAATTCGGGCGCGTTCTGGTAGGTCACCGGCCGCAGGAAGCGCTCGATGGCCGCGGTGCCCACCGAGGTGGTCGACACCGCGGTGGTCGCCGGGTAGGGGCCGCCGTGCTGCTGTGCCGGGGTGACCGCGACGCCGGTCGGCCACTCGTCGAACAGGACGCGTCCGGACCGCGAGGCGGCCAGCGCGACCAGGCCGGTGACCTGCTGCCGCTCGGCGTCATCGGGCTGTCCGGCCAGGTGCGCGGTGACCGTGAGCGTCCCGGGAACCGCCGAGATCACCTCGCGCAGATCGTCATCGGTGTCGTACTCGGCGATGACCGCGCAGGGGCCGAAGTTCTCCTCCATCAGCACGGGCTCGGTCAGCAGGTCGGCCACCGATCCGGCGTGCAGGACGGTCGGGGACACCTGCGGGACACCGGAGGGATCGGCGTGTTCGGTGCCGCGCACGAGCACCTCGACGCCCTTGGCGGCTGCGAGCTCGGCGGTGCGTTCGCGGTAGCGCTCGGCGATCGACGAGGTGAGCATCCGCGCCGGCGGAACTTCCTGGGCGAGTTCGGCGATCCGCTTGGGCAGCTCGGAACCACTGGGCAGCAGCAGGATTCCGGGCTTGGTGCAGAACTGACCGGCGCCGAGGGTGAAGGAGCCGACGAAGCCCGCGGCGATCTGCTCGCCGCGCTCGCGCTCGGCCCCGCTGGTGACCACCGCGGGGTTGATGCTGCCGAGTTCACCGAAGAACGGGATCGGGTTCGGCCGCGATGAGGCGATGTCGAACAGGGCCCTGCCGCCGGCGACCGAACCGGTGAACGCGCCCGCGGCGATGCGCGAGTCGCGCAGCGCGGTGACCCCGGCCTGCCTGCCGGTGAGCAGCGCGAAAGTGCCCTCCGGTGCTCCCGCGGTCCGCAGGGCGGAGTTCACGACTTCAGCGGTCTTGCGGGAGGTCTCGGGGTGGCCGGGATGTGCCTTGAGCAGGACCGGGCAGCCCGCGGCGAGTGCCGAGGCGGTGTCGCCGCCGGCGACGGAGAAGGCGAAGGGGAAGTTGCTCGCGGCGTAGACCAGCACGGGCCCCAGCGGGATCAGCCACCGGCGCAGGTCCGGACGGGCGCCCAGCACGAAGTCGGGGTCCTGGCGGTCGAGGGCGATGCGCAGGTAGGAGCCGTCGCGCAGGTGCTCGGCGAACATGCGCAGCTGCACGGTGGTGCGCTTGAGCTCGCCGGTGAGCCGTCCTTCGGCGAGGCCGGTCTCGCGCATGGCCTCGGCGATCAGGTCGTGGCCGGCGGTGTCGAGCGCGTCGGCGACCGCCGACAGCGCGTCCGCTCGATCGTGCGGTGACCGCTGTCCCCAGTCGGCTGCCGCGGAGGTCGCGGCGGCCAGCAGCGCCTCGAGCTCCTCCGGGGTTTCTTCCGGTTCGGTCAGGTGCGGTGTGGTGTTCATCTGGTGGTGTGCTCTCACTTCGTCGCGATGGGGGAGCGGGTTCAGGGCTGGGGCTGCTGGTAGGTGCCCAGTTGGCCGCGGTGGAAGATCAGGGGCTGGCCGTGGCCTGCTTCGAGGCGCAGGACTTCGGCGACGACGATGACGTGGTCGCCGCCTTCGAGTTCGTGCAGCGGCTTGCAGTCGATCCAGGCGTGGGCGCCGGCGATCTGGGGGCTGCCTTCGGCGGATGTGCGCCAGTCGAGCTGCGCGAACTTGTCGGCCTGCTTGCTGGAGAGGGCTTTGCAGACGTGGTGCTGGTCGTCGGCCAGGACGCTGGCGCTGAAGTGGCCGCTGCGGATCTTGGGCCAGCTGCTGGAGGTGGTGGCGACGCTGAAGGTCACCAGCGGCGGGTCCAGCGACAGCGATTGGAAGGTGCCCACCACGAGTCCGGCGGGGGTGCCGGTGGCGGGTTCGCGGCCGGCCACCACGGTCACGCCGGTGGGCAGGTGGCCGATGACGTCGCGGAAGTAGCGGGGTTCGATCGTCGGGGTCGACAGTGTCATGATCGCGTTGCCTCCCAGTCAGTGCCGGTGTTCGATGGGTGGTCAGGTGAGAGCGGTGGTGATGTCGCGGGCGACGCGGTGGCCGCTTTCGATGGCGCCATCGATGAACCCGGCCCAGAGGTTGGCGTAGTCGCTGCCGGCGAAGTGCAGGACGCCTTCGGCGCGCTGCTGGGCGGCGAAGTAGCGGGTCAGCTGGTTCGGCTTCTGCATCAGCCAGGTCTCGCGGGAGTGCGGGTCGGCCATCCAGTCGTGCCCGGTGACCTCCAGGACTTCCAGGTCGTCCCGCCACACCCGCAGCGCCTCGGCGACGGCGTCGCGGTCGTTCGGGGAGATCCGGGAGGCGTCGGCGCCGAAGGAGACCAGCACCGCGTCGTCGTCGCCCAGGAATTCGGTGCGCACCACCGACAGCGGGTGCGCGGCCGAGGAGTAGGCGAAGAACGGCTTGATCGGGCCGCGCACCCGGATCCAGACCTTCACGCCCTTCGAGGCCGTGCCTTCGGCGGTGACGGCCTTCTTCTCCGCGCACAACCCCGGTGAGATGTCCAGGTCACCGAGGAGGTTCTGCGGCAGGGTCAGCACCACGCGCCGCGCGCGGATCCGCTCGCCGCCGGTGGTGGTCACGACTGCGCCGTCGGCGTCGTGCTCGATGCGGGAGACTTCGGTGGAGGTGCGGATGTCGGCGTCGGTGTCGGCCACGATCGCCTCGATCAGCGACCGAGTTCCCGAGGCCAGCCGGAACACCGCCGAGGCCTCGTGCATCAGGTGCCACGAACCCGCGGTGGCCGCGGTCCAGCGCAGCGCGCTGGTGAAGGCGCCGTCGCCCAGCGGGGCGTTGAAGTGCCCCACCCACGCGGCCTCGTTGGCGCGGTACTCCTCGACCGGCAGGTCGAGCTCGTCGAGCTTGTCCTGCACGCTGAACCCGTCCACCGAAGCCAATTCGGGGTTCGACAGCGGCTTGTCGGGCCGGGGAATGTGTTGCATCGTGCCTTCGAGCAGGCGACGCATGCCCGGGTCGATGAGCTCCATGAACCCGTCGAGGGTCCCGGTGCGGACGTCGTCGCCGGCCAGCCAGTAGGCCTCCTCCGGTCGCGGCCCGCGAGTGACCTCCAAGCCGTAGCGGTTGACCTCGGCCCACGCGTGCGGCTGCACCCAGTGCAGCCAGGTCCCGCCGATCTCCAGGTCCCGGCCCAACCGGTGATCGGTCCACACCCGGCCCCCCAGCCGGTCGCGGGCCTCCAGCACCGTCACGCGCAGGCCCTTGCGGTCCAGCTCGCGGGCGGTGATCAGACCGGCGACCCCGCCACCGACCACGACGACATCGGTTTCTTCAGACACAGCGGCACTCCCTCGCAGTCGGCAACGCCGGGTTTCACGCGCTCAAGATCGAGCAAATTACGAACAGAGCGTTCAATATACGAACGCAACGGGGGATATTGTGACCCCGCTCGCTCGGCGCGTCAAGAGTCTTATCCGGTGCGGACTTGCAAGGTCAGGGGCGCATTTCTGCTTGACGGCGCACCGGCGCAGTGCGAGCATCCGTGAACAAGACGTTCATTACTTGAACGAGCGTTGCGGTGTGTCCTTCGGACGGCCCAGCGCGCAGGATCCGGCCATCACTCGCAGCGGCGGTCAGCGTCCAGCCGGGTGATCCACGCGTGCAGGAGAGATCGATGCCCACGTCGAGCATTGCCGAAGCCGTCGCCACCCTCGCCGCAGGCGGGAAGGTCCTCGTCGTCGACGACGAGGACCGGGAGAACGAAGGCGACCTGATCATGGCCGCCGAACACGCCACCACCGATGAGGTCGCGTTCTTCCTGGAGCACACCTCGGGGTTCCTGTGCGTGTCGGTCGACGAGCGCCGGGCCGCCGAGCTCGACCTGGACCTGATGGTTTCCGCCAACACCGAGAGCCACGGCACCGCGTTCCTGGTCAGCGTCGACTACCGGCACGGCACGACCACCGGCATCAGCGCGAGCGACCGCGCCGCCACGATCCGGGCGTTGGCCGATCCGACGCTGGCGCCCTCGGAGCTGGCCCGTCCCGGCCACGTGATGCCGCTGCGCGCCAAGCCGGGCGGGGTGCTGGAGCGCACCGGTCACACCGAGGCCGGCGTGGACCTGTGCCGCGCGGCCGGGCTCAGCGGTGCCGCTCTGCTGTGCGAGATCGTCACGCCGGACCGCAAGGCCATGATGCGCCGTCCCGAGCTGGATGCCTTCGCTGCGGAGCACGCGATTCCGATGATCTCGATCGCCTCCCTGGTGGACTGGATGCGCGAGCACGGCGGAGTTCGCCGCACCGGGCAGGCCGAACTGCCCACCGATCTCGGGCACTTCCGCGCGCTGAGCTACGAGACGGCCGACGGCGTCGAACACCTCGCACTGGTGATGGGCGAGGTCGACGGCGAGGACGTGCTGGTCCGCCTGCACAGCGAATGCCTCACCGGGGACCTGCTCGGCTCGCTGCGCTGCGACTGCGGTGCGCAACTGCGCACCGCGATGGAGTCGGTCGCTGCCGCAGGGCGCGGCGTCATCATCTACATGCGCGGGCACGAGGGCCGCGGCATCGGGCTCGGGCGCAAGCTGCGCGCCTACGAACTCCAGCAGCACCAGGGCATGGACACCCTAGAGGCCAATCGCGCGCTGGGCCTACCGGTCGACAGCCGCGACTACGACCCGGCCGCGCTCATCCTCACCGAACTCGGTGTCGGGTCGGTGCGCTTGCTGACCAACAACCCGGACAAGTGTCGCGCGTTGGCCGACCGGGGTATCACCATCAGCGAGCGGCTTCCGCTGGAGGCCGAACCCAACGCGCACAACATGCGCTACCTGGCCACCAAACGAGACCGGATGGGCCACCTGCTCGAACAGCCGGCCTGAACGAGGACTGGAGCCATCGATGACGGATTCGTTGCCGTCCACCATGCACGCGGTGATGCTCAACGGCCACGGCGGTCTCGAACAGCTCGAATACCGCACGGACGTGGCCGTGCCCCGGCCTGGTCCCGGCGAGGTCCTGATCAAGGTTGCCGCGGCCGGGATCAACAACACCGACATCAACACCCGGATCGGCTGGTACTCGAAGTCGGTCGGGCAGGCCACCAACACCGGCGGCACGACCGGCTTCGAGGGCGTGAACGACGCCGACGCGACCTGGTCGGGCGAGCCGATGCAGTTCCCGAGGATCCAGGGCGCCGACTGCTGCGGCCACGTCGTCGCGGTCGGTGATGAGGTGGACCCGTCGCGGATCGGGGAGCGGGTCCTTGTGCGGAACATGCTGCGCAGCTACGTCGACTACCGGCCCTACGAGTGCTGGACCTTCGGCAGCGAATGCGACGGCGGGTTCGCCCAGTTCGCCGTGGCACCGGCGCGCGAGACCCACGCGGTGGACTGCACCTGGTCCGATGTGGAGCTCGCCGCCGTACCGTGCGCCTGTTCCACCGCCGAGAACATGCTGCACCGCGTCGACCTCGGCTCGGAACGGGTGCTGGTCACCGGTGCTTCGGGCGGTGTGGGCTCGGCCGCGGTGCAGCTGGCCAAGCGCAGGGGGGCGACCGTGATCGCGGTCTGCTCGGCCGCCAAGGCCGAGGAGGTGCGCGCTTTCGGTGCCGACCGGGTCGTCGATCGCGGCGCCGACCTGGTCGCCGAGCTGGGTCAGGGTTCGGTCGACGTCGTGGTCGATCTCGTGGGCGGCGAGCAGTGGCCGGCGTTGCTCGACCTGCTGCGTCGTGGGGGTCGCTACGCCACGGCGGGCGCGATCGGTGGGCCCATCGCGCAGATCGACCTGCGCACGCTCTACCTCAAGGACCTGACGCTGGTGGGCTGCACCTTCCAGGACGACGAGGTGTTCGCCAACCTGATCTCCTACGTCGAGGCCGACGAATTCCGGCCGCACGTCGCGAAGGTGTTCCCGCTCCACGAGATCGGGAAGGCGCAGGAGGAGTTCTTGAACAAGAAGTTCATGGGCAAGCTCGTGCTCACCATGCCGGAGGCCGAAAGTTGAGGATCGCCGAAGTCCACGTCTACAGCCACGATCTGCCCGTCCACGACGGTCCGTACCGGATGGCCCACGCCGATGTCCGGGCGTTGAAGACCACGCTGGTGAAACTGGTCGCTGACAACGGGCTGACCGGATGGGGCGAGACGTGCCCGGTCGGCCCCACCTACGCTGAGTCCCACGCGGCCGGTGCGGTCGCGGCGGTCTCGGAGATCGCGCCCGGGCTGCTGGGAACCGAGGTGTTGCCGGTTCCGTTGCACCGGCGGATGGGCGGGCTGCTGCACGGCCACCACTACGCCAAGGCCGCGATCGACATCGCCGCCCACGACCTGCTGGGCAAGCACCTCGGTGTCAGCGTCTCCGACCTGCTCGGCGGTGCGATCACCGACCGCGTTCCCTCCTACTACGCCCTCAGCATCGGTGACCCGGGGGAGACCGCGCGCCTGGCCGCGGAGAAGCGCGACCAGGGCTACCCGCGCCTGCAGGTCAAGATCGGTGGCCGACCGGTGGAGCAGGACATCGAGACCATCCGCAAGGTCTGGGAGGTCACCCGGAGTGCGGGCACAGCCCTGGCAGTCGATGGAAACCGCAGCCTGACCACCCGCGACGCGCTGCGGATCAGCCGCGAGTGCCCAGACGTCCCCTTCTTCCTGGAACAGCCCTGCAACACCGTCGACGACCTCCGCAAGATCCGCCCGCAGATCGATCACGCCCTCTACCTGGACGAGAGCGGCACGAGCCTGGACGCGGCGATCAGCGCGGCCGGGACCGGACTGGTCGACGGGTTCGGGATGAAGGTCACCCGGCTCGGCGGACTGCACCCCATGCGCGGCTTCCGAGATCTCTGCGCAGCCCGGGGTCTGCCGCACACCTGCGACGACTCCTGGGGCGGCGACATCATCGCCGCGGCCTGCACCCACATCGGCGTCACGGTGGCGCCTGAGCTGCTGGAGGGCGTTTGGGTGGCGGCTGATCACATCGACGGCCACTACGACCCGGACAACGGCATCACCGCCGAGAACGGCCACATCAAGCGTCCCGATGGCCCCGGACTGGGCATCACCCCGGACGAAACCCTCTTCGGTGCCCCAACGGCGTCCTTCTGAGAGGAGATTGCGGTGAAGATCGACAAGATCGAGCTGTACCAGCTGGATCTGCCTTATTCGGGTGGGGTTTACCGGCTGTCGGGCGGTCGGGAGTACCGCAGTTTCGACGCCACCTTCGTGCGGTTGGTGACCGACACCGGACTCGAAGGGTGGGGCGAGAGCACGCCCTTCGGATCCACCTACATCGCCGCGCACGCGTTGGGCGCGCGGGCCGGCATCACCGAGATCGCACCCCGGCTGCTGGGGAGCGATCCGCGTCAGGTCGATCGGATCAACGAGGCGATGGACGCTGCGCTGGTCGGGCACAACCACGCGAAATCGGCGATCGACCTGGCCTGCTGGGACGTGTTCGGCAAGTCGGGCTGCCGGCCTGCGAACTCCTCGGCGGTTCCACCGGCCAGCGGCTGCCGGCGATCTCGTCGATCTACTCCGGAACCCCGGAGGAGATGCGGGAACGCGTGGCCCAACACCGCGAGCAGGGCTACCTGGGGCACTCGATCAAGATCGGTGCCCTCGACTCCGAAGGCGGGCCGGCGTTGGACGCCGAGCGGATCAGCGCTTGCCTGGCCGACCGCAAACCGGGCGAGTTCTTCCTGGCCGACGCCAACGGGGGACTCACACCGGAGACCGCGCTGCGGATGCTGCGAATGCTGCCCGGAGGAACGGATTTCGTGCTCGAGGCTCCGTGCGGGACGTGGCGGGAGACGATGTCGCTGCGCCGCCGCTGCACGGTCCCGATAGTCATCGACGAGCTCGTGCAGCACGAGGACGACCTGATCACGATGATCAGCCAGGACGTCGCCGACGGGATCGGTCTGAAGGTCTCCAAGGCAGGCGGACTGACCCGTGGGCGACGGCAGCGCGACATCGCGCTCGCCGCGGGAGCGACGGTGAGCGTGCAGGACACCGTCGGCTCGACCATCGCCTTCGCCGCCGTGGCCCACCTGGCTGCAACCGTGCCGGAGCGCTTCCTGCGGTGCGTGCTCGACTGCCGCAGCATGGTCAGCACCGAGACGGCCGACTTCGACGCTCCGATCACCAGAGGTGGCGTCCTGGTCCCGGACCGCCCAGGACTCGGCCTCGACGTCCGCGTCGACCGACTCGGCGCACCGCTCCAGGTGTGGGAGGCCTAGGCCCAACGGCGAGAAGTGCTGTGGTCCCTGGAACTCTCCGAGGACCACAGCACTTCCGCGTCTCAGCGCCTCGCGGCGTGGTTGTGCATCACGTGCTTGGTGCGGGAGTAGTCGTCGAGGGCGTAGAGGGACAGGTCCCTGCCGTATCCGGAGCCCTTGAAGCCGCCCCACGGCACCTCGTTGGCCAGAGCGAGGTGGGAGTTGACCCAGACGGTGCCGGCGTCGATGCGCGCGGGCAGCTCGTGCGAGCGTCGTGCGTTCTCGGTCCACACCGAGGCCGAGAGCCCGTAGGGCACGTCGTTGGCACGGCGGATGGCCTCGTCCTCGTCGCGGAAGGTCTCCACGGTGACCACCGGGCCGAAGACCTCCTCGCGGGTGATCTCCGCGCCTTCCGGCACGTCGACGAGCACGGCGGGTGCCACGAAGTATCCGGGCCCGTCGA
Source organism: Saccharopolyspora sp. NPDC049357 (assembly GCF_040677225.1). NCBI lineage: Bacteria > Bacillati > Actinomycetota > Actinomycetes > Pseudonocardiales > Pseudonocardiaceae > Saccharopolyspora > Saccharopolyspora sp. NPDC049357. The sequence continues at coordinate 7,590 of NZ_JBFAQJ010000024.1, read as the reverse complement.
GCGCAGCTCCGCCGAGCGCGGCCCGTGCCCCGTCCCGCTGCGCGCGTTCCAGGTAACCGCGCACGCGGTCGAAGTGCGCCCGGGACACCACCGGACCGATCTCCACGCCGTCCACAGCGGGTTCTCCCGCGGTCAGCGACGCGGCTTCACGCACCAGGTGCTCGACGAAGCGATCGGCCACCGACTCGTGCACCAGCACGCGGCAGGCCGCGCCGCACTCCTGGCCGGAGTTCCAGAACGAGGCGGTGCGCAGGGTTTCGGCTGCGGCGGCGAGATCGGCGTCTTCGAAGATCAGCACCGGCGCCTTGCCGCCGAGCTCGAGGTGGACCCGCTTGAGGCCTTCGGACGCGGCCCGGGCCACCGCGCGACCGCTGTTGACCGAGCCGGTCAGCGCCACCAGGTCGATGTCGGGGTGCGAGGACAGCCGCGCACCCACCACGTCACCGCGGCCGGTGACGATGTTGAGCACGCCCGCCGGGATCAGATCGTTCACCAGCTCGGCGAACTTCAGCGTGGTCACCGGGGTCTGCTCGGAGGGCTTGAGAACGCAGGTGTTGCCCGCGGCCAGGATCGGCGCGATCTTCCAGGCGGCCATCATCAGCGGGTAGTTCCAGGGCGTAACCACACCGACCACGCCGACCGGCTCTCGCTGGATCACCGACAGGTGCCCGTCGAGGTAGTCGCCGCCGGCCATCGAGGTCGTGGCGCGCACCGCGCCGGCCATGAAGCGGAAGATGTCGACGGTGCCTGCGATGTCGTCGTGGGCGACGGCCAGCGGTTTTCCGGTGTTGGCCGCTTCCATCCTGGCGAGCAGATCGCCGTGCGCCTCCACGCGGTTGGCGATCGCGTGGAGCGCGTCGGAGCGGTCCTTGGGAACCAGCCGAGCCCACGACGTCTTGGCCCTCATCGCGGCGGCGACCGCCTGGTCGACGTCCTCGGCGGTGCCGTCCGGGGCCTGGCACAGGACCCGTTCCGAGCATGGGTCGACCACGTCGAGCACCCGGGTCGAGGTGGAGTCGACGTAGCCGCCGTCGATGAAGTGGCGGGACGGCGGCAGGTCCGAGGACGAGCACAGCGGACGGGAATCGGCGCTGCGCAGCACCGTGCCCGACACGGCGGTCGGCAACGGTGCCCGCTGACCCAGCGCCGCGGCCGCTTCGGCCGAAACCCGTTCTGCGGTCTCAGCATCGAGTTCCAGCAGTGGACTGCGCGGAGCGCCCATCGGCAGGCCCAGCGAGTTGAGGATGGCCTTGACCGCGGGGACGAACGGCATCGACATCAGCGACTCCATCAGCGGGTAGAGCCGAGACCACTCGGCGCGCGCCCGGTCCAGCTCGCCGGCCTGCAGCGCGCGGTGGAGGGAGACCAACTCGGCCGGCACCACGTTGCCGCTACCGGCGACCACGCCGGCCGCGCCTTCGGTGAGGGTGGCCAGGATGAGCGTGTCCCAGCCGCCGAAGGTGGTGATCACGTCGCCGTAGCGGTGGATGAGCTGGCGCACCCGCGACATGTCCGCGTTGGTGTCCTTGACGTAGCGGATGTTGTCGACTTCGCGAGCCAGCCGTCCGATTGTCCCGGGGGCGAGGTCGACGCCGGTCACGCCGGGCAGGTTGTAGAGCATCACCGGGATGTCGACGCTCTGGGCGACGGTGCGCAGGTAGTGCTCGGTCTCGTCCTCGCTCAGCGGCTCGTAGTAGGGCGTGACCAGCATGACGACCGAGGCGCCGGACTCCTGCGCGTGGCGGGACAGCCGGATGGCCTCCGCTGTGCTCACCGCTCCGGTCTGTGCGATCACTGGGACGCGCCCGGCCGCGTGCTCGACCACGGTCTCCACGACCAGGCGACGCTCCTGCTCGCTCATCGCGGCGAACTCGCCGGTCGAGCCGCACGCGACCAACCCGTCGACTCCGCCGTCGATGTTGCGGTCGACCACACTCCTCAGTGCATCGACGTCGATTCTCCCGCCGGCGGTGAACGGGGTCGGCAGGGCGGTGAGAATACCGCTCAATTGCTGCGACATGCAGAAATCTCCTCGGTTCGTCTGCGTTCGGCTTCAGTTCCGGGTGACAGGCCGCGAGGCGTTGGAGCAACGCGGGGCGGAAGCACCTCGTCGACCGCTGCACTCGAAAGGGGCGATGTGCGGTGCTCATCGAGCGATCGCGCATGGTGTGGCGGCTGGCCTCGGGGCGCGAGCTCGATGCCGTGCTCCGGATGTCTTGCACGTCGCTGCGCTGCGTCGTGGTGGATTCTCTGCAGTCATCGGACGGCTCCCGCGGCGGCCCGGAACGCCGCGAGCTCACGCGGCGCGCAATGTGCGAGTAGCAACACCTCCGCGAGACGTTCATTATACGAACGAAATGTTCGATGTAGAGAACGTACTGAGGCGGCTGTGTCGCGGTCAAGGGGGCGTCGGGTGCGATGGGGCGGGGTTGTCGGTCAGGCGCGGCCTCAACGCGTTGGCCCACCTGTGAGCGAGGGCTGTAGTGCGGTTCTTCGCGAGATCGCCTTGCCTGCTCGCTGTTTGGCCGTTTTTTCGGGAGGGCTCCCGGCAAGGCGTCGTCCACTTCACGGAAACCCTTGACTTGCTTGCCGAGCCTCTGTCAAAGTTTTTGGTCATCACGTTCGAAAAATGAACACGGTCGGGTGTTTGGTTGTGGCGGGGCTGATTCGCCGCCGCGTGTCAGCACCCGCTCACCAGTTCGTCCGCGCTCGGTGCCGATCTGCGGCCGCAGCCATGAACCAGGAGGGCCGCGCAGCCGTAGCCAGGACCCGCTCCAGGTCCGCACCACGTTGATTCGCCTCGATCGTCAGAAACGAGGGACAAGGATGTCCGATAGAAGAAATGACCACTCCGCAGAGCCCGAAGGTGCGCGGAACCTTCGCGAGGAGGACTGCATCGTCCTCGACAAACCGGCCCTCGTCCGCGCACAGGTCGGTGCCGGCGTCGGCAACTTCATGGAGTGGTACGACGTCGGGGTCTACGGCTACCTCGCCGTCACCCTGACCCAGGTGTTCACCGCCGGCATGGACCCAACGCTCGGCCTGCTCGTGACGCTGTTCGGGTTCGCCGTCTCGTTCCTGGTCCGCCCGCTCGGTGGCATCATCCTGGGACCGCTGGGCGACAAGATCGGCCGCCGCAAGGTCATGTTCTTCACCATCGCCCTCATGGCCGTGGCCACCACTCTGATCGGCCTCCTGCCGAGCTCGGGCACGCTGGGCGCATGGGCTGTTGTGCCCCTCTACTTGCTGCGCATGGTCCAGGGTTTCTCCACCGGCGGCGAATACTCCGGTGCGGCCACGTACATCGCGGAGTTCGCGCCGGACAAGAACCGCGGATTCTGGACCTCGTTGCTCAACAGCGGCTCGCAGCTCGGATTCGCGGCAGGTGCCGGAGTCGTTGCTGCGACCAGCGGCATCGCCACCCAGTTCTGGGGCCCGGACGCCATGGTCAACGGCGGCTGGCGCATCCCGTTCCTCGTGGCGTTCTTCCTCGGCATCATCGCGATCGCACTGCGCAGCAGGGTCTCGGAGTCGCCCAGTTTCGAGGCCGCGCAACAGAAAACCGTGGAACAGGCGGCGAATCCGATGTTCGTCCGCCACAACCTGCCCGGCGTTTTCAAGCACTACTGGCCTCAGGTGCTGATCGGCATCGCCCTCATCGGTGCCGACGGCGCATCGTCCTACACCCTGACCAGCTACATGCCCACGTACTTGGAGACCCAGGTCGGGATCGCCACGTTCCACACGGCGCTGGCCACCGTGGTCATCCTCGTGCTGCAGGCTGCGCTGCTGCCGGTCTTCGGGCGGATGTCGGACAGGCTCGGGCGCAAGCCGGTCTACCTCGCAGCGGCGATCGGCAACCTGATCCTCCTGGTCCCGGCGTTCGCGCTGATGAACCTGGGGACCACGTGGTCGCTCTACGTCGCGCTGATGCTGGTGATGATCCCGGGAACGCTGTTCCTGTGCATGAACGCCGCCGTGATGGCCGAGCTGTACCCGACCGCGTCGCGCTACTGCGCCGTCGGATTCGTGCAGAACATCGCGACCTCGCTGTTCGGCGGCACGGTGCCGCTGGTCTCCCAGCTGCTGGTGCAGGTGACGGGCAACAGCTACGCGCCCGCGTTCTACGTCATGTTCTTCTCCGCCATCGCAGTGGTAGCCGCCCTGTTCATGCGCGAGACCGCCGCTCGCCCGCTGCGCGGATCGGTCCCGGTGGTCTCCAGCAGGGAAGAAGCCCGCGAACTAGTCGCAGGCCAGGACGCCGACGAACGACTGGACACCTCGACCATGCTCCTGGCGCCCCGTCCGAAGGTGGACGATCGGGCCTGAAACCACGACAGCGAGCAAGAAGCGGCTCGCACCAGAGTGGAGTCGTCGTGCTGGTAGCGGTGATTCGATACTCGATGGCCCAGATTCGGATGGCTACCGGCGACCTCTGAGGCAAACGATTTGGGGTGTGCGGCTTGGTAACCCGCACACCCCAAACCCCAGCGTCGAGGTCGCGCCTGAAACTCCCGCCGGGGCGGCGAACGGATTCGGAGCCGCGCACGATACTCGCCTGGTTCAGTGCGATCGCGAAAGAGCGCTTGGAAGCAGCGATCGCGTTGAGTCCGTCCCACCGCATGTCGTGATCGTGTTTCTGCTGGTCAGGAGGTCTCACCCGCCTTCTGCTTCCTGAGACCAGTTGAAGCAGAGGGCTGCTAGAGCACGCGACACCAGGTTCCACAAGCCGTTTGATGTTGGCGAGTGTTTGCTCCAGTCCGGCGCGAATTCGGGGTCCGTCCGCGCGTTCGGTATCAGCGTTACCGTGACCGTGACGCCCTCGGCGTCGGCTACATGCAGGTCGCCGTGGTACTCGTTCGGGCCTTCCGGGGTTCCAGCACATGGAGCGTGCCTGCGAATGTGTGCGACCAGGCGTGGCGCGGCGTCGTCCCTCGACTTCTGCGACGACGTGGACTTCCTGTTCACCGTTGGTTTCGGCCGAGGTCATCGCTTCGAAGTAGTGGGGCAGGTTGGCCACGTCGCGAGGTAGTCGAACAGTGCGTCGGCGTCACAACGCAGCGTCGTCCTGTGCTCGTGGTGTCCCATGGCCACTCTTCTGCCGCTTCGATTTGTGAGCCGCACTCCGAGAACTCCAGCAGTCGTCACCAGCGCTGTGCGGTGACCGTCGGGCAGTTGCCGTCCGTGCCCAGCAGACTGGATTGGAGCGGAGCCACCGCGGGTAGCACACCAATGAGGACACAACGCGATGAGGGCAGGGAGACACGCTGATGTTGCGCAAGCTGGCTAACGCTGGAGTCACCTCGGACATGATGTTCGTCGCCGGGTTCGCCTCGATCGGGGCGAGTTTCGTGTCATGGATTGCCTCCGCCAAGGTGGAAGAAGCTGACGTGGACCGCGCGGATCGGTGGGGGATTTTCGTGGGGGAGTGGGCCCCCACCTTCTTCGCTCTCGGTATCGCCCTGCGCCTGGAGGAGGACAGCCGTCGAGGAATCGGTGACAGGGTGCGTCGGTCGTGCGGACGCTGACTGGCAAACTCCATCTGCATGGATCCTGCTCAGGCCGCTGCCGAAGGAGCCCCGAGGACCCCGCTGCCACGCCGTGCCCGCGGCGTGATCCGTTAGCTGCCCAGCATTCCTGGGGTGAACCAGGAATGCTGGTCTGTGATTCCGCTCGTGTCCTGCTCGGTTGCCCTTCGACGAGCATGTGGACCGGAGTCATGTTGCGAGAGCGGTGCCGACCTCAGCCCGTCGAGTCCGGTCTTTCCATCAACTTGAAGGTGTCGAGCGCGCTTTCGACCTTTCTTGCGGTAGCGGGTGCGGCAAAAGGTCTGCACTAGGTTTCCGCAGTTCAGACGGCCCACGGTTCATTGACTTATGCCCTGGACAGGTGTTTACTGAGGGTGCGGTGAATCGATTGAGAAGGTCGGTGAACCGAAGGGGCGATGGCGCGACAGCCCCGGAGGAATGCATGGTCCAACGTCAAGGACGTTCGTAGTCCTGAGCCCTGCCGGAAGTTCCCTAGCAGGCGGAGTTCAGGAGTGGGAAAGACGCTCGTCGAACTCGAGCTAGCGTTCCGGTAAGGGTCTCCGCAGTGCGGAGGCCCTTACATCCGTATGCGGCCGGTTGTGTGACGCTCGTGCAGCGTCTTCGCGATTCGGGGTTACCGGAGACGCCCGGTGCGAGCAGCGTCATGCCGCAACGCTTCGTCAACGCCTGGGAGATCAACGATTTCCGCTGGGTCCCTTCGGAGTCCCCCAACCGAACGTCGTCGCCGACCTGCTGGTGGCCGAACCCTTGGAGGGCGACCGGCGCGAGTGCTTGAGCGACGTTTTGTGGGTGGAGTCGACCCGTGTCAGGCTTGTTCGCTCGCCTCGTGCCGGTCGGCGGCGTAGACCGTTGCGGCGGCCTGCGCGAGTCGTGCCCATATCGCGGCCTCGGTCAGGCGTGCCTGCCTGATCTCCCCGGTGGAGTGTTCCTTGGCTTGCTGCAGACATTGCTCGGCCGATCTCGTGTACTCCTCGGGGTGCTTCATGACGTACTCCTGTTCGTTGCGACCCGACGCGCTGTTTCGGCGCCTCCCAGCGCACGCCCGGGTCCCAGCCTCTGGTCCAGAGGCTGGGCCGGCACGGGGATCCGCTGGAAGAGAGCCGACCTGTTTAGCCGTCGGAGTCTTCGGTGGCCCCGGCGATCACGCGGGGTTCGTCGCCTCGATCGACGCTGATGCGGCGGGGTTTGGCCTGCTCGGCTACCGGGATCCGCACGGTCAGCACCCCGTTGCGGTACTCAGCCTGGATTCGGTCGGCATCCAGGGCTCCGCCGAGCTGCAGTTGCCGGGCGAACGTTCCGGTGGGGCGTTCGGCGACCACGTAGCTGATTTCCGCATCACTGGGCTTGGTCGGGCTGCGCTGAGCATGCACTGTCAGTGTGTTGTGCTCGGCGATGATTTCCAGAGATTCGCCCTCAATGCCTGGTAGGTCGAACTCGACGACGTACTCCTCACCGCGACGGTAGGCGTCCATCGGCATGGGCTGCGGCGCGCGGGTCGCACTGAGCACCTCGTTGGCCAACCGGTTGATGTCGCGGAACGGGTCGAACCGCAGTACCGGCATCGCACACCTCCTTAAGAACACAAACCCTGGGGATTTGCCGTTCCTGGATGGCAGCCTCAGGTGCGCTCTTGGTGGCGGGGTGACGTCCCCGCTGACACATGGTGCAACTCGACTGCTAACAGAATTCTAGTCCGGTAAGGACAGATTCCTCCATGCACAGCGACGCTTGTGACAGACGCGCATTCGAGAGTCGACTGGGCATGATGACTGCGGTGTCAGCCCGTTTGAATAGGTAGCGTGGGCACTGAAGGTCCGCTTGCGCCCGGCTTCGCTCGCGTTTCCGATGATGAAACCGACGCCCAGCGGGATCACCACTCCGATGACCATGTCGACGGGCAGACCGACGGCGCCGGTCGGCGTGCCGGAACGAGGTGCGAGGGACGCGCGTGCGGGTGTCAGCCGTGCACGTGCAGCGGCTTGCCGGCCAGGGCGAGGTGGGCCTCGCCCAGGGCTTCGGTCTGGGTGGGGTGGGCGTGGAC